>DASSSQ010000104.1:0-5125 GCA_035708405.1 Gaiellaceae bacterium
GCGCGAGCTCGACGCGCTCGGGCTGCTCGACGAGATCCGCCCGCGCGCCATTCCCTACAAGGAGGCGACGTTCTTCAACTCGTTCGGGCAGCTGATCCACCGCGACCCGGCCGACCCACAGTTCCCGCAGTTCCTCGTCCACCGGGCCGACCTGCACGGCGTGCTCGCCGACGCGGTGCGCGCGCGGCTCGGCGGCGACGCGATCGTGCTCGGCCACACCTGCACGGGCGTCGACCTCGACGGCGACGCCGCCACCGTCCACTTCGCCGGCGGCGAGAGCGTGCGCGGCGACGCCGTGCTCGCGTGCGACGGCATCCATTCCGCGATCCGGAAGCAGCTCTATCCCGGCGAGGGGGAGCCGGTCTTCTCGGGCGTGAACATGTGGCGCGGCGTGACGCCGCACGCGCCGATCCTCTCCGGCGGCAGCCACACGCGCATCGGCAAGGTCGACACCGGGAAGCTCGTCGTCTACCCGATCCGCGACGACGTCGACGGGGCCGGCAGCCAGCTGCTGAACTGGGTCGTCGAGATCCGCGACGCGCGCGGCGCGCCCGTCGACTGGAACCGCCGCGGCCGGATCGAGGACTTCCTGGCGACGTTCGAGTCGTGGCGGTTCGACTGGCTCGACGTGCCCGACCTGCTCTCGCGCGCCGACGTCGTCTACGAGTTCCCGATGTCCGACCGCGACCCGGTCGACCAGTGGGCGTTCGGCCGCGTGGCGCTGGTCGGCGACGCCGCGCATCCGATGATCCCGCGCGGCTCGAACGGGGCGATGCAGGCGATCGTCGACGCGCGCGTCGCCGCCGAGGCGCTCGCGAGCGAGCCGACCGCGGAGGCGGGCCTGCGCGCGTACGAGGACGCGCGGCTCGAGACGGTGAACCGGATCGTGCTCACGAACCGGACGACGCCGCCGGACTTCCTGATCGAGACCGTCGAGCGCCGGACGGGCGAGCGCCCGTTCGAGCGCCTCGAGGACGTGATCGACGAGGAGGAGATCCGCGAGATCCTCGAGGGGTACAAGGCGCTGACGGGCTCGAGCCGTGAGGCCCTCCGCGGCCGGTAACGGCCGCCGAGTAGCGGTTCTCGGCGCGGGCACGATGGCGCCGGGGATCGCGGCGGCCTTCGCCGTCGCCGGGGACTCGGTCGTGCTGTGGGCGCGGCGCCCGGAGGCGGCCGAGGCGGCGCTCGCGCGCGCACGGACGGCTGCGGCGTTCCTCGTCGAGCACGAGCTCGCGCCCGCGCCGCCGCCGCCGGACGCGCTCGCCGCGTCGTCCCGGCTCGGGGACGTCGCCGACGCCGACGTGGTGGTCGAGGCGATCGCCGAGCAGCTGGAGGCGAAGCACGAGCTGCTCGCCGAGCTGGAGACGGTCGTCGCGCCGGACACGCTCGTGGCGACGAACACCTCCGGCCTCCGCGTCACCGACATCGCGGCGCCGCTCGCGCGGCCGGAACGCGTCGTCGCCATGCACTTCTGGAACCCGGCGCACCTGATGCCGCTCGTCGAGGTCGGCGGCGGCGCGCGGACGTCGCCGGAGTCCGTCGACGCCGCGTACGAGCTCGCGCGCGCGATCGGCAAGCAGCCGGTGCGCGTCGAGCAGGAGGTGCTCGGCTTCCTCGGCACCCGCCTGCAGCAGGCGGTCGTGCGCGAGGCGATCGCGCTCGTCGAGCGGGGCGTCGCCTCGCCGGAGGACGTCGACCTGGCGGTGCGGACGAGCTTCGGGATCCGCTTCCCGGTCACCGGGCCGCTCGAGTCGGCCGACATCTCCGGGCTCGACGTGATCGAGGCGATCCACGAGTACCTGCTGCCGGACCTCGACCGCTCGACCGAGCCGCAGGCGCCGCTGCGCGAGCGGGTCGCCGCGGGCGCGCTCGGCGTCAAGTCCGGGCGCGGCTTCCACGACTGGCAGGCCCGCGACTCCGCCGAGCTGATCCGCCGCCGCGACGAGGAGCTCGTCCGCCGGCTCCGTCTCGACCGCTGACCACACGACGAAAGGGGAGGAATGCAGATCGGAATCTGGCTGCCGTCGTACACGTATCCGCAGCTCTCGTACGAGCGCGTGCGCGGCTCCGTCCGCGACTACGCCGCGAAGTGCAACGAGCTCGGCTACGACATCTGGGTGATCGACCACCTGCTGCACGCGCCCGGCCTGTACGGGATGTCGTGGCTCGAGCCGCTGAACGTGCTCGCCTACGCGGCCGGGGTGGCGCCCGACGTGTCGCTCGGCACCGGCATCCTCGTGCTCCCTCTCCGCAACCCGGTCATGCTGGCGAAGGAGGTCGCGACGCTCGACTTCCTCTCCGGCGGCCGCTACAAGTTCGGGATCGGGCCGGGCTGGTATCCCGGCGAGTTCAAGGCGACCGGCACGTCCGTCAAGGAGCGCGGCGGGCGGACGGACGAGATCCTCACCGCCGTGCGCCGGCTGCTGAGCGAGGACAACGTCACCTTCGAGGGCAAGTACTACCGCTTCGAGGACGTGACGATCGAGCCGCGGCCGCCGAAGCTGCCGGAGATCTGGGTCTCGGGCGGGTCGCGGCTGCCCGACCCCGAGTACAGCGACGTGCCGATCCTCGCCGACTCGGTGCTCGAGCGGATCCTCGCCTCCGACTGCTGGCTCTCGCGCAACTCCGGCACGCAGGAGCTGATCAAGCGCGACTGGGCGAACATCCAACAGGCGCTCGCCGACCGCGGCCGCCCGGCCGACTCGATCCGCTTCGCGCACTGCAACTTCGTCTACCTCGTCGAGGAGTCGGATCGCGCGAAGGCGCTCGAGGCGCAGCAGCCGTACTTCCTCGAGGTGATGGGGACGCACCGGCCGTGGGAGCAGCTGCAGCAGAGCTACCTGCTCGGGTCGCTCGACGACATCCTCGGCCGGCTCGTCGAGCTGAAGGAGCTCGGCGTCGAGTACCTCGTGCTCGGCCCGACGAGCGACGACCTCGGGCAGCTGGAGCTGATCCGCAAGCACGTGGAGCCGGCGCTCGCGTGAGCGCCGTCGCCGCCCCGCCGGAGCCGCTCGTCAGCTTCCTCGACACGTCGACGGAGCCGACGGCCGCGATGCGCGACGCGATGCGCGACGCGCGCGTCGGCGACGACGTCTACGGCCGCGACCCGACCGTGAACGAGCTGGAGGCGCGCGCCGAGTCGCTGCTCGGCAAGGAGGCGGCCGTCTTCGTCCCGACCGGGACGATGGCGAACCTCGTCGCGCTGCTCGCGCTGACCTCGCGCGGCGACGCGGTCGTGCTCGAGGAGCAGTCGCACATCGCCTGCGCCGAGGCCGGCGGCGTCGCCGCGGTCGCCGGCTGCATGCCGCTGCTCGTCGCGGGACGGCGCGGCGTCCTCCGTCCCGAGGACGTCGAGCGGGTGCTGCTGCCGCCCGACGAGCACCGGCCGCCGCCGACGCTGCTCTGCCTCGAGAACACGCACAACCGCGCCGGCGGCACGGTGACGACGCCCGCCGAGACGGCGGCGCTGCGGGCGCTCTGCGACGAGCGCGGGCTGCGGCTGCACCTCGACGGCGCCCGCCTCTTCAACGCCGCCGCCGCGCTCGAGCTCGAGCCGGCGGCGCTCGCCGCCGACGTGCACACCGTCTCGTTCTGCCTCAGCAAGGGGCTCGGCGCCCCGGTCGGGTCGGTGCTCGCGGGGTCGGCGGAGACGGTCGCGCGCGCGCGGCGGATGCGGAAGCTGCTCGGCGGCGGCATGCGGCAGGCGGGCGTGCTCGCCGCTGCCGGCCTCGTCGCGCTCGACGGCTGGCGCGGGCGGCTGCTCGCCGACCACCGGCGGGCGCGGGCGCTCGCCTCGCGGCTCGCCGCCCTGCCGGGCCTGCGCGTCGACGCCGACTCGGTCCAGACGAACATCGTCTTCTGCGAGGCCGCCGACGCGCGCGGGCTCGCCTCGCGGCTGCTCGAGCGCGGGATCGCCTGCTCGGCGTCGTCGGCGACGCGGCTCCGCTTCGTCCTCCACCACCAGATCGGCGACGGCGACGTCGAGCGGCTGGCCGCCGAGCTCGCGGAGCTGTTGCCGGCATGACGCCGCCGCTCACGGACGTCGACCACGTCGGCATCGTCGTCGCCGACCTCGAGCAGGCGAGCCGGTTCCTCGAGGCCGTGCTCGGGCTGGCGCCGGCGTTCCGCGCCGACTCGGCGCAGTTCCGCACGGCGTTCTTCGACTGCGGCGCGACGCGGATCGAGGCGCTCGAGCCGGTCGACGACGCCACCCGCGCGCAGCGGCTGGGAGACGCCGGGATGCGGATCGACCACGTCGCCTTCGCCGTGGCCGACCTCGACGCCGCCGTCGCCGCGCTCGCCGGGCAGGGGGTGGAGGTGACGCCGGAGGCCGTCTCCGACGGCCGGCGCACGTGCTGGACGGTGCCGGCGACGAGCGGCGGCCTGATCTACCAGCTGATCGAGTCGCGGTAGCCGTTCAGACGCGGTGGCGTGCGCCGACGCCCGCGACGGCGTCGGCGAGCTGCTCGAGGCTCTCGAAGTCGTGCGCGGGCAGGAAGCGGTCGACGTGGGGGAGGGCGGCGCGCATCCCGCCCGCGAGCGGCTCGTAGTCGGGCCTCCCCTTCAGCGGGTTGAGCCAGAGCAGCGCGTACGACTCGCGACGCAGGCGCGCCGTCTCGCGGGCGACCGCCGAGGTGTCGCCGATCTCCAGCCCGTCGGAGACGACGACGACGACGGCGCCGCGCGCGCCCCAGCCGTCGTTGAACGCCCGCAGGGACGCGCCGATGCGCGTGCCGCCCGCCCAGTCGAGCGCGCCCGCGCTCGTCGCGCCGAGCGCGCGGTCGGGGTCGCGATGCGCGAGCGCGGGCGTCACGCGCGTGAGCCGCGTGCCGAAGACGAACGCCTCGACGCCGCGCCCCGCCTGCAGCAGCGCGTGCGCGAAGAGCAGGATCGCCCGCGCGTACGGCTCCATCGAGCCCGAGATGTCGCAGAGGACGACGAGCCGCCGCGGCGCCGACGCGCGCCGCCGGAAGCGGAGCTCCGCCGGATCGCCTCCCGTCGCGAGCGACGCGCGCGCGAGGCGGCGGAGGTCGAGCACGTCGCCGCGCCGGTCGGCGCGGAGCCGCCGCGAGCGCCGCCGCGGGCGCGTCCGCGCGAGCGCGCGCAGCAGCTCCCGCAGCCGCTC
>DASSSQ010000105.1:0-2128 GCA_035708405.1 Gaiellaceae bacterium
CGCACGAGCTCCGGGTACGGCGCCGGGCCGACACACGAGCCGATCACGTAGTGCGTCGTCTCGACGTTCGCGATCCAGTCGCGGATCGCCTCGCTGGTCGCCTCCTTCAGCGTCTGCGTCCCGAACTCGACCGGCCGCACCTCGGCGCCGAGCAGCCGCATCCGCTCGACGTTGGGCGCCTGGCGGCGGATGTCCTCGCTGCCCATGTAGACGACGCACTCGAGCCCGAAGCGCGCGCACACCGTCGCGGTCGCGACGCCGTGCTGGCCGGCGCCGGTCTCGGCGATGATCCGCTTCTTCCCGAGCCGCTGCGCGATCAGCACCTGGCCGAGCGCGTTGTTCAGCTTGTGCGCGCCCGTGTGCATCAGGTCCTCGCGCTTCAGGTACACCCGCCGGTCGGGTGCGAAGCGGGCCGCCTGCGTCAGCGGCGTCGGCCGGCCCGCGTAGTTCGTGCGCAGCCAGTGCAGCTCCGACTGGAACGACAGGTCGTCACGCAGTGACTCCCACGCCTGCGCGAGCTCGTCGAGCGCCGGGATCAGGGTCTCGGGGACGTACCGGCCGCCGTACTCGCCGAAGCTCACGAACGCGCCGCCTCCACCCAGCGCCGCACGGCCTCGTGGTCCTTGACGCCCGGAGACGACTCCGTCGAGCGCGCGGAGTCGACCGCCCACGGCCGCACCGCCGCCACCGCCGTGGCGACGTTCTCGGGGCCGAGCCCGCCGGCGAGCATGACGCGTCCCTCGGTCGCGCGCGCCCTCTCCAGGTGGGACGGATCCGACTCCTCCCACGGCAGGTCGACGACGCTGCCGACGCGCTCCCCGTTCCGGAGCAGCACGGCATCGCGCGAGCGGTGGCCGTCCTCGCGCCCGTAGAACTGGACGAGGTCTGCGTCGGTCTCGGCCGTCTCGCCGACGAAGACGGCGACGCGCAGCACGGTGCCCGGCGCCTCGAGCAGCGCGTCGGCGCGGCGCGGGCTCTCGTCGGCCAGGATGAAGCCGACCAGGTCGGCGCCCGCCTCGACGGCCGCGTCGACGTCGTCCTGGCGGGTGAGGCCGCACACCTTGACGAGCGGCCGCCCGACGAGCTCGCGCAGCTTCGCGCCGGGGTCCGGCGCCCGCATCAGCGTCGAGCCCACGAGCACCGCCCGCGCACCGGCCAGCTCGGCGGCGGCCGCCTGCGCGCGCGTCTCGATGCCGCTCTCGGCGATCACGACGCGGTCGCGCGGCGCGCGCGCGACGAGCTCGAGCTGGGCTGCGCGGTCGATCGCGAAGCTCGACAGGTCGCGCGCGTTCACGCCGACGATCGACGCGTCGAGTTCGACCGCACGCTCGAGCTCGGCGGCGTCGTGCGCCTCGACGAGCGTGTCGAGACCGAGGCCCGTCGCCACCTGCATCAACTCGCGCGCCCGCGCGTCGTCGAGGTCGCGCAGGAGCAGCAGCGCCGCGTCGGCGCCGGCGTCGCGCGCCTCCTCGAGGTGCGCGCGCGTCGAGAAGAAGCCCTTCGCGAGCAGCGGCAGCGAGGTGGCCGCGCGCGCCGCGCGCAGGTCGTCCCAGGAGCCGCCGAAGCGGTCGTCGACGAGCACCGACATCGCGCGGGCGCCCGCCGTCTCGTAGGCACGTGCCGTCTGTGTCACGTCGCCCGCCGGCCGCAGGTCGCCCGCCGACGGCGAGCGCCGCTTGAACTCGGCGATCGCGCCGAACCCCGGCTGCGTGAGCGCCGCGAGCAGCTTCACGCGGGCACGCCCCTGGAGAAGGCTGCGAGCTCGTCGAGGCGTGCCGCCGCGGCACCCGAGTCGATCGCCCGGCGCGCGACCTCGAGCCCCTCGCGCAGATCCTCGGCGTGGCCGCCCGCCGCGATCGCGCCGGCCGCGTTGAGCAGGATCGCCGAACGCCGCCCGCCGTTCCCGCCGTGGAACACCTCGCGGATCCTTGCGGCGTTCTCGGCCGCGTCGCCCCCGCGCAGCTCGGCCGGGTCGCAGCGGGCGAGTCCGAGGTCGAGCGGGTCGATCTCGCGCCGCGTCACCCGGCCGTCGTGCACCTCGCAGACGAGGTTCGGCCCGGCGGGGGAGAGCTCGTCGACGCCGTCGGCGCCGTGCACCACGAAGGCGCGGCTCGCGTCGAGCTGCGCC
>DASSSQ010000106.1:0-32999 GCA_035708405.1 Gaiellaceae bacterium
CCGCCGTCCCGGGCGCGAGCGCAACCCCGACCACGCCCTCGGCCGCGGCGCCGGGCTCGACGCGGACCGCAGCCTCGCCGCAGGTGCACGGGCCGAACACCTCGCCGCGCGTCGACGCGCTCGCCGTCCATCGCGGCCGCACCGTCGCGCACGCGACCGTGCGCGCGTGCGACGACCGGCCCGGCCGTCTCGCCGTCCGCGCCGTCGTCCGGCGCGGCTCCGCGACGCGCGTCGCCCGCTCGCACCTCGTCGCCGAGAGCGACGGCTGCTGGCCGTACCTACTCTCCTTCCGGCTGCCGCACGGCGGCTCCGGCCGCGTCACCGTCACCCTGCGGCTCCGCGACGCGGCCGGAGCGTGGAGCCGGCCGTTCGTCTACCGGCTCGCCCGGAGCCGGAGCTAACGCGAGATCTGCTGGACGGTCTCGCCGGTGCGGGCCTCGTCGCCGTGCTCGGCGACGTCGGCCTGCGCGAGCACGCCGACGAGCCGGCCGTCCTCCTCGCAGACCGGCAGGCGGCGGACCTGGTGCTCCGCCATCAGCCGCATCGCCTCGTCCAGGTCCTGATCCGGGTCGATCGTCACGATCTTCGGCGACATCGCGTCGCGGACGTGGGTCGCGTTCGGGTCGCCGCCCCCGGCGACCACGCGCACCGCGATGTCGCGGTCGGTGATCACGCCCTCCAGCCGGTCGCCCTCGACGACCGGGACGATGCCGACGTCGGCGTCGCGCATCGCGCGCGCCGCGTCGACGATCGTGGCGTCGAGCTCGAGCGTCCGCGGATGCTCGGTCATCGCATCGCGCACGGTCCTCGCCATCGGATCCCCTTTCCTCGTCGGTGCTTCCGTCACCGGCACCTACCCGCTACGCTTCACTTCATGCAGACCCGGCTGACGACGACGAGTCGCCGCGCGCGGCACCTCGCGGTCGCCGAGTCGCGCGCGGCTTAATCCGCCTCCGGATCGTCTTCGGCGTCGGCGTCCGTGGCCTCCGGGTCGGGGACAGGCGACTCGTCCACTTCCTCGTTCCTGTCGTCCTGCCGGGGGTGCATATCCTTGTCCTCTTCCATGAAGGTCGTCCTACCCGACAACTCCGAGCTCGAACTCGCGCCCGGCGCGACCGGCCTCGACGCCGCGCGCGCGATCGGGCCGAAGCTCGCCGAGCAGGCCGTGCTCGTCCGCTCCGACGGGATCGTCCAGGACCTGCGGCTGCCGCTCGCCGACGGCCAGCGGATCCAGATCCTGACCGTCCGCGACCGCGACGACCCGGACGCGCTCGCCGTCCTCCGCCACTCCTCGGCGCACCTGCTCGCCGAGGCCGTCCGCCGGCTCCATCCCGGAGTCAAGATCGCGATCGGGCCGCCGATCGAGCAGGGGTTCTACTACGACTTCGACTTCCCGGAGCCGATCTCCGACGCCGACCTCGAGGCGATCGAGGCCGAGGTCCGCCGCGAGCTCGCCGAGGGCCGCGCCTGGGAGCGCACCGAGATCTCCCGCGACGAGGCCCGTGCCCGCTTCGAGGCCGAGGACGAGCCGTACAAGGTCGAGCTCGTCGACAGTGCCGACGGCCCGATCTCGCTCTATACACAGGGCGCGTTCACCGACCTCTGCCGCGGCCCGCACCTGCAGGACTCGAAGCCGATCGGCGCGTTCAAGCTGACCCACCTCGCCGGCGCGTACTGGCGCGGCGACTCGACCCAGCCGCAGCTGACCCGGATCTACGGCACCGCGTTCTACGCGCAGGCCGACCTCGACGCCTACCTCGAGCGGCTCGAGGAGGCGAGGAAGCGCGACCACCGGCGGCTCGGCCGCGAGCTCGACCTCTTCCATCTCGACGACGTCTCGCCCGGCTCGCCGTTCTGGCATCCGAAGGGCGCCGTGATCTTCAACGAGCTCGAGGCGCTCCGCCGGCGCGAGAACGCGGCGCGCGGCTACGTCGAGGTGCGGACGCCGCTGATCTTCGACAAGGCGCTCTGGGAGCGCTCGGGCCACTGGGAGAAGTTCCGCGAGAACATGTTCCTGATCCCGGAGGAGGACCACACCTGGGGGATCAAGCCGATGAACTGCCCCGGGCACATGGTGCTCTTCGGCTCCGCTCTCCGCAGCTACCGCGAGCTGCCGCTCCGCTACGCCGAGGCGGCGCCGCTCCACCGCAACGAGCTCGCCGGCACGCTGCACGGGCTCACCCGCGTCCGCATCGTCACCCAGGACGACGCGCACATCTTCTGCGCCCGCGAGCAGATCGAGGACGAGATCTTCGGCTGCCTCGACTACGCCAAGTTCCTCTACGACCTCTTCGGGCTCGAGACGAGCTTCGAGCTCTCGACCCGGCCCGAGAACCGGCTCGGTTCCGACGAGGAGTGGGACTTCACCGAGGGCGCGCTGCGGGCGGCGCTCGAGCGCCGCGGGCTCGACTACAACGTCAACGAGGGCGACGGCGCCTTCTACTGCCCGAAGATCGACCTGCACATGCGGGACTCGCTCGGCCGGCCGTGGCAGATGGGGACGATCCAGCTCGACAGCCAGATGCCCGCCCGGTTCGACCTCGCCTACACCGGCGCCGACAACGAGGAGCACGTGCCCTACGTCGTCCACCGCGCGCTCTTCGGCTCGCTCGAGCGCTTCATCGGCATCCTGATCGAGCACTACGCGGGCGCGTTCCCGTTCTGGCTCGCGCCGGTGCAGATCCGCGTCCTGCCGGTCTCCGAGCACCATGCGGAGAAGGCGCGGGCGCTCGCGGCACGGCTGCCCTACCGCGTCGAGCTCGACGACTCCGACGAGACCGTCGGCAAGCGGATCCGCAACGCCGAGCTCGACAAGGTGCCGTTCACGCTCGTCGTCGGCGAGCGCGAGTCCGAGGCCTCGCTCGCGATCCGGGAGCGCGGCGGCGGGCAGAGCGAGGCCTCGCTCGAGGAGTTTCTCGCGCGACTTGCTACGCTGTGACCCTGTCAAGCAGGAGCGGACCCGTTCCTCACCTCCCGGGCCACGGGCCTTCGGGGGTTCAACCGAGTCGACGTCAGACGAGGAAACGGGCCGCTGCTTGCAGCGGTTTTTGTCGTTTTTCGAAGGAGGAGCTAAGAGCTTGGTGAAGCCCACTTGAGGCCGCGGCGATTCGTTCAGCCCGTTCGCCCCGAGCCGCAGACCCGGATCAACGACGCCATCCGCGTGCCGCGGGTGCGCCTGATCGGCGAGGACGGCGAGCAGCTGGGGATCAAGACGTCGGACGAAGCGCGCGAGTACGCCTACGCCAGGAATCTCGACCTCGTCGAGGTCGCGGGGCAGGCGGATCCCCCGGTCTGCCGGGTGATGGACTACGGCAAGTACCGGTACGAGCAGGAGCAGAAGGCCAAGCTCGCCCGCAAGCACCAGGTCCAGATCCAGGTCAAGGAGATCAAGCTCAGGCCCAAGATCGGCATCCACGACTACGAGACCAAGAAGGGCCACGTCGAGCGCTTCCTCAACCAGCGCGCGAAGGTCAAGGTCACGATCATGTTCCGCGGTCGCGAGCGCGACCATCCGGAGCGGGGGCGCGACCTGCTGATGCGGCTGGCGGAGGACGTGAAGGAGATCGGCGCGATCGAGACGCAGCCGCTGCTCGAGGGCCGCAACATGACGATGGTGATGGCCCCGACCAAGAACGCCGGAGCATCCACAAAGGAAGACGCCACGAATGCCAAAGCAAAAGACGAAGAGCGCAGCGAAGAAGCGGTTCAAGGTGACGGGGGCGGGCAAGCTCCTGCGCCGGCACACGATGCGGAGCCACAACCTGGAGCACAAGTCGGCGAAGCGGAAGCGAAGCTTCCGTCGCGCTCATGAGCTGACGCCGGGCGACACGAAGACCGTCGGCCGGCTGCTGGGGAGGCGATAGCGGATGCCACGCGTCAAGCGTTCCGTCCACGCGCGCAAGAAGCGCCGCAAGGTCCTCGCGGAGGCGAAGGGCTACTGGGGGCTGAAGAAGAGCTCCTACACCTACGCCAAGGAGCAGGTCGAGCACTCGCTCGTCTACGCCTACCGCGACCGCAAGGCGAAGAAGCGCACCTTCCGCCGGCTCTGGATCATGCGCATCAACGCCGGCGCCCGGGCGCACGACCTCTCGTACAACCAGTTCATCGCCGGCTGCAAGGCGGCGGGGATCGAGCTCGACCGCAAGGTGCTCGCCGACCTCGCCGTCTCCGACCCGGCCGCGTTCGGCCAGATCGCGGCTCAGGCGAAGGCCGCGCTGGCGCAGCGGGGCTAGAGGATCGCGGCGTCGTGTGACGAGCGGGCGACGCGCTCCGTGCGGAGCAGGCGTCCCCCGTCGTCCAGGATCGCGAGCGTGCCGGTGCCGAGGCCGGGCGTGACGACGTGCGCCTCGCCCTGCTGGACGTTGTAGGAGCCGACGGGGACGGCGGTCGTACGCAGCGGCGTGCCGTCGACGCGGTGGACGCGCAGCGTGCCGCTCCAGCCGCTCGCGACGTAGACGAGGCCGCGGTGGAAGGTGACGTGCTGCGGCGGCCAGTCGCCCGAGGGGCGCGCGAGCACGCGGCCGCTGCGCGCGTCGTAGACCGCCAGCTCGTCGCGGTCGCCGGAGCTGACCCAGACGCGGCGCCCGTCCGGCGACCAGCCGACGTCGTGGGCGAGGAACGGCGGCCGGAAGCGCGCGTGCAGCCGTGGGGCGGAAGGCCGGGAGACGTCGACGACGGCGATCTCCTCCGCCTTCGGCCCGAGCGCGACCCAGAGCGTGCGGCCCGTCGGGTCGACCGTCACGTGGCGGGCGAGCGGGCCGACGGCGGCGCGGCCGAGGACGCGTCCGGCGATGACGTCGAGCGCGACGAGCTCGCCGCGCGTCGCGTCGGTGACGAAGGCGTGGCGGCCGTCGGGATGCGCCGCCGTGTAGCGCGGCTCGCCGAAGTCCCGCAGCGTGTGGAGGACGCGGAGCCCGCGGACGACGCTGACGGCGCCGATGTCGGAGTGCGCGACGACGGCCGCGTCGCCGACCCGCTCGATGCTGCGCGGGTAGGCGAGCGTCGGCACGTGCGCGCGGACGCGGCCGGTCGCCAGGTCGACCGCGACGAGCCTCGACTCGAGGTCGGCGGTGACGAGCGCGACGGGGGCGCGCGAAGCGGCGAGCGCGCGCGGCGCGAGCGCGAGCGCCCCGGCGGCGACCAGGAACTGACGGCGGTCCACGTCGTCTCTACGCTTCGGCGGCGTGATCACGTCCCGCGACAATCCGAAGCTGAAGCTCGTCCGGCGGCTGCACGCGCGGGCCCAGCGCCGGCGACTCGGCCTCTTCGTCTGCGAGGGCGAGGATCTCGTCGAGGCCGCGCTCGGCGCCGGGCTCGAGCCGGTCGAGTTGCTGCGCGCCGGCGACGACGTCGCGCCCGAGCTGCTGGCGGAGGTCTCGACGCTCGGCCATCCGCCGCGCGTGCTCGGCGTCTTCCGGGCCGCGGAGCTGCCGCCGCCGGCGCCGCGGCCGGTCGGGCTCGCGCTCTGGCGGGTCGCCGATCCGGGGAACGTCGGCACGCTCGTGCGCAGCGCGGACGCCTTCGACGCGTTCGTCGCGCTGTCCGCCGGCTGCGCCGACCCGACCGGGCCGAAGGCGCTGCGCGCATCCGCCGGCGCGATCTTCCGCGTCCCGCTCGGCCGCTTCGACGAGGCTCCCGGCCGCCGCGTCGCGCTCGCCGCCCACGAGGGGACGCCGCTTGCCGAGCTCGAGCTCGGCGAGGGAACGACCTTCGTGCTCGGCGCCGAGCGCGAGGGGCTGCCCGAGGACGTCCTGCGCACGTGTGACGAGATCGCAACGATTCGTACACCGGGCCCGGCGGAATCGCTGAATGTGGCTTCGGCAGGCGCGATCGCGCTCTATGTCTGGTCGAGTCGCGTCCGTTTCGGCCACTAGCGGCTGTTGCCTTCGTTGGCTACAGTCGTCGCATGTCCCGTCGCGTGCCCGACCTCGCAGTCGTCGCCCTCCTCGTCGGGCTCGTCGTCCTGCTCTGGCCGCGGACGCACCGGGTCGCGACGCCGTATTACGCCGACGCTGCCCTGACCCCGGGCGCGCTGAACCCCACGGTGAGACAGGCGACGATCCGCTCGACGATCTGCGTCCCCGGCTGGACGAAGACCGTGCGGCCCGGCGCCGAGTACACCGGCGCGCTGAAGCTGCGCCAGCTGCAGGAGTACCACGCGCACGGGCCGCCGTCGGCGTTCCAGGAGGACCACCTGATCAGCCTCGAGCTCGGGGGCGCGCCGAGCGACCCGCGCAACCTGTGGCCGCAGCCGCGCCCCTGGGCGGACCACGTCGACAAGACGGAGAACGAGCTACGAGAGGAGGTCTGTTCCGGGCGCCTGACGCTGGCCGAGGCCCAGCGCCGCGAGTGGGCGCTCAAGCACGGCGACAACCGATGAGCCTCCGGGTGAGGCTCGACAGGCAGACTGGCTGCGTGCCGACGGTGCACGACATCTCGATCGCGCCGGTGAAGGGGCTTGCGCTCCTGCACCCGGACGAGGTGTCGGTCACGCGGCGCGGCGTCGAGGAGAACCGGCGCTTCCACCTCGTCGACCGGGACGGCCGGCTGTTCAACGGCAAGCACGCCGGCGCGCTCGTCCGTGTCCGACCACGGCTCGACGACGGACGGCTCGCGCTGTCGTTCCCCGGCGGCGACGTCGTCGAGGCGGACGTCGGGCTCGGCGAACGGGTGGAGACCTCGTTCTACGGACGTCCCGTGTCGGGCCGCGTCGTCGTCGGGCCCTGGGCGGAGCCGCTCTCGGAGCTCGTCGGCGAGCCGCTCCGGCTCGTCTATCCGGACGACCCCGGCCAGGCGGTCGACTCCCAGGTCGCGACGCTGGTCTCGCTCGCCTCGTGCGCGCGGCTCGCGCAGGAGCTCGGCGCACCGGTCGACCACCGCCGCTTCCGCATGCTGTTCACGCTCGCCGGCGCCGACGCGCACGTGGAGGACGGGTGGAGCGGCCGCGCCGTCCGCGTCGGCGGCGCGGTGCTGCGCGTCGGCGACCCCGTCGGCCGCTGCGTCGTCACCTCGCGCGACCCCGACACCGGCGCCGTCGACCTCGACACGCTGCGCGCGATCCGCGCCTACCGCGGCATGGACGGGCGGCGCATCTGCTTCGGCGTCTACGCCGAGGTCGAGCAGGAGGGCCGCGTCGCCGTCGGTGACGAGGTCGCCCCGCTCTCGTAGCACCGGAGTCGGCCGATTTTCGGCGCAGCCGCGTGGGTCAGCGGACACGACGGCCGCTCGGGACAGGCGCCGGGGCCCATCCCGAGCGGGTCGACGTGCTAGTGCCCGACGGGGAAGGAGACGAACCGGCGGGTGGAGATGCCGCCGAGGAGCGGCTCGCCCGACTTGCGGGCGCGCACGACCATGACGATGATCTGCTGCCGCGACGAGATCGGGAAGAACCGCGCGCGGTTCATCGTCAGCGTCGCCCAACCGTCTGCGGCGGTCGTCGCCTCCGGTGGGACCGAGAACTGCTCGAACGGGACCGCCGCCGCGTAGACGAGCGCCCCCTGCACCGGTCGCCCGTTGCAGGCCGAGACGTGGAACTTCACCGTCAGGCTCTGCGCAGACGGTGTGACCGGGTTCGGGCTGACCTGCTGCCCGTCGAGGATGAGCCGCGCGGGCAGCGACACGTCCGTGACGTTGAGCGTGCCGGAGCCCGAGGTGGGGCAGCCGTTGGCGCTCGTCGGCGGCGGAGCCGCCTTGGCATGGACGACGGCGGTCGGTACGGACGTCGCCGTGCTCGACCCGTCGGCGTTGCGCGCGGTGACGCGAACTCGGATCGTGTTGCCGACGTCGACGCCCTTGAGCGTGTACGTCTTGTCGGTGGCTCCGCTGATGTTCGAGCAGCTGCCGCCGTCGCTGTCGCAGCGTCGCCACTGGTACGCGAAGCTCGTCGGGTTGTTCGTCCAGGTGCCGTTCGCTGCCGTCAGCGTCGAGCCCTGCTCGGTCGTACCGCTGATCGTCGGCGGCGACTGGTTGACGGGCGCCGCACGACTCGCGGCGACGCCGGCGCCCGCGGAGCCGAACACCGCCCCGATCACGATCGCCGCGATCGCGAGCAGCAAGGCCGTCACGCCACGCCTACGGATATGGGGCTTGGACATCCTTGACCTCCCTCTGTCCGTTTTCGCTCGCGGTTCCCGCGTTCGCACGCTTCGATGCCGCAGCGCCGGTAAGGGGTCTGTAAAGAAGAGCTGATCCGCGCCGAGCCGCTAGCCTCTGCGGCGCGCGACGAAGACGCTGTCCTCGCCGCCGCGGTACGGGCGCCGGTCGAACCAGCCGTAGACCGCCTCCACCTCGAAGCCGGCCCGCTCGAGCAGCGCGCGCCAGTCGTCGACGCCGAGCCACGCGAGCCGCATCGTCGAGCCGCCGCGCTCGCCGCGCACCGACAGCGTCAGCGTCTGCCGCGCCTCGTCCCACTCCGCCTTCTCCCAGATTCCGGGCTCGCGCTCGAGCCAGCGGCCGTGCGTCTCCTCGATGTCGCCCGCGCTCGGCGCGAAGACGTCGAAGACGAGCCGGCCGCCCTCGACGAGCAGCCCGCGCGCGGCCGCGAGCGCGCCCAGCCGCTGCTCGTCGTCGGCCAGGTGCAGGTAGGCGCGGAACGGGCAGGTGACGAGCCGCACCCGCTCGTCGACCGGCGGCTCGCGCAGGTCGCCGAGCCGCAGGTCGAGGAGCTGCGCGACACCTGCGAGCTCCGCCTGCCGGCGGCAGACGTCGAGCATCCCGGGCGAGGAGTCGACGCCGATCACGGGGATCCCCTCGGCCGCGACCGGGATCGCGATCCGGCCGGTGCCGACGCCGAGCTCGACGACCGGCCCGCCCGCCGCGTGCGCCTCCTCGACGTAGAAGCCGACGTCCTCGACGACGCTCCGCGACCACGGGTCGTACAGCTCCGCGATCGCGTCGTACGGCGACGTCACGATTCGACGGCGGGCAGACCGTCGATCGAGCTGCTGTTCTGCTCGCGGACGTAGGCGGCGAACCCGTGCTCGCGGCGCTTCTTCGCCGCCCAGGCCGCCTGCTGCGGCCGCGTCCCCTCGACGCGCATCAGCGGCACGCCGTAGCCGCACGAGTCGGCGACCCGCTCGACGTTGACGAGGATCGCGCCGCGTGCGTCGTCGCGCTCGGCGAAACCCGCCTCGACCTGCCCGACGACGCGGCCGCGCCCGTGCAGGCGGACGACGCGCGGCGGGCCGGCGAACGCGCAGAGCATCAGCACGATCCGCCCGTTCTCGCGCACGTGCGCCACCGTCTCGGCGCCGCTCCCGATCAGGTCGAGATAGGCGACCCGGCGCGGGCCGAGGATCCGCAGCAGCTCGATCCCGCCCTTCGGCGAGACGTTGACGTGACCCGTGGGCGCAGAGGGCGCGGTGCCGACGAAGAAGAGCGGCTGCGCCCGGATCCAGGCCGCCAGCTTCTCGTCGATGCCGTCGTAGACCTTGCCCAGAAAGCGCCTCCGGAGGCCGATGATACAGTCGCCGGGTGGACTGGACCGGCTACGAAAACGAGGCGGGGAGCGCGATTGCGGCCGCCTCGACGGCCGCCGAGCTCGACGAGGCTCGCGTCCGCTACCTCGGCCGCAAGAGCGAGCTGGCGCTCGCGCTGCGCGGCGTCCGCGACCGCGAGAGCGGGCAGCTCCTGAACGGCGTCCGCGGCCGCCTCGAGGCCGCCCTCGACGAGCGCCGCGCCGCGCTCGAGCGCGCCGAGCTCGAGCGGCTCTACGCCGAGTCCGCCGTCGACGTCACGCTCCCCGGCGCGCGCTTCCCGCGCGGCCGGCTCCACCTGCTGACGCAGATCCGGCGCGAGATCGAGGACATCTTCCTCGGCCTCGGCTACGAGGTCTACGAGGGGCCCGAGGTGACCGACGTCTGGCACAACTTCGACGCGCTGACGACCGACCCCGGCCACCCGTCGCGCTCGCCGACCGACACCTTCTACCTCTCCGACGAGGTGCTCCTGCGCACGCACACCTCGCCCGACCAGATCCGGATGATGGAGTCGCGCGAGCCGCCGATCTACATGATCTCGCCCGGCCGCTGCTACCGCCGCGACACGCCCGACGCGACGCACTCGCCGACCTTCCTGCAGGTCGAGTGCCTGGCGGTCGACCGCGGGCTGACGCTCGCCGACCTGCAGGGGACGACGCTGACCTTCTTCCGCCGCCTGTTCGGCCCCGAGCGCAAGGTGCGGATGCGGACGAGCTACTTCCCCTTCACCGAGCCGTCGGTCGAGTTCGACGTCACCTGCTTCATCTGCGGCGGCGCCGGCTGCCCCGTCTGCAAGCACTCCGGCTGGATCGAGATGGGCGGCGCCGGCCGCGTCGACCCGGACGTCTTCCGCAACGTCGGCTACGACCCCGAGGTCTGGTCGGGCTTCGCGTTCGGGCTCGGGATCGAGCGGATCGCCATGCTACGGCACGGCCTGCCCGACCTGCGCGCGTTCTGGGACAACGACCTCCGCGTCCTCTCTCAGTTTTGAAGGTTCCCGTCTCCTGGCTGCGCGAGTACGTCGCGTACGACCTGCCGCTCGCCGAGCTGGCCCGGCGGCTCGTGTTCACGAGCTGCGAGGTCGACCGGATCGTGCGCCGCGGCGTGCCCGACGCCGACGGCAACCTCGGCCGCTTCCGCGTCGCGCGCGTCGTCGAGGCGATCAAGCACCCGAACGCCGACCGGCTGCAGCTCTGCCGGGTCGACGTCGGCGAGGCCGAGCCGCTGCAGATCGTCTGCGGCGCCTGGAACTTCGGCGCCGGCGCGACGGTCGCGGTCGCGCTCCCCGGGGCGGTGCTGCCGAACGGGGTCGCGCTCGAGCGGCGCAAGGTGCGCGGCGAGTACTCGAACGGGATGATCCTCGCCGAGGACGAGGTCGAGCTCGGCACCGACCACGCGGGGATCATGCTGCTCGACCCGGCGCACGAGCCCGGCACGCCGCTCGCCGACGTGCTGCCGCTCGCAGACGACGTGCTCGAGATCGAGACCGGCTACAACCGGCCCGACCTGACCTCGATCTACGGGATCGCGCGCGAGGTCGCCGCGCTCACCGGCACCGAGCTCGCGCCGCCGCCGGGCGCCGAGCCGGAGCGCGCCGACGACGAGCCGGTCGACGTGCAGGTCGAGGACGAGGAGCGCTGCCCGCGCTACATCGGAAGGCTCTTCCGCGACGTCGCCGTCGGCGACTCGCCGCTCTGGCTGAAGGCGCGCCTGCTCGGCGCCGGGATGCGGCCGATCTCGAACGTCGTCGACGTGACGAACTACGTGATGCTCGCGCTCGGCAGCCCGCTACACGCGTTCGACCACGCGAAGCTCGCCGGGGGCAGGATCGTCGTCCGCCGCGCGCGCGGCGGCGAGCAGATCCGCACGCTCGACGGCACCCTGCGCACGCTCGCGACCGAGGAGCTCGTGATCGCGGACGCCGAGCGGCCGGTCGCGGTCGCCGGGATCATGGGCGGCGCCGAGAGCGAGGTGACGGCGGAGACGACGACCGTTCTCCTCGAGGCGGCGAACTTCGAGCAGCTCGGCGTGCTCCGGTCGGGGGAGCGGCTGCACATGCGCTCGGAGGCGCAGACCCGTTGGGAGAAGGGCGTGGCGCCGGAGCTCGCCGAGGCCGCCGCACTCCACGCGAGCGAGCTGCTCGTCGAGCTCGCCGGCGCGCGCTTCGTCGGCCACACGGACGTCGCGGCGCCGCTGCCCGGGCGGCCGACGATCCGGCTGCGGCCCGGCGAGGTCGAGCGGGCGGTCGGCATCGCCGTCGGCGAGGACGAGCAGCGCGAGCGGCTCGCCCGGCTCGGCTTCGAGGTCGGCGGCGACGGGCTCGAGGTGCGCGTCCCTGCCTGGCGTGCGCGCGACGTCCGCCGCGAGATCGACCTCGTCGAGGAGGTCGCGCGCTTCCGGCTCGAGGAGGTGCCCGCGACGCTGCCGGCGCGGCGCGAGATGTTCGGCCGCCTCTCCCGCGAGCAGCGGCTGCGGCGCCTCGTCGGCGACGTCCTCGTCGGCCAGGGCTTCTTCGAGGCCTACACCTACTCGCTGCAGCCGGACGACCCGAACCCCGACGCGCTCGTGCTGCCGGAGCCGCTCTCGGAGCTGCAGCGGGTGCTGCGGACGACCCTCCTGCACGGCCTCGTCGGCTCGGCGCGGCTGAACGTGAACGCGGGCACCGACGAGGTCGCGCTGTACGAGATCGCCCACGTCTACCTGCCGACCGGTGAGCGGCTGCCGGAGGAGCGCTGGCACGTCGCCGGCGTCGTCCGCGGCGGCTACTTCCGCGCCAAGGGCGCCGTCGAGACGCTGCTCGAGGTGCTCGGGCTCGAGCAGCGGTTCGCCGCCGCGCCGCACCCGTTCCTGCCCTCGCCGGCCTGTGCGGCGACCGAGGGCGGCTGGGTCGCGCAGCTCGACCCGCGCCTGCTCGACGGCGAGTGGGGCGCGTTCGAGCTCGACCTCGACGCCCTCTTCGCCCGCGTCCCCGAGCGCGTCCTCTACCGCGACGTCGTCACCTTCCCGCCGGTGCGCGAGGACCTCGCGTTCGCGGTCGCCGAGGAGGTCCCGGCCGGGGAGCTCGTCGCCGCGGCGCGCGAGGCGGCCGGTCACGAGCTGCGCGAGATCCGCGTCTTCGACGTCTACCGCGGCCCGCAGGTGGGCGAGGGCCGCAAGTCCGTCGCGCTCGCGCTCACCTTCCAGTCGGCGGAGCGGACGCTCGCCGACGAGGACGCCGCCCGCCTGCGCGGGCTGGTCGTCGCCGAGCTCGGTCGCCGCTTCGGCGCCGAGCTGCGCGCGTAAGCGCCCCGTTTCCGCCTCGTCTCCTGCGTATCCAGGCGCGCCGGTGGTGCGTTTATAGACCGCGAATAACCCCTCCACCATTCGTAAAGCGTCAGTACACGAGGAGTAGCCAACATGAGGAAGACGATCGTCGCAGCGGGCGCGACCGCACTCACGCTCGCGCTCGCCGCGTTCTCGGGCACGGCGCTGGCCGGTGGCGGCCACGGAGCCGGCCAGGTTGGAAGCTCGCCGGGCAACTCGGGCAACGCGCAGGGCCACAGCCGGCAGAGCCGGTCCTCCCAGCAGACCTCGACCGTGCAGACGGGAGGGGACAATTCGCAGGGCACGAAGCCCAGCTCGACGACGGCTCACGACACGTACGCGACCGCCGGCTCCGGCCACACGAAGCGCTACGGCAACGGCAACACCGCGGGCCGGATCGCGGAGCAGAACGGCGCCTCGCCGGACACCGTCCTGCACGGGCCGGGCAACAGCCAGCCGCACAAGGCCGCGCTCTGCCCGGGCGGGCACGAGCGTGACGTCCACGCGCTGAAGGGCGGGAGCGCGAACTGCACGAAGACGGCGCAGGTGAAGACGCAGACGACGATGCCGACGACGAAGACCGCGCCGGCGCCGATGATCTTCATCTGCCACGCGACCGGCTCGGCGTCGAACCCGTACGTGCTGATCCACGTCTCGTCGAACTCCGAGGCGGCGCACGCCGCGCACCAGGGCGGCCGCGACATCATCCTCGGCAACTCGGCCGGGAGCGGCTGTCCGCAGCCGACGCCGGCGGTCGCGGCGGCGGCGGTCGCGACGACCACCGTCCCGGTGACGACGACCGTGCCGGTGACCTCGGCTGTCGCCGCGGCGAGCACGGTGCAGTCGACGAGCACCGTCCAGGCGACGACCACCGTCACCTCGACGCAGACCAGCACGTCGGGCGTCCTCGGCGCCGCGACGTCGACGACGTCTCCGGCGGCGGTGCCGGCCGCCCCGCCGACCACGACGGCGCCGACCGGCGGCGTCCTCGGCGCGCAGGCGACGCTGAAGCCGCGGCCGCGGCCGTCCTCCGGCGTCCTCGGCACCGTCGGCTCGACGACGCTCCCGTTCACGGGCCTGCCGCTCTGGCCGTTCGTGCTGGGCGCGCTCGCGCTGATCGGAGCCGGCGCCGCCGTCCGCCGCACGCAACGCGGAACGCCGTAGCGGAACCGCATACGCGGTACGAAGCGAGGCGGCCCCCGGGCCGCCTCGCTTCGTCATGGACGATCTTCGCCGGGTGGCCGACGACCCCGGAGCGGTCAGGCGAGAGCGAGCATCGCCCATCCCGCCGCTGTTACGCCACGCGCTCGATGATGATCACGGATCCGCGATTGCCAACGGCCGGTCGTAGAGCGACGACCTCGTGAGCGACTGGGTCTTCGCCTCGCTCGGGTGGCCACTTGACCTGGTCACCGACCGACCATGAACACTCGTCCATGAACGCCCGCCGCTGCTCGACCCCGTCCTCGCGCACCACGAGCTCGTAGGGCCATTGTTTCCGCTCGGCGGGCTCGGCGACGAGCACAATCGGGTCGCCCGCTCGAACATCCAAGATGCGGAAGTAGCCGACCGGGCCTAGGTCAACCGACTGAGCACGCTCGAACACCACCCGACTCTCGACGCTGCATCGTCCGAGTTCCTCTCCTCGCGCGTCCACCAAGACAAGCGGCGTCATTGACGACAAGCCTTGGAACATCGTCTCCTCCTTCAATCGTTGCCGGTTGTCGTGCGCCGCAAGCGCGCCGTCTAGCGCGTCCACGAGGGCCGCGGCCCGAGCGAGCCGGTCGCGTGCGAGTGTCCGCTGGCGTCGGAGCGCGGCCGCACGATCGTGGTCGGGCTCGTCGACCAGCTCTTGCACCTCGCGGAGTGAGAACCCCAGTTGCCGCCACGCGACGATCTCGTGGAGGCGAAGCAGATCTTCGTGCGAATAGAGGCGGTACCCACTCTCACTGCGGCCGCTCGGCTTCAGGAGACCAATCTCGTCATAGTGGTGGAGCGCCCGAACGGTCACGCCTGCAAGCTCAGCCACCTCTCGGACCGTCCTCATCGAGAGCCAGCGTAGAGCCTCACGCTAGGTGAGAGTCAACCGGGCGAGCCCGCTTCGCCGGGATCGATCGTCGGGCGTCATAGCGCAACGCTGGCGCATCCGACAGCGTCCCGCGCGTCTCCGGTCGATCGGCGGGCTGGCCGCCTTAGCGTGTCGCGGCAGGCGCCGGTGAAGATGGGGCGACCCCAGCCGGATGCGGAGAGTGGCTTGCGAGTGCAGCGCCGCCGAGGATGAAGAGAAAGACCACGCCGAATGTGACTGCCGCTGTGCGCCGGGTCGCCTTGAGATACCACGCGCAGGCGGCTGGAAGCGCGGCGAAGATAGCGCAGAGGACGAGATATGCCGCCGCCGCGATTGCCGCCCCTGGCACCTGCACGACAGCGAACGCAAGGCCGCCAGCAAGTAGTGCGATGGCCGCCTACAGCGGCCGAGGGCGAGCGTCGATCATTCGGTCCCTGTTCTGCGGCGTCCTCTCAAGTGACACATTCCCGAATGCTGGCGCAGACGTCGGTGTGGGACGCTCATCTCGATATCTCAGCCCGCTCTCGCGGCGGGCGTCAGGACGCTAGCTCACGCGTTGCGGCGATTACCGGCTCTAGCGCGTTGCGAAGCTCGTTGAGCGCACCGGACAACTTCTGTCGGCTTACGTCGGCGAACCATGTCCGCCAAATGCTTGGCCCGGCGCTTCCGCTACTCGCTAGCTCATTCACATGGACTACGGCTTGAAGCGCCCGATGACAGGCCTCGAAGTCGCGCGGGGATTGCTCTGCGTGCTGTACGAGCGCATCCTTCATCCGGTCGAGCAGCGCATACGTCTTGGACCTGTTCAGCGTGACACGACCAGGAAAGAACGACTTCGACCCAGCCGCGAGACGTTCCAGGTCAGTCAGTGATTCTGCTAGATCCCGCGCGTTAGTGCCTGTGGCGACACCATTCATAGCCGCGACACTACGCGAAACGCAGTGAGGTCGCGCGGCCGCTCAGCTACCCACCGACGACGGGCAGAGAACCGCCGATGTCATTGTCGCGGTTCAGTCGCGCTCGACGACCCTGTAGCGGCCGAGCTCGGCTCGCGTCCGGCCCTCGCGGCCGCGGCGGAAGAGCAGGCGCGCGGTTGCGCCGATGCCGCCGGCGAGGACGAAGCCGCCGGTCAGCGCGCCGACTGCGAGCACCGGCAGCGCCGGCAGCTTCGAGGCGACGTCCGTCGCCTGGTGGAGCTCGGTGCGGAGCTGCTCGACGGCGACCGCGAGCTGGTCGCGCTCGTCGCCGATCTCCTTCCGCACCTGCTCGGGCGACCTGCCGTTACTCGGCACGGAGCGCCTCCGTCGTCAGCTTCGCTTCCTCGATCGCCTGTTCCGGCACCGGCGGGCTGCCCTTGCGGACGAGCGCGGCGCCGAGGCCGGCGAGCATGCCGGCGACCAGCATCAGCGCGCCGGCCATCACGAGCAGCGCCGCCCACACCGGCAGGATCAGCGTCCACGCGGCGGCGGCGGCGGCGAGCAGGAAGGCGAAGAGGAAGAGCCCGACGAGCCCGGCTCCGGCCAGCAGGCCGGCGCCGACGCCGAGCTTCAGCGCCTTCGCCTTCACCTCGAGCAGCGCCAGCTTCAGCTCCAGCCGCGCGAGCGAGCTCGCATGCTCGGCCACGTGCCTGGCGGCCGAGCCGACGCCGCCGTTCGAGGCGTCAGTCACGCGGGTGTGCATGCGCCCTCCAGTCGACGAGCTTCGCGACGGCGACGCCGACGAGGAACGCGATCCCGACGAGCGCGAAGACCTTCGACCCGGGCGAGTCGCCGGCCGGCGGGCCGCCGTTCGAGGAATGGGTCCCGTACGGCAGCCGCTCCGTCGCGCGGTCTGCGATTCCCGTTACGGTCGTCATGTCCCGCATCTAGCCGGGCGCGGCCCCCTGGAAACCTGCGGCCGGCGGCAGCCGCTGCCGCCACGGGCGCGCCGTCTCGAGCTGCGCCGAGACGCGGATCAGCGTCGCCTCGTCCGCGGCGCGGCCGATCAGCTGCACGCCGACCGGCAGGCCGTCGTCGGTGGAGGAGAGCGGCAGCGACACCGCCGGCAGCCCGGCCACGTTGACGATGCTCGTGTAGGGCGAGAAGCGCGCGTTCCGCTCGAACTGCGCGAGCGGCTCCACGCCGTCCAGCCAGTCGACCGGCACCGGCGGTAAGGCGAGCGTCGGCGTCAGGACGGCGTCGAAGCGCGCGCAGAACCCGGCCGTCCGCCGGGCGAGCGCCTGCAGCCGCACGACCGCCTGGACGTACTCGGCGCTCGAGAGCTCGTAGGCGCGCGCGCCGAGCTCGCGCGCGAGCGGCTCCATCTGCGCGAGCGCCGGCTCGCCGTAGAGCGTCGGGATCGTCTGCCAGAGCCGCAGGAACCACTCGAGCGCCTCGTCGTCCCGCCACGGCACCTCGGTCTCCTCGACCTCGTGGCCGAGCTCGTCGAGCAGGGCCGCCGCCTCGCGCGCCGCCCGCTCGCAGGCCGGGTCGAGAGGGACGCCGAGCGGCGGCTCGAGCGCCAGCGCCACCCGCAGCCTGCCGGGGTCCGTGGCCGCCTCCGCGAGGAACGGCCGCGCCGGCGGCGGGCAGAGGTGGGGATCGCCGGGCTCGTTGCCCGCGATCGCGTCGAGGATCGCCGCCGCGTCGGCGACCGTCCGCGTCAGCGGGCCGGCGGTCGAGAGGCCGTACACGTCGCCGTAGGGAGCGGGCGAGACGCGGCCGCGCGTCGGCTTCAGGCCGACGAGGCCGCAGCAGGAGGCGGGGATCCGGATCGAGCCGCCGCCGTCGGAGCCCTGCGCCGCCGGCGCGAGCCCGGCCGCGACCGCCGCCGCCGCGCCGCCGCTCGAGCCGCCCGGCGTCCTCGTCAGGTCCCACGGGTTGCGGCAGATCCCGTTCAGCGCCGAGTGCGTCAGCGGGATCAGGCCGAGCTCCGGCGTGTTCGTCTTGCCGAGGACGACGAAGCCCGCCGCGCGCAGCCGCCGGACGACGCCGCGGTCGCCCGCCGGGACGTGGTCGGCGAACGCGCGCGTCGAGAGCGTCGTGCGCACGTCGGCGACCTCGTCGAGGTCCTTGATCGGCAGCGGCACGCCGGAGAACGGCCCCGGTCGCGGCGCCCGCGCCTCCGCCCGCGCCTCCTCGTGACACAGTGTCACAAAGGAGTTCAGCCGCGGGTCGATCCGCTCGATCCGCTCCAGGTAGAGCTCGACGAGCTCCAGCGAGGAGACCTCGCCGCGGCGGACGAGCTCCGCCTGCTCGAGCGCCGAGCGGAACGCGAGCTCAGTCGCGCTCGAGCCCGAACCAGTGGAGGATGCGGCGGGCAATCGACATGTGCTCGGGCCGGTCGCGCTCCGGTGCCTCGACCCACCCCTCGGCGCGCGTGACGACGGAGGCCTTCTCCGGCTCGATCTCGGCACTCGTCGGCGGCTCCTCGTACTCGCCGAGCGCCTCGAACTGTGCCTGCGTCATCGCGAGCGTCACCGTGCCGTCGACGATCGAGCCGACCTGCTCGGCGGCGACGTACTTCGGCCGCGCGAGCATCCCGGAGGCGACCGCGAGCCCGTCCCAGATGTCGTGGGTGGAGTCGCCGATCACCTCGCTGACGCGGCCGATCTCCTCGCCGTCCGAGCCGGCGACCGTCCAGCCCGGCTTGATCATCAGCCAGGAGACCGGCTCTTCGGTCATACGGTGCGGCCGCCGATCTGCCAGACCGGGCCTTGCGTGGCGGCGTGCTGGGTGTCGCAGAGGACGCGCAGGATCCGCAGCTCGCCGCGGATGCCGTCCTCGTCGCAGCGCTCGAGGCAGCGGCGCACCATCTGCGGCGCTGCGCCGTAGCCGCGCCGGGCGGCGCAGCGGAAGCGGAGCGCCGGCTTGCCGCCCTCGCGGCGCGCGGCGAGCGGCGACATCTGCAGCGACGCGCGGGCGAGGTAGTCGGACGAGAGCAGGTCGACCTCGACGTAGAGGTCGCTCCAGTCGGGCGGCAGCGTCGCGCGCGCCGCGTCCCAGGCGGCGACGAGCGTCGGCCGCGAGATCTCCGGCGCCGCCGGCGCCGTGTCGGCGGCCACGAGCTCGAGCGTCCCCGCGATCCGCTCCCGGTCGAGCCGGCCGAGCGCGCGCTCGATCGCGTCGCTGCGCGGGCCGACGCCGCTCGAGACGGCGAAGAAGCGGAGCTGCGCGCCCGTCCGCCACGGGTTCAGCGGTCCGAGCAGCGCCGCGGCGCGCTCGGAGGCCGCGTCGTCGGCGAGCGCGAGGCGCAGCCGTGCGTCGCCCCAGCCCGCCGGCAGAGCCTGCTCGATCGCGTGCCAGTCCTCGACGAGCGCCATTGCGCCGGAGCATATCTCGGCACCGCTAGACTCCGGTCCCGTGGCCAAGGTCGAGAAGAAGCGCGCGGGCGTCTCCGAGGAGCGGCTGCGGGATTTCCTGCGCGAGATGCTGCTGATCCGGCGCTTCGAGGAGAAGGTCGAGGAGCGCTTCCGCGCCGGCGAGCTGCCGGGCTTCCTGCACGTCGCGATCGGCCAGGAGGCGGTTGCGGTCGGCGTCTGCCAGGCGATGGAGGAGGGCGACGTCTTCGCGTCGACCCACCGCGCGCACGGGCACACGCTCGCGCACGGCTCCGACCCGAAGGCGGTGATGGCGGAGCTCTACGGCAAGATCGAGGGCCTCTGCCACGGCTACGGCGGCTCGATGCACCTCTACGACGTCGAGCGCGGGAACCTGGGCGCGAACGCCGTCGTCGGCGGCGGCCTCGGCGCGGTCGTCGGCTCGGGGCTCGCCTTCAAGTTCCGCAAGGAGCCGCGCGTGGCCGTCGCGTTCTTCGGCGACGGCGCGACGAACACCGGCATGTTCCACGAGTCGATGAACCTCGCGAAGCTCTGGAACGTGCCCGTCGTCTTCGTCTGCGAGAACAACCACTGGGCCGAGTCGACGCCGGGCGCGCACCACTCGCCGGTCTGGGAGGACATGTCCAAGCGGGCGAAGGCCTACGACATGGACTCGGTGAAGGTGAACGGCCAGGACGTCGAGGAGGTCTACGAGCAGGCGCGCGGCGCGCTCGAGCATGCCCGCTCGGGCAAGGGCCCGTTCTTCATGGACGTCGAGACGAAGCGCATGCACGGTCACTACATCGGCGACCCGCAGATCTACCGCCCGAAGGAGGACATCGCCGACGCGGCAGATCACGACCCGATCGAGCTGCTGCGCGCGAAGCTCGGCATTCCCGACGACGACTTCGAGGCGCTCGACTCCGGGGCGCACGAGATCGTCGACGCCGCGCTCGAGTTCGCGAAGGCCGGCACCGACCCGAAGCCCGAAGACGCGCTCAAGAACGTCTATGCCTGAGATCAGCTACCGCGAGGCTGTCCGCGACGCGCTCGCGACCGCGATGCGCGCCGACGACGACGTCTTCCTGATGGGTGAGGACATCGGCGAGATGGGCGGCTCGATGGGGGTCACCCAGGGGATGCTGGCCGAGTTCGGCCCGGAGCGCGTCCGCAACACGCCGATCTCCGAGATGGCGATCGTCGGCACCGGCATCGGCGCGGCGCTGCAGGGCATGCGGCCGGTCGTCGAGATCATGTACGAGGACTTCCTGACGCTCTCGATGGAGCAGCTCGTCAACCAGGCGGCCAAGCACCGCTACATGTCCGGCGGCCAGGTGAAGGTGCCGCTGACGATCCGCACGCAGGGCGGCGCCGGCTGGAGCCCGGGCGCGCAGCACGCGCAGCAGGTCGAGGCCTGGTTCGTCCACGTGCCCGGCCTGAAGGTCGTCTTCGCCTCGACGCCCTCCGACGTGCGCGGCCTGCTGACGAGCGCGATCTACGACGACAACCCGGTCGTCTTCTTCGAGCACCGCACGCTCTACGGCCTCAAGGAGGACGTGCCCGAGGAGATCGAGCCGATCCCGATCGGCAAGGCGCGCGTCCATCGCGAGGGCGAGGACGTGACGGTGATCGCGACCGGCCGGCTGCTGCACGAGTCGCTGCAGGCGGCCGAGGAGGCCGAGTCCGAGGGGATCTCGGTCGAGGTCGTCGACCCGCGCACGCTGCAGCCGCTCGACACGAAGACGCTCGTCGCGTCGGTGCAGAAGACGAACCGCGTCGTCACCGCCCACGAGGCGATCGTCCGCGGCGGCTTCGGCTCCGAGCTGGCGGCGGTGCTGCAGTACGAGGCGTTCGACTACCTCGACGCCCCGATCGAGCGCGTCGGCTCGAAGTTCGCGCCGCTCGCGTTCGCGCCGGTGATGGAGCAGTACGTCGTCCCGCATGCGGCCGACGTGCTGGAGGCGATCAAGCGCACCGTCGGGAAGGCGTAGTGGCGACCGAGGTCAAGGTGCCGCGGCTCGGCCAGGGCATGGAGTCCGGCACGATCGTGCGTTGGTTGAAGGCGGAGGGCGACGAGGTCGCCAAGGGCGAGCCGCTCTACGAGTTCGACACGGAGAAGGTGACGCAGGAGGTCGAGGCCGAGGCGGCGGGCGTCCTGCTGAAGATCCTCGTCGCGGAGGGCGAGCAGGCGGTCGGGACGACGATCGGCTTCATCGGCGAGGCCGGCGAGGAGGTCGCCGCCGAGGCGCCGGTCGAGGAGGCGCCCGCGAGCGCGGAGAAGCCGGCCGAGGAGCCGGAGCGTGAGGCGACCGCCGCGACCGCCGAGCGGCAGGAGCAGCCGGCCGCGGTCTCGACGTCGGCGAACGGCCGGATCAAGGCATCGCCGCTCGCGCGGCGGATCGCGCGCGAGCAGGGGATCGACCTCGCCGCGCTGTCGGGGACGGGCCCCGAGGGCCGGATCGTCGCCGAGGACGTCGAGCGCGCCGCCGCGCAGGCGCCGGCCGCCGCGCCGGCGGCGCCCGTGCCGGCGGGCGAGGTCGAGCGGCTCGAGCTCACGAACGTGCGCCGCACGATCGCGCGGCGGCTGACCGAGGCGTGGACGGTCCCGGTCTTCCAGCTGACCGTCTCCGCCGACATGACCCGCGCGGCCGCGCTCGTCGCAGCCCACCGCGAGACGAACCCGGACGTGCGCCTGACCGTCACCGACGTGCTGACGAAGGTCTGCGCGCGTGCCCTGATGCGCCACCGCGCCGTCAACGCCGCCTTCTCCGACGAGGCGATCCTGCGCTTCCCGACCGCGAACGTCGGCATCGCCGCCGCGACGCCGGCCGGCCTCTTCGTGCCCGTGATCCGCTCCGCCGAGCGGCTCGCGCTGGGCGAGATCGCCGCCGCGCGCAGCGAGCTCGTCGGCCGCGCCCGCGACGGCAAGCTGCGGACGGACGACCTCGAGGGCGGCACCTTCACGATCTCGAACCTCGGCATGCCGCAGTACGGGATCGAGCAGTTCGTCGCCGTCCTCAATCCGCCGCAGGCCGCGATCCTGGCGGTCGGCGCGACCGAGGAGCGCGTCGTCGCGCGGGACGGCGAGCTCGAGATCCTGCCGATGGTGACGCTGACCGCGACCTTCGACCACCGCGCCGTCGACGGCGCCGACGGCGCCGAGTTCCTGCACACCGTCAAGACCTACCTCGAGGAGCCGGGGCTGGCCCTGTGAGGGCTCGGTGACGCCGAAGGTCTGGTACCGCGTACGCGACCTCGACGCGGGCCGCGCCTTCTACGCCGAGACGCTCGGGTTCGACGTCACCTTCATGGACGACGAGGCCGGCTGGGTCGGCCTCGAGCACGGCGAGATGGAGATCGGGCTCGCGCAGGGCGTGCCGGGAGCGGACGGCGACGGCGGCGTCGCGACGATCGACGTCCGCGACGTGAAGGCGGAGGCGACGCGGCTGCGCGAGGCGGGCGTCACCGTCGGCGTCGTGCTCGAGCTGCACGGGCAGATGCGGCTGCTCGACATCTACGACCCGGACGGCAACCGCGTCCAGCTGGCCCAGGTCCTCGACGAGTCGTGATCCGCCGGGGCGGCCACCCCGACCTTCCCTTCCTGCGAGGGCTGCTGCGCCACGCCTACCACTGGCGGGTGAACATCGACGCCGCCGAGATCCCGATCGGCCGCTACGTCGACCGCTGGGGGAGGCCCGGCGACGCGGCGGTGATCGCGCTCGAGGACGGCCGGCCGGTCGGCGCCGCCTGGTTCCGGCTCTACCCGGAGGGCGCGCCGGGCTACGGCTTCCTCGACGCGGCGACGCCGGAGCTGACGATCGCGGTCGTCCCCTCGAAGCGCGGCAAGGGCTTCGGCGGCGAGCTGCTCGAGGGGCTGCTCGAGCGCGCGCGCGCCGGCGGCCACGAGCGGATCTCGCTCTCGGTCGAGCGCGACTCCGACCAAGAGCGCTTCTACGAGCGCCATGGCTTCGAGCGCGCCCGCGAGGACGAGGGCGGTGCCGTCACGATGGCGAAACGACTTCAATGAGCTAGGCTGAAGATCGTGAAAGTGGCGCCGATCACGAAAGGCGGGCAGATCTCGGTTCCCGCGGCCGTGCGCAAGCGCTGGGGCACGCGGCGCGTGCTGATCGACGACCAGGGCGACCACCTCGTCGTCAAGCCGCTCCCGGACGACCCGATCGAGGCCGTCGCGGGGATCTTCGCCGGTCGCGGCCGTCACACGGTCGACGAGCTGCGGGCGATCGGGCGCGAGGAGGAGCGCCGGATCGAAGAGCGCCGTTCGCGCGGTCGGTGATCTACCTCGACGCCTACGCGCTGATCGCGTTTCTCGTCGCGGAACCGGCGAAGGCCGAGGTGGCCGCGTTGCTGCGGCAGGAGCCGGCGATCGGGGCGGTCAATCTCGCCGAGTCGGTCGACCGGTGCGTCCGCCTGTACGGCATCCCCGAGGGCGAGCTGTGGAGCGCGGTGGCTCAACTGCAGCGGAGCGGGGTGTTGCGGGTGCCGCCCGCCGGCCTCGAAGTGGGCTGGCGCGCGGGCGCGCTGAGAGCGGCGCACTACCGCCGCCGCACGAGCGAGCTGTCGCTCGCCGACTGCTTCCTGCTCGCCTCGGCGACGCCGGGCGAGGACGCGATCGCGACCTCCGACCCGCCGGTCGCGGCGGCGGCACGCGCGCTCGGGATCGAGCTCGTCGCGCTGCCGGACTCCGACGGCCGGCGACCGGAGCCCGGATGATTGACAGCGCGCGAATCCCGTCCTAGAACCTGACGCGAACGCTGGACCGAGCCCCGCGGCAGGCTCGCGAAAACTCCCCTCCAGGAGGTCATCGTGCCCTGCCCCCGCCTGCGACTCCGCCGGGCCTGCCTACTCCTCGCCGCCCTGGTCGCGCTCGCCGCACCGGCGCTCGCCCGCGCCGACGGCCCGAACGCGATCGAGTACCTCTCCGGCTGCGCCACGAACCAGCTCGCCCGCAACGACGACGGCTCGACCGCGAGCGTCGCCACCGGCTTCACGCTGGACTTCCTCGGCCAGGAATACGCGAGCCTGTACGTCAACAACAACGGCAACGTCACCTTCGACAGTCCGCTCTCGACCTACACGCCGTTCCCGCTCTCGACCACGAGCCGCGTGATCGTGGCGCCGTTCTTCGGCGACGTCGACACGCGGCCCGCCGGCTCGAACGTCGTCACCTACGGCCAGACCGTCACCCTCGACGGACACAAGGCGTTCTGCGTCCTCTGGGCCGGCGTCGACGGCGTCGGCTACTACGACCAGCACGCCGACAAGCTGAACAGCTTCCAGCTGCTCCTGATCGACCGCTCCGACGTCGCTCCCGGCGACTTCGACATCGAGCTGAACTACGACAAGATCCAGTGGGAGACGGGAGACGCGAGCGGCGGCGTCGGCGGTCTCGGCGGCGCCTCGGCGCGGATGGGCTGGTCGAACGGGGATCCCGAGTCGTCCTACGAGCAGCCGGGCTCCGGCGACAACGGCGCCTTCCTCGACTCGAGCCCGACCGGCCTCGTCCACGGCAGCCTCGGCTCGGACCACCTCGGCCGCTACGTCTTCGCCGTCCGCAGCGGCCGCGTGATCCAGGGCGGCGGCGGCCCGTCGCGGCCGCTGATCGTCGTGCCGGGGACGACGGGCACCTACCTCCAGAACCCGGGCGGCGAGGTCTGGCCGAACATCGACAGGATGCTGCTACCCGGCGGCGACGGGTACCTGGACGCGCTGCAGCTGACCGACAGCGGGCTGCCGACCCCCGACCCGGACCACCAGATCTCGATCGAGGCCGGCAAGGGCCTGAACGGCGTCATCGACAGGATCCAGGTCTGCGCACTGCCGTTCGGGATCGCGTGCCTGACCTCGCACCACTACGACGAGACGAAGAGCGCGCTCGAGGCGCTCGGCTACCGCTACGACGCGACGCCGGACGCGGACACGACGCTGTTCTTCTTCCCCTACGACTGGCGGCTCAACGCGGCCTACATCGGCACGCAGCTGCGGGACTTCATCGCGCAGGTGAAGCAGCTGACCGGCGCCGACAGCGTCGACATCCTCGCGCACTCGCAGGGCGGCCTCGTCGCGCAGGCGGCGCTGAGCGAGGGCGCGGCGCGGAACGTGCACCGCGTCGTCACGCTCGGGACGCCCTATCTCGGCACGCCGAAGTTCCTCGACGTGCTCGAGTACGCGCAGCCGTGCCTCGTCGACATCGCGCACCATTGCTGGCTGAACCAGGGCGAGGTGCAGAAGCTCGTGCGGAACTTCCTCGGCTCGAACGAGCTGCTGCCCTCGCGGGCGTACTACGACCTGATCTCGACGACGCCGATCCGCCTGATCCGGGACGGGTCGAACCAGCAGCTCGACTACGACCTCGCGTTCGCGAAGCTGGTGGAGGACGGGCACGCGAACCCGGACATGCTCAACCAGGCGCAGCAGTGGCACGCGACCTGGGACGCCGACCCGAACGGGCTCGGCGTACCGATCCTGCGGCTCGCCGGGATCAAGGATCCGACCGTGAAGCAGGCGGTCGACGTCGACCGGCTCGAGCCGCGCCTGGTCCTCGGCATCTGGACGAAGCTCCGCGTCCGGTACGTCAAGTACCTCTACGGGAGCGGCGACGGGACGGTCGTGTATCCGTCCGCGGAGCTCGTCAACTGCGAGCGCGGGATCGACCGCAACGACGCGTCGGCGCAGACGTACGCGAGCTTCGTCCGTGGCGTCTCGCACGACGACCTCGCGCACGACCCGACGGTGCTCGCCTCCGCGGTCGCGTTCCTCCGCGACGGCCGCAGGCCGTCGGAGAACTGCCCGGGGACGATCAGCGGCCCGCACGTCGCGAGCCGGACGGCGGTGAACGACGCGACGGCCGGCCTCGACGCGACCTCGATCACCGCCTACGGGCCGCTGTCGACGCGGATCGACGACGGCACCGGCGCGTGGACGGGCGACGTGCCGGGCGAGGCGGCGGACGCCGCGGACGACATCCCCGGCTCCGCCTTCGACGCCAGCGACGGCGCCGCGACGGCGTCCGTGACCGGCGACGGCGTCTACACCGGCACCTGGACGGCGACCGGCGACGGCGATGCCAGGCTGCAGGTGCAGGTCTACGACGACGACCAGATCGTCGGCACGGCGGTCTCGCCGACGGTGACGCTGCAGGCGGGCGCGATCCTGCACGCGGTCGTCTCGCGGCCGGGCCCGCTCGACGGGCTCGTCCTCCAGGTCGACGACGACGGCAACGGCACGGTCGACCGCACGCTGCCGTTCGGCCCGGCACTCGCGGGCGCGGCGGCGAACGACCTGACGCCGCCGACCTCGACCGTGTCGGTGACGCACTACACCGCGCCGGACGGGACGCGGATGGCGCACGTCGAGGTCTCGGCGGCGGACGAGGCCGGCGCCGGCGTCGCCGAGATCCGCTACACGCTGAACGCGGCCCGCGCGACCGTCCCGTTCACCGGGCTCTACACCGAGCCGCTCGATCTGCCGGCGAAGGGCGAGATCTCCGTCACCGCGGTCGACGCGGCCGGCAACGTCCAGACCGACGTCACCATGGGCGTCCTCGACGACCACCCGAGCGCGCCGTGGCTCGTGACGCAGTTCGACGCGCCGCACCTGAACGCGACCGGGTGGATCGACTACCAGGGCGACACCGACTACTGGGGGATCGACGCGCCCGCCGGGCGGCTGCAGGCGCAGCTCGTCGCGCTCGACCGGGACTACGACCTGGCGCTCTGCGACGCGGACGGCAACGTCCTCGCCTCGTCGGAGACGCGCGGGAACGCGTCCGAGAAGATCGACTTCGCCGTTCCGGCCGCGGGGCACTACCTGCTCCGCGTCACCGGCTACGCCGGCGCGTGGAGCGACGTGCGACCGTACCGGATCAACGTGAACGAGCTCGGAGGATGACGGCGGCGACGAGACGATCCCGGCTGACGGTGCCCGCGCTCGCGACCTCGGTCGCGGCGTGGGCGCCGCTCGCCGCGCTCGCGATCGCCGGCGCGCTGCCCGCCGGCCGTGCCGACAGCGGCTCGGGCCTGCTCGAGGGGCCGTCGTGGGCGTTCGTCGCGGTCGTCTTCACCATCCCGTTCACGATCTTCTTCGGCCTCGTCGGCCTCGTGCTCGCGTGGGCTGCGCGCTCTCGCCGCGCCGCCTGGATCGCCGGCGGCGCGCTGATCGTGCTCGTGCTGACGGTCGCGGCGCTGATCGCGTTCACGAGTGAGGTCTCCCTCGGCTGAGGCGCCGCCGCTCGCTAGCATCGTGCCGAACCCGAGCGAGGAGATTCCGATGGACTGTGACGTTGCCGTACTGGGCGGCGGGCCGGGCGGCTACACGGCGGCGATCCGCGCCGCGCAGCTCGGCGCCAAGGTCGTCTGCATCGAGCAGGAGCCCGACCTCGGCGGCACCTGTCTGCGCGTCGGCTGCATCCCCACGAAGGCCTGGGTGCAGACCGCGCTCGCGCTGAAGGAGGTCGAGGAGAGCTTCGGCAAGTTCGGCGTCCGGGTCGGTGAGGCGCAGCTCGACTTCGCCGCCTCGAACGCCTGGAAGGAGGGCGTCGTCAAGCAGATGACGGGCGGCGTCGCCTCGCTCTTCAAGGCGAACGGCGTCGAGTGGGCGCAGGGGAAGGGCCGCTTCAAGGATGCGAACACGATCGCGGTCGAGGGCGGCGAGGACGTCAGCTTCAAGAGCGCGATCGTCGCGACCGGCTCGTTCCCGCTCCGCCCGCCGATCGAGGGGCTCGACTCGCCGCGCTGCGTCGACTCGACCGGCCTGCTCGCCCAGACGGAGGTGCCGCGCCGGCTCGTCGTGCTCGGCGGCGGCATCATCGGCTGCGAGTTCGCCTCGATCTTCCGCCGCTTCGGCAGCGAGGTGACGATCGTCGAGATGCTCGAGACGCTGATCCCGCAGGAGGACGCGGACGCGGGCAAGGAGCTCGCCAAGCAGTTCGGCAAGCGCGGGATCCAGCTCCACCTCGGCAAGCAGTGCACGAAGGTCGAGGACTCCGGCTCCGAGCTGACCGTGCACTTCGGCGACGGCGAGACCGCCCAGGCCGACCTGATGCTCGTCTCGGTCGGCCGCGGCCCGCTGGTCGAGGGGCTCGGGCTCGAGGAGATCGGCGTCGAGCTCGACCGGCGCAAGGGGATCGCCGCCGACGAGCATCGCCGCACGACCGTCCCGCACATCTACGCCGTCGGCGACTGCGCCGGCTACTGGCAGCTCGCGCACACGGCGTTCCGCGAGGGCGAGGTCGCGGCGGAGAACGCGACGGGACACGACGCCGTCGTCGACAATCGCGCCGTCCCGCGCCCGATCTACACCGACCCGGAGATCGCCGGCGTCGGCCTGACCGAGGCCGAGGCGCGCGAGCAGTACGGCGACGACGTCGCGGTCGGCCAGTTCCCGTGGGTCGCGAACGCGCGCGCGGTGATGCAGGACGCGACCGTCGGCTGGGTGAAGACGATCCACGAGACGCGCTACGGCGAGCTGCTCGGGATGGTGATGGTCGGCCCGCACGTGACGGACATGATCGAGGCCGGCGTCGTCGCGATCGACGCCGAGTCGACCGTCGAGACCGTCGCCGACGGGATGGCGCCGCACCCGACGCTGTCGGAGGCGATCAAGGAGGCGGGGCTCGTCGCGCTCGGCCGTGCGATCCACGTGCCGAACCGCAAGCGCGCCGCCGCGAAGGCCTAGGTCGGTGCTGGAGCCGGCGCCTGCGCGCGCGCCGGCTCCTGCTCCGGCTCGCGCGCGTCGACGAGGCGGATCGCGCGCACGCCGGGCACGGCCGCGATCGTCACGTAGAGGACGATCATCGTCCCGCCGGCGACGAGCAACGCCGCCCGCGTCCCGATCGCGGTCGAGAGCGGCCCGGCGAGGAGGAAGCCGAGCGGCATGAAGATCCAGGAGACCATCCAGTCGTAGGCGCTCACCCGCGACCGCGACTCGCGCGGCACCTGCTGCTGCAGCACCGTCTCCCAGAGCGTGTTCGAGAACTGGAGGCCGAGCCCGGCGAAGACGGCGGCGGCGAGGATCGCCGGCACCGTCGCCGGGATCGCGAAGAGCAGCGCCGGCACCGCGTTCAGGCACGTGATCAGGCAGGCGAAGGCGAGCGGCCGTCGCGGCCGGACGCGCAGCGAGAGCGCCGCGCCGGCGAGGCTGCCGGCGGACATCCCCATCCCGAAGAAGCCCCAGGTGGCGGCGCCGCCGAGCTGCTCCTCCGAGACGATCGGGCCGAGGACGAGCGTGCAGGCGATGAAGAAGTTGCCGACCGCGAAGGCGATCAGCGTCGCCCAGATCCACGAGTGCGCGACGACGATCCGCCAGCCGGCCGCGAGCTCGGCGAAGAACCGCTGCCGCTGCTCCTGCGCGACCGCCGGCGGGATCGCGAGCAGCGAGAGGCAGGCGGCGCTGCCGACGAAGCTCGCGGCGTCGATCGCGTAGACCCAGCCGGGGCCGAACGCGGCGACGAGCGCGCCGGAGAGCCCCGGTCCGGCGACGCCGAGCCCGCTCCTCGTCAGTCCGATCAGCGCGTTCGCCTGCTGCAGCCGCCCCGGGCTGACCGTGTCCGGGACGAGCCCGCCGAGCGCCGGGTTGAAGAAGGCGGTGGCGGCGCCGTAGACGGCGGCGGCGACGGCGAGGTGCCAGATCCGCGCGTGGCCGGTCAGCAGGTCGGCGGCGACGAGCCCCTGCGAGAGCGCGCGCAGGAGGTCGGAGGCGCGCATGACGACGTTGCGCGGCAGCCGGTCGGCCCAGACGCCGGCCGCGAGACCGAGGCCGACGCGCGGGATCGTCCCCGCGGCGAGCACGAGCCCGAGGTCGGCCGCCGAGCCGGTCAGCCGGATCACCGCGAACGCCGACGCGATCCAGACCATCGAGTCGCCGATCCCCGACAGCGCCTGCCCGGTCCAGAGCAGGCGGAACGGCCGTTCGCGCAGGGCGGCGAAGCTGTCGCGGACGGGCGCCATCGGCCCGGAGCGTACCTCCGTATCCGGCGGGTGCTCAACCGCGTTTTCCGGCTGGATGACGGTCGCGGCGACGGAGGAGGGGCCGCGCCTCGACGGCAGGCGCAGCGCCGAGCGCGAGCTCGAGCTCCTCTACGTGCGCCACGCCGAGGACGTGCGCCGCCAGATCCGCACACTCCTCCGCAACCCGAGCGACGTCGAGGACGCGCTCCAGCAGACGTTCCTGAAGGCGCTGCGGGCGCTGCAGTCGGGGATCCGGCCCGAGCGGCCGCGGCAGTGGCTGCACGCGATCGCGCGCAACGAGTGTCTCATGCAGTTCCGCGCCGAGGCGCGCCGGCCGGCGCAGGTCGTGCTCGAGGAGGCGGTCGAGCGCGCGCCGTCGCCGGACGGGCCGCGAGCGGAGGAGATCCGCGAGGCGCTCGCGCAGCTGCGGCCGACGCAGCGTGCGGCGCTCGTCCTGCGCGAGCTCGAGGGGCGCGGCTACGCCGAGATCGCGGCGAGGCTGGGGATCTCGAGCTCGGCGGTCGAGACGCTGCTCTTCCGCGCCCGGCGCGCGCTGCGCGAGCAGCTGGCGACCGCCGGCGGCTGCGACGAGGCGGCGGCGCTGCTCGCCGCCGCGACGCTGACCGAGGCGCAGAGCGGCTCGCTCCGCGCGCATCTCCGCTCCTGCAGCGCGTGCGCGGCGCTCGAGCGGCGGCGGCGCGGCCGGCTCGCCGCGGTCAGACGGATCGCGTCGCTCGTGCCGGTGCCGGGCTGGCTCTCGCCGCTGCTCGGCGGCGGCAAGGCGGCGGTCGCGGTCGCGGTCGCGGCGGTCGCCGCCGGCGGCGCCGCGGAGGTCGTGCGCACCGAGCCGGCGCCGGCGCGGCCGGCGACGGCGCGGGCGATCGTCCACCGCGACGCGCCGCGGCGCCCGGCCGCCTCGCGGCCGGGCCGCGTCGTCCACGTGACGGCGGCGGCTCCGCGCCGGGCGAAGCCCGCGCCGCGGGCGACGAGGCCGCGCGACGGGATCGTCGAGCCGGTCGAGCGCCTTCCGCGCGCCCGGCCGGCTCCCGGGATCGCGCCGCTCCCCGACCCGCCGATCGAGCACCCGCCTCCGCGGCCCGCGCCGAAGCGGCCGGCTCCGCCGCCGCCCGTCGCCGCGCAGCCTGCCGCCCCGCCCGCCGCCGAGCCCGAGCGGGCCCCGTCGCCGCCCGCGGCGACCGCGACGGTCGCCGTCGCGTCCGTCCCCTCCGAGACGGTGCCCGTCCCGGCGGCGACCGTCCCGAGTGAGACCACGCTCGCCGTCACGACGCCGGCGGTGACGACGCCGACGGTGACCGTGACGACGCCGGCGATCGCGGCGCCGCAGGTGACGGCGACGCTGCCGCAGCCGCCCTCCCTTACACAACCCTAACCTTCGCCGGCGCAAGTTCTGCGCCGGCGAGGCATCTCCATTAGTGGACGTGCCCTCGTCCCCGTCCCGGAGTCGTGCCCGCCCGCCGGCTCCGGGACATCTCTCCCACGACCCCGCCCCGCGCCGCAGGGGGCGGGGTCTCCTTTCGGTGGCGTAGAGTCCGGGCCGAGCGAAAGGAGCCGCATGGGGTTCTTCAACCGACGCAACGCGCTGCTCGGCTGGGTCGTCTGGAAGCTGGGGAAGCGGACGGCGAAGAAGAAGGCGAAGGAGGTCGTGCCGCAGAGTCCCGGCCGCGGGAGCGCAGCGCTCGCCGCCGGCGTCGCCGCCTTCTTCGGCGTCTTCGCGTTCTGGCGCCGCCGCCGCAGCTCCGATTAGCGACGCGAGCGCGCACGGCTACGACGCCGCGCAGGAGCTCGGGTCGTGCCCGTAGTCGAGCGGCGCCGCGAGCGTGCCGACACTCGGGGAGACGAGCCCGCGCTCGATCCCCGGATCTGACGTCGGCGCGAAGTTGCAGAATCGTCACGAAGCCGTCACCCACGCGTTGCACTTCCTCTGCTTCGATCGAGGTGTGACCCGCGACCCCGCACTGCAGCCTCCCGAGACCGACGCCGGGCGGCGGCCGCACTTCCCCTCGGCGCCGCCGACCGCCCGGCAGGTCTATGCGCTCGCGGCCGCGCTCTGCGAGCGGATGGGCGAGGAGTTTCCCGAGACGCGGCTCGCCGCGAGCGAGACGATCGAGCGGCTGCGGATCGAGAACGGCCATCCCGAGCCGCGTCTCCTCGACTCGCCGTATGCAGGCCGGCGCCGGAGGCGGCGATGAGCGGATGGATCCCGAAACCGCCGGAGCTGGCCGAGCGCATCGCGCTCGACACGTCAGCCCGCGTCCGCCCCGACGAGGCGGAGCTGCGCGAAGCCACCGCCGGGAGGCTCGGAGAGGATTCGGGAGGGATCGTCGGCGCCGAGGGCGCGGCCCGCGACGTCGTTCGCGAGGCGTGGACGCCCGAGCTCACGGGTGAGGTCGCGCAGGCGCTCGCGGCCGTCCGGGAGCAGTATCTGGGCGCGGCCGAGACGGTGCGACAGGCGATCGAGGACATCGTCGAGCGCGGTCCGGATGCATGGGCGGCGCGGGCCGTGCGCGCGCAGCTGGCGTTCCGCGTCTCCTGGGCGGTGCTCGACGAGCGTGGAGAGCTCCTTGAGCTCTGACGGCGCTGCGGGTCGCGAAGCGCTCGTCGCGGCGGCGTGGGAGCGACTCTTCCGGCACCTGAGAGAGGAGGCGGAGCATGGCAACGACGTGAGCAGGACGACCCTCGAGCGGCTGCAGGTCGACGCCGAAAAGCATCGGGCCGACACGCGTGCCTTGCGCTAGATGAGTAGTTCCACGGCAGAAGCCGTGTTGGGGTAGGGACCAGGAGCAGCTGGTCGAAGTCGGCGGTGCCTTGTTGTCACCGTCGACCCAAGGGGGCCACGATGCTCGCCGACCTCGACCTGCTGCTGATTAGCG
>DASSSQ010000107.1:0-21718 GCA_035708405.1 Gaiellaceae bacterium
ACCGAGATAAGGCTGGGCGCCCGCGCGCACCGACACGACCACCTCGACCGTGCGCACCCGCCGCCCAGACCCCCGCAACACCCAACCAGTAATCAACGCGGACGCCGCGCTTGCCGTGACGTCCCTGGACAGATAAGGAGATCCGAATGTCCCGGGTGGTCGTGCTCGTCGGAACGCGGAAGGGCCTCTTCCTCCTCGAGAGCGAGGACCGTCGCTCGTGGTCGCGCCGCGGTCCCTACTGCGAGAGCTGGCCCGTCTACCACGCGATCTACGATGCGGAGAGCGGCGCGATCTTCGTCGCCGCGGGCAGCGAGTGGCACGGCGCCGCCGTCTGGCGGAGCTCCGACCTCGGCGAGACGTGGGAGTGGTCCGGCGAGGGGCTGAAGTACGCCGACGGCGAGCCGGCGCTGACCAAGGTGACCGGCCTGACGGCGGCGCACGGGCGGCTGCTCGCCGGCGTCGCGGTGCCGGGGATCTTCGAGAGCTCGGACGGCGGCGTCACCTGGTCGCACCTGTCGAGCCTCGAGGACCAGCCGGCGCACGACGCCTGGCTGAACGCGGAGGTCCTGCCGCCGGGCCTGCTCGGGCTGCCGGCGATCATCCCGCACCCGGCCGACCCGCAGCGGATGTTCGCGAACGTGCAGGGCTTCGGCGTCTGGGAGACCGAGAACGGCGGCTCGTCGTGGACGCCGCGCAACGTCGGCTTCCGCGCGGACTGGCCGCTCGAGGACCCGTCCTACGGCTACTGCATCCACAAGCTCGTCCGCTCGCCGGCCGACGCGGAGCGCCTGTTCGCGATGACGCACGTCGGCGCCTACGTCTCGAGCGACGGCGGCGCGAGCTACCAGGAGATCAGCGAGGGGCTCCCGTCCGACTTCGGCTTCGCCGCGGCCGCGCATCCCCACGATCGCGACACGGCGTACATGATCCCGGTCGACCCCGAGCACGGCCGCTACATGCATGACGGCCACGCGGCGGTCTGGAAGACGAGCGACGCCGGCTCGAGCTGGCGACGGCTCGACAAGGGGCTCCCGACCGGCGCCTACCTCGGCGTGCTGCGCGAGGGGATGGCGATGGACTCGCTCGAGACGCCGGGCGTCTACTTCGGCACGACGACCGGGCAGGTCTTCGCGAGCGCCGACGAGGGCGAGAGCTGGACGGAGATCGCGGACTACCTACCGGGGATCGCGTCGATCGGCGTGGCGGTGGTGCAGTGAGCGTCGAGGTGCATCTGCCGTCGACCCTGACGCCGCTCTTCCCCGGGCTGACGCGGCACCACGAAGTCGACGCGGCGACGGTCGCGGACGCGCTCGCCGAGCTCGACGCGCGCTTCCCCGGGCTGCGCGACCGGATCTGCGAGCCGGGGCCGCGGCTGCGGCGGCACATCCACGTCTACGTCGACCGGGAGCGGGCGGAGCTTTCGAGCCCGCTCCGCGGCGGCGCGCGCGTGGACGTGATCGCGGCGATCAGCGGCGGGTGAGCGAGCTCCCGTACGTCCGCCACCCGGGCGAGCTGCCCGTCCGCTACGCCTACGGGCCCGACTCGTTCGTGCAGCCGGGCGTGCCGCGCGGGAGGCTCGACGAGCTGCAGGTCGCCGGGCGCGGCTGCCGGGTCTACGTGCCCGCGCAGTACGACGGGTCGGAGCCGGCGTCGCTGCTCGTCTTCCAGGACGGCTGGCTGAACGCCGATCCCGAGGGCACCGTTCGCGCGCCGGTCGTCTGCGACAACCTGATCGCGCGCGGCGAGCTGCCGGTGACGATCGGCGTCTTCGTCGATCCGGGCGAGGGGACGCGGAACGACGAGTACGACGCGTTCGACGACGTCTATGCGAGCCTCCTGCTCGAGGAGATCCTGCCGCGCGTGCAGGAGCGCTGGGCGATCGCGGACGACCCTGAGCGCTGGGCGATCGCCGGCGGGTCGAGCGGCGGCAGCTGCGCGTTCACGGTCGCCTGGCAGCGGCCGGACCGCTTCCGCCGCGTGCTCGCCTTCCTCGCCAGCTTCGCGCAGATCCGCGGCGGCAACTCGTACCCGGAGCTGATCCGCGAGACGCCCGCGAAGCCGCTTCGCGTCTTCCTGCAGGCGGCGACGCGCGACATCGGCTTCGACCGGCCGGAGCTGAACTGGCTCAGCGCCAACCTGCAGGTGGCGGCGGCGCTCGCCGAGCGCGGCTACGACCTCCGGCTCGTCCTCGGCGACGGCGGCCACGACCCGAACCACGCGGGCGCGATCCTCCCGGACGCGCTGCGCTGGCTCTGGCGCTAGATTCGCGCGATGGAGCCGCGGATCTCGCTGATCACGCTCGGCGTCGCCGACCTCGAGCGCTCGTACCGCTTCTACGCCGACGGTCTCGGCTTCCCGACGGCGCGGACGCCGGAGCAGGGCGTCGTCTTCTTCCGGACGCAGGGAACGATCCTCGCGCTCTATCCGTACGGCGACCTCGCCGCGGACGTCGGGCCCGGCTGGGACGAGCCGCGCTCGCGCTTCACCGGGATCGCGCTCGCGCACAACGTCCGCGACCGGCACGAGGTCGACGAGGTGCTCGCGCTCGCCGCGGCCGCGGGCGGCGAGGTCGTCAAGCCCGCCGCGGACGCCTTCTGGGGCGGCTACTCGGGCTACTTCGCCGACCCGGACGGCTACCTGTGGGAGGTTGCCTGGGGCGCGTTCCCGCTCGACGACGACGGCGCGCTCGTGATCGACTGAAGCTCCTTCGCGAACCAGTGCGCGGCGAGCGGGTTGCCGTTGTACGGCTCGGTCTCGCGCCAGCCGGCGGCGGCGTAGAGGCGCCGCGCGGCGAGGAGCGGCGCGGCGGTGTCGAGGCGGGCGAGCCGGTAGCCGGCGGCGGCCGCCTCTGCCTCGATCGTCGCGAGCAGGAGCCGGCCGGCGCCGCGGCCGCGCGCCTCCGGCGCCACGTACATCCGCTTCACCTCGCAGACGCCGGCCTCGAGCCGCCGGAAGCCGCCGCAGCCGATCGCGCGGCCGTCCTCGTCGCGCAGGATCACGAAGCCGCCGCCGGGCGGCGCCAGCTCGCGGACGTCCTCCGGCGACGAGGCGCGGTGGCGCTCGAGCGTGCGCTCGATCTCGGCGACGTAGGCGGCGAGCAGGGCCTGCGCGGTCTCGCCGGCGACCGGCTCGAGCGCCGCCCTCACGCGCCCGCCTGCTCGAAGAGCTGCTCCCAGCGGGAGAGCAGCGCCTGCAGGTCCTCGCGCGCGGCGCGGTGGGCGGCGACGAGGTCGACGTTCGCCCAGTCCTCGGCGATCTTCGCCTCGAGCTCGGCGACGCGCGACTCCGCGCGGGCGATCTCGGCCTCGATCAGCTCCAGCGGGTCGCGCTTCGGTCTCGCCGCGCGCGGCCTCGCCGGCTTCTCCCGCTTCGGCGGCTCCGGCGCGGGCGCCGGCGCGGCGCGCTCCTCCTTGCCGCGCACGTAGTCGGCCCAGCCGCCGTCGACCGAGACGAGCCGGCCGTCCTCGATCGCGAGCAGCCGCCGCGAGACCGCGTCGAGCAGCGCGCGGTCGTGCGAGACGAGCAGCACCGTCCCCGGGAACGCCTCGAGCGCGGCCTCGAGCGCCTCGCGGCTCTCCAGGTCGAGGTGGTTCGTCGGCTCGTCGAGGACGAGGAAGTTCGCGCCCGAGGCGACGACGCAGGCGAGCGCGAGCCGCCGCCGCTCGCCGCCCGAGAGCACCGACACCTGCTTCTCCTGCGCGTCCCAGCCGGAGAAGAGGAAGCGGCCGAGCAGCGACTGCGCGTCCGGGCGGCGCAGGCCGGTCATGCCGACGGCGCAGTCGAGGACGGTGCCGCGCTCGTCCAGCTCGACCTCGTGCTGCGAGAAGTACGCTGCCTCGACGCCGTGGCCGAGCCGCACCGTGCCGCCGGCCGGCGGGCGCCGGCCGAGGATCGTCTCGATCAGCGTCGTCTTGCCGGAGCCGTTCGGGCCGACGAGCGCCACGTGCTCGCCGCGCTCGATCGCGAAGGAGACGCCGTCGAGCAGCGGCTTGCCGCCCGCCTCGAGGACGAGGTCGGCCGCCTCGACGACGGTGCGGCCGCTGCGCGCCGGCTTCAGGAACTCGAAGCCGAGCGCCCGCGCACGCCGCGTCAGCAACTGGTGCTCCGCCGCCGCCGTCCGGCGCTCGGCGTCGAGCCGGCCGATCTGCCGCAGCTTCGCCTGCGCCTGCTTGGCCTTCGTCTTCTTGTAGCGGAAGCGCTCGACGAAGCGCTCGAGCCGCGCGATGTCCTCGGCCGTCCGCTCCGCCGTCTTCGCCGCGTGCTCGGCGCGCGCGGCCCGCTCGCGGCGCCAGGCGTGCCAGGGGCCGGCGAAGTAGGTCGAGCGGCCGCCGATCAGCTCCATCGTCGCCGTCGTCGTCGCCTCGAGGAACCAGCGGTCGTGCGCGACCAGGATCACCGCCGCGTCGAGCGAGACGAGCGTCTGCTCGAGCCACTCGAGCGACTCGACGTCGAGGTGGTTCGTCGGCTCGTCGAGCAGCAGCAGGTCGGGGTCGGAGCCGAGCGCGCGGCCGAGCGAGGCGCGCGTCAGCTCGCCGCCGGAGAAGGTGCGGAGCGGCCGGTCGAGGTCGCGCTCGCCGAAGCCGAGGCCGCGCAGCACCGCCGCCGCGCGCTCGCGCCAGTCGTAGCCGCCCGCATGCTCGAGCCGCGCCTGGGCGGCGGCGTAGCGACGCAGCACCTGGTCGCCGTGGTCGCCGGCGGCCATCGCCTGCTCGAGCCGCCGCAGCTCCTGCTCGACGGCGACGAGGTCGGCGGCGCCCGCGAGCACGTACTCGCGCAGCGTGTGCCCGGAGGCGGCGGGCGGCCGCTGGTCGTGCAGCGCGATCCGCGTGTCCCTGGCGATCGCGAGCTCGCCGGCCTGGTAGTCGGTCTCGCCCGCGAGCACGCGCAGCAGCGTCGTCTTGCCGGCGCCGTTCGGGCCGGCGAGCGCCAGCCGGTCGCGCCGCTCGACCTTGAACGAGACGTTGTCGAAGAGCGGCGTTCCCGCCAGCTCCTTGCGGAGCCCGGATGCGATCGCGACGGCCACACCGGCAGGGTACGCTCGGTCCGTGGTCAGCGTCCTCGCGGTCGACGTCGGCACCTCCTCCGTCCGGGCCGGCCTCGAGCGGCAGGAGGAGGTGCAGTCGCAGTACCGGATCGGCGCGGGCGAGGTCGGCGCCGAGGAGCTCGCCGAGACGTGCCTGGAGGCGATGCGGCGCGCGGGCGAGGCCGACGCGGTCGCGATCTCCTGCTTCTGGCACAGCCTGGTCGCGCTCGACGAGGACGGCAAGCCGCTGACGCAGGTGCTGACCTGGAGCGACGTCCGCGCCGCGCAGGCGGTTCCCTTCGACGCCTTCGAGCGCACGGGCTGCCCGCCGCACGCGAGCTACTGGCCGGCGAAGCTCGCGCGGCTGCGCGACGAGCGGCCGGAGCTCTTCGAGCGCGCCGCCCACTTCGCCGGCTTCGGCGACTACCTCTTCGCGCGGCTGACCGGCGAGCTGCGCTGCAGCCTCTCGATGGCCTCCGGCACCGGCCTGCTCAACCTGGCCGCGCGCGACTGGGACGAGGAGGCGCTCGCCGCGCTCGGCCTGACGCGGGAGCGGCTGCCGCGGATCTCCGACGAGCCGGTCGGCGGCGTCCATCCGCCGATCGGCGACGGCGCCTGCTCGAACGTCGGCGCCGGCTGCGTCACCGCCGGCCGCGCCGCGTTGATGGTCGGCACCTCCGGCGCCTTCCGGGTCGTGCGCGCCGACGACGGCTCGGCGCCGCGGCGCGGGCTCTTCCGCTACCTGCTCGACGACCGGCGGATCGTCGAGGGCGGCGCGCTCTCGGACGGCGGCAACCTCTACGCCTGGCTCAAGCGGACGCTCAAGGAGGTCGACACGCGCGGGCTCGCCGAGCGGCCGCCGTCGGAGCTGACCTTCCTGACGCTGCTCGGCGGCGAGCGCGCGCCCGGCTGGAACGCGCAGGCGCGCGGCGCGATCGCGGGGCTCTCCTTCGCGACGACGCCGGCCGACCTCGTCCAGGCCGCGCTCGAGGGGATCGCCTTCCGCTTCGCCGAGATCGCCGAGCTGATGCCGGAGGTCGAGGAGGTGGTCGCGACCGGCCACGCGCTGCTCGCCGACCCCGACTGGCTGCAGATCGTCGCCGACGTGCTCGAACGGCCGCTCGCGATCTCGGCGGTCGCGGAGGCGTCGCTGCGCGGCGCCGCGGCGGTCGTCCACGAGCGGCTGGGCGTCGAGGTCGAGGAGCCGCGGCTCGCGGGCGAGGTCTCACCGCGGCGGGAGCGCGCCGCGTCGTATCGTTCAGCTCGTGAGCGCCAGCGACATCTCTACGAAGGAGTGACGTGACCGAAGCCGACGTCCAGCGCCGCTCGATCGACACGATCCGCGCCCTCTCGATGGACGCCGTCCAGCAGGCGAACGCCGGTCACCCGGGCACGGCGATGGCGCTCGCGCCGCTTGCGTACCTGCTCTACACCGAGACGATGCGGCACAGCCCGTCGCGGCCGGAATGGCCCGACCGCGACCGCTTCGTCCTCTCCGCGGGCCACGCCTGCATCCTCCAGTACACGACGCTGCACCTGACCGGCTACAACCTCTCGCTGGAGGAGCTGAAGCGGTTCCGGCAGTGGCAGTCGATCACGCCGGGCCATCCGGAGCACTTCCTGACCCCGGGAATCGAGACGACGACCGGGCCGCTCGGCCAGGGCTTCGCGAACGGCGTCGGCATGGCGATCGCCGAGCGCTACCTCGCCGACCGCTACAACCGGCCGGGACACGAGATCGTCGACCACCGCGTCTACTGCATCTGCTCGGACGGCGACATGATGGAGGGGGTCACGAACGAGGCCGCGTCGATCGCGGGCCAGCTCGGGCTCGGCAAGCTCGTCTACTTCTACGACGACAACCGGATCACGATCGACGGCACGACCTCGATCTCGTTCACGGCCGAGGACCGGGGCCGGCGGCTGGAGGCGCAGGGCTGGCACGTCCAGTGGGTCGACGACGTCGAGGATCTCGGCGCGCTGCGCGAGGCGATCCGGGCGGCCCAGGACGAGGTCGAGCGGCCGTCGCTCGTGGTCGTCCGCTCGCACATCGGCTATCCCTCGCCGCTCGTCGACCAGGCGAAGGCGCACGGGAGCCCGCTCGGCGAGGAGAACGTGCGCGCCGCGAAGGAGGCGATGGGCTTCGACCCGGACGCGCACTTCCTGGTCGATCCGGTGGTCTACGAGCACATGTCGCAGGTGCAGCGCGGGATCGACGCCGAGCAGACGTGGGTCGACCGCTTCGAGCGCTGGTCGGAGGCATTCCCGGCGGTGCGCGAGGAGTGGGACCAGGTGCACACCGGCAGGCCGCTGCCGGGCTACGCGGAGGCGCTGCCGGAGTTCGAGCCGGGCGAGTCGCTGGCGACGCGCGCTGCCGGCAAGACGGCGATGCAGGCGTTCCGGCCGTTCACGCCGACGATGATCGGCGGCGCGGCCGACCTCGTCGAGTCGACGTACACCGAATTCGTCGGCGCCGGGCTCTTCTCGGCGATGCAGTCCGGGCGCAACGTCGCCTTCGGGATCCGCGAGCACGCGATGGGCTCGATCGTGAACGGCGCGGCCGTCCACGGCGGGATCCTCAAGCCGTACGGCTCGACCTTCCTGATCTTCTCCGACTACATGCGCGCGGCCGTGCGGCTCTCGGCGCTGATGGGGCTGCCGGTCGTCTGGGTCTGGACGCACGACTCGGTCGGGCTCGGCGAGGACGGGCCGACGCACCAGCCGGTCGAGCACTATGCGGCGCTGCGCGCGATCCCGAACCTTTGGTTCGTGCGGCCGGCCGACGCGAACGAGACCTCGTTTGCCTGGAAGGTGGCGCTCGAGCGGGCCGACGGGCCGGTCGCGCTCGCCTTCTCGCGGCAGAAGGTGCCGACGCTCGACCGCTCGGATCTCGCGCCGGCGAGCGGCGTCGAGCGCGGCGCCTACGTGCTCTGGGACTCGGGCGACGGCGAGCCGGATCTGATCCTGCTCGCGACGGGCGCCGAGGTCGGGCTCGCGCTCGAGGCGGGACGGAAGCTCGCGGCCGACGGCGCCGGCGCGGTTCGCGTCGTCTCGATGCCGTGCTGGGAGCTCTTCGAGCTGCAGCCGCCGGAGTACCGCGACGAGGTGCTGCCGCCGGAGACGAAGGCGCGGCTCGCGATCGAGCCGGGCGTCTCGCTCGGCTGGGCGCGCTGGGTCGGCGACCGCGGCGACGTCGTCGCGCTCGACCGCTTCGGCGCGTCCGCGCCCGGCACCGAGGTGCTCGAGCGGCTCGGCTTCACGGTCGACAACGTGGTCGCGCGGGCGACCGCCCTGCTGGAGCGCGTCTCGTGAGCCGCGACCCCTTCACCGAATCTCGTACAGCGAACTTCGCGGAACCTCGTACGGCGTACGTCAGAGTACGAGGTTCGGTTGGGAATCTGTAGTGCGGGTCGCCGTCGCCTTCGACCACCGCGGCGTCCACCTGCGCGAGGCGGTGCTCGAGGAGCTGCGCGCCGGCGGTCACGAGGCGGTCGACCTCGGCACCGACTCCGACGCCGTGCGGATCGACTACCCGGACAAGGCGCGCGAGGTCGGCGACGCGATCGGCAGCGGCTTCGCCGAGCGCGGCGTCCTCGTCTGCGGCTCCGGCGTCGGCGCGTCCGTCGCCGCCTGCAAGATCGCCGGCATCCGCGCCGCGATCTGCCACGACGCGTACTCGGCTCACCAGGGCGTCGAGCACGACGACATGAACGTGCTCTGCCTCGGCTCCGAGGTCGTCGGCCCCTCGCTCGCGGTCGAGCTCGTCCGCGCCTTCCTCGGCGCGGGCTTCGACGGCGGCGAGCGCTACGTCAGAAGGTTGGAGAAGGTCGAAGCGATGGAAAGGGAGATGGCACATGGCTGAGCGGAGCCGCCTGCACCAGCTGTCCGAGGCGGGAGTCTCGGTCTGGATCGACTACCTGTCGCGCGACCTCGTCCACTCGGGCGAGCTCGCGCGGATGATGGAGGAGGACGCCGTCGTCGGCGTCACCTCGAACCCGACGATCTTCCAGAAGGCGATCTCGAAGGGCGACGCCTACGACGAGCAGCTGAAGGAATGCGCCGCCGAGGGCCACGACATCGTCGAGACCTTCATCCGCCTCGCCGAGCGAGACGTGGCCGACGCCTGCGACCTGCTGCGTCCGGTCTGGGACGCGGGCGGCGGCCGGGACGGCTACGTCTCGATCGAGGTCGACCCGACGCTCGCCTACGACACCGAGGCGACCTTCCAGCAGGCGATCCGCTTCCACGGCGAGATCGACCGGCCGAACCTCTTCGTCAAGATCCCGGCGACGCGGCCCGGCGTGCCCGCGATCGAGGACATGATCGCGCACGGCCACTCGATCAACGTGACGCTGATCTTCAGCCTGCAGCGCTACAAGGAGGTCGTCGAGGCGCACATCCGCGGGCTCGAGCGGCTCGTCGCCGGCGGCGGCGACCCGGCCCCGGTCGCGTCGGTCGCGAGCTTCTTCGTCTCCCGCGTCGACACCGAGGCCGACAAGCGGCTCGACGCGATCGGCGGCCACGACGAGCTGAAGGGCCGGCTCGCGGTCGCGAACGCGAAGCTCGCCTACCAGCACTACCTCGAGGCCTACTCCGGGCCGCGCTGGGAGTTCCTCGCCGCGAAGGGCGCGACCAGGCAGCGCTGCCTCTGGGCGTCGACCTCGACGAAGAACCCCGCCTACCGCGACGTCATGTACGTCGAGCAGCTGATCGCGCCGGAGACCGTGAACACGATGCCCGAGGAGACGATCCGCGCCTTCCAGGACCACGGCAAGGTGAAGAAGGACACGGCGCTCGCGGGGATCGACGAGGCGCGGCGGCTCTTCGACGAGCTGGCGGCGGCGGGCGTCGACTACGACGACGTCGTCGAGACGCTCGAGGCCGAGGGCGTGCGGAAGTTCGCGGACTCGTTCGTCGAGCTGCTCGACGGGATCCAGGCCAAGCGCGAGCTCGTGACCGCGTGAACGCAGAGGACATCGTCCAGCGCATCTGGGCGCGCGACGCGTCGGTCTGGACGGGCGGCGACGAGGCGCAGTGGCTCGGCTGGCTCGACGAGCCGGTGCGCATGCGCCGGGAGCACGCCGCCCTCGACGGGTTCGCCGAGGCGGCCGCCGACAGCTTCGAGGCGACGGTGCTGCTCGGGATGGGCGGCTCCAGCCTCGCGCCCGAGGTGATCCGGCGCACCTTCCGCTCCGAGACCTTCCACGTCCTCGACACGACGCACCCGGCCGCGATCCGCGCGCTCGAGCGGGAGATCGACGTGCGCCGGACGCTCTTCGTCGCCGCCTCCAAGTCCGGCTCGACCACGGAGACCCGCTCGCACCTCGCCTACTTCTGGGAGCAGGTGCAGGACCCCGGGCACTTCGCCGTCATCACCGACCCCGGCTCCTCGCTCGAGCAGCTCGCGCAGGAGCGGCACTTCCGCGGGCTCTTCCACGGCGAGCCGACGATCGGCGGCCGCTACTCGGCGCTCTCGCCGTTCGGCGTCGTCCCCGCGGCGCTGATGGGCGTCGACCTCGACCGGCTGCTCGCCCGTGCCGAGGAGATGCGCGAGGCGTGCCGGGCGGCCGACGGCCCCGGCGCCCGTCTCGGCCTGCAGCTCGGCGAGCGCTGGCGCGAGGGCCGCGACAAGGTCTGCATCGACCCGACCCCGGGCGGCTTCGGCCTCTGGGCCGAGCAGCTGCTCGCCGAGTCGACCGGCAAGCAGGGGAAGGGCCTCGTGCCGGCGCCGGGCGAGGCGCCGCAGGGCGCCGACCGGCAGGAGGCGCGGGTCGAGCTCGCCGACCCGTACGACCTCGGCGCCGAGTTCTTCCGCTGGGAGCTCGCGACCGCGGTCGCCGGCGCGATCCTCGGCATCGACCCGTTCGACCAGCCGAACGTGCAGGAGGCGAAGGACCGGACGAAGCAGATCCTCGACTCGGGCGAGGAGCCGTCGGTCGAGCCGGAGGGCTCGCTCGACGAGCTGCTCGCGGGCGCGCAGGCGGGTCGCGACTACGTCGCGATCCAGGCGTTCGTCGACCCGGCGCGCGAGGACGAGATGCAGCCGCTCGTGCGCCGCGCGCGCGCCACCGGCTGCGTCGTCACCTGCGGCCTCGGCCCGCGCTTCCTCCACTCGACGGGCCAGCTGCACAAGGGCGGTCCGGACGAGATCGTCGCCGTCCAGGTCGTCGACGAGACCGGCGACGAGATCCCGATCCCGGGCTCGGACTACGGCTTCGGCAAGCTGATCCGCGCGCAGGCGGCCGGCGACTTCGCCTCGCTGCAGGAGCGCGGCCGCCGCGTCTGCCGCGTTCGGCTGGGAGAGATCTGATGCAGCTCGGGATGGTCGGCCTCGGCCGCATGGGCGCGAACATGACCGAGCGGATCCGCGCCGCCGGCCACGACGTCGAGACCTACGACCCGAACGTCGAGTCGACCGCGGGCTCGCTCGCCGAGCTCGTCGCACGGCTCGACGCGCCGCGGGCGGTCTGGCTGATGGTGCCCGCCGGGATCGTCGACTCGGTCGTCGCCGAGCTCGCGCCGCACCTCGCCGAGGGCGACACGCTCGTCGACGGCGGCAACTCCTACTACGTCGACGACCTGCGCCGCTCGGCCGAGCTGCGGGAACGCGGCATCCACTATCTGGACGTCGGCACGAGCGGCGGCGTCTGGGGCCTCGCGCGCGGCTACTGCCTGATGATCGGCGGCGACGACGAGGCGGTCGGGCGGCTCGAGCCGATCTTCGCCGCGCTCGCGCCCGGCTTCGAGGCCGCCGGCCGGACCCCCGGCCGCGAGGGCGACCACGCGCCGGAGGAGCAGGGCTGGCTCCACTGCGGCCCCTCCGGCGCCGGCCACTTCGTGAAGATGGTGCACAACGGGATCGAGTACGGCCTGATGCAGGCCTACGCGGAGGGCCTCAGCATCCTCGAGCACGCGAACGTCGGCGCGACCGAGCAGGCGCACGACGCCGAGACGACACCGCTCCGCAACCCGGAGCGCTACCGCTACGAGCTCGACGTCGCGCGCGTGACCGAGGTCTGGCGCCGCGGCTCGGTGATCGCCTCGTGGCTGCTCGACCTGACCGCGCAGGCCCTGCACTCCTCGCCCGGCCTCGACGACTACGCCGGCCGCGTCAGCGACTCCGGCGAGGGCCGCTGGACGGTCGAGGCCGCCGTCGACGAAGGCGTCCCGGCGCCGGTGCTCTCGGCCGCGCTCTACGAGCGCTTCGCCTCCCGCGGCGAGGCCGAGTTCGCCAACCGCGTCCTCTCGGCGATGCGCCACGGCTTCGGCGGCCACCTGGAGAAGGGCCCGGAATCATGAGGGCTGCGCGCACACCGACGAATCTCACCGGTGCCGCGGGCGAGTACTTCACGGCAGCAGAGCTTTCTACCCGCGGCTGGCTCGCCACGGTCACGATCAAGAACGCCCCCGAGACAGACGTCCTCGCGCAACACGCGGCGACCGGTCGTCTGATCTCTGTGCAGACGAAGACGGCGACGGGTCAGTGGTTTCGTCTCGGCGTGAAGGACGAGCGCCCGTCGCGGGAGCCGAACGAGTGGTTCGTTTTCGTGCGGCTACTCGGTCGTGATCGGCGACCGGAGTTCTTCGTGATGCCACAGCATCACGTCGCCGCCGTGCTGTACGTGACGCGGCGGGAGTTCTCAGAACGGCACGAACGCGAGCCGGCGCAGATGAGCATCTCGCCTGCGTGGATCGCCGACTATCGAGAGCAGTGGGACTTCTTGGAGGCGGCGGATCCTATGGCGATCCCGTACTGCGGCGACGACAGCAGATGGGAGCTCTTGGAGCGGCTGGGCGTCTCGACTGACCATCCGTGGCACCGGCGTCTTCCCAAGAGGCTGGTCACCGCGTGACGGCCACCGCGCCGACGACCGAGGACAACCCGCTGCTCGAGGGGCTGCGCCTCCGGCGCACGCCGGACCCGTGCGTGCTGACGATCTTCGGCGCCTCCGGCGACCTGACCCGGCGCAAGCTGCTGCCCGCGCTCTACTCGCTCGCCTTCCGCGGCCTGCTGCCGGAGCGCTTCGCCGTCGTCGGCGTCGCGCGCACGCCCGAGTCCGACGAGGACTTCCGCAGCCGGATGCGCGACGCGGTCCGGGAGAGCGCCCGCGACGAGTTCCGCGACGACGTCTGGCAGACGCTCGCCGACGGCATGCGCTACGTCACGACCGACTTCTCGCAGGAGACCGGCTTCGACGAGCTCGCGCGCGTCCTCTCCGAGCTCGACGAGCAGCGCGGCACCGCCGGCAACCGGATCCACTACCTCGCGATCCCGCCGTCGGCGTTCGAGGCGGTCGTTCGCGGCGTCGGTGCCCACCGCGCGAACGCGGGCGGCTGGACGCGGCTGATCGTCGAGAAGCCGTTCGGCCACGATCTCGCCTCCGCCCGCGAGCTGAACGCGCTGCTCGCGGAGGAGTTCGAGGAGCGCGAGGTCTTCCGGATCGACCACTACCTCGGCAAGGAGACCGTCCAGAACGTGCTGGCGCTTCGCTTCGCGAACGGCATCTTCGAGCCGATCTGGAACCGCCAGTTCATCGACCACGTGCAGATCACCGTCGCCGAGTCGATCGGGATCGAGGGCCGCGCCGGCTTCTACGAGCAGGCGGGCGCGATCCGCGACATCTTCCAGAACCACCTGCTGCAGCTCGTCGCGCTGACCGCGATGGAGCCGCCGATCGACTTCACCGCCGAGTCCGTGCGCAACGAGAAGGTGAAGGTGCTGAAGGCGCTGCACACGCCGGGCCCGAAGCACGTCGTCCGCGGCCAGTACGGGCCCGGCTTCGTCGCGGGCAAGGAGGTCGCCGGCTACCGGCAGGAGGACGGCGTCGCGGCCGAGTCGCAGACCGAGACCTTCGTCGCCGCCAAGCTCTACGTCGACAACTGGCGCTGGGCCGACACGCCGTTCTACGTCCGCGCCGGCAAGCGGCTCGCGCGGCGCGAGACGACGATCGCGCTCCAGTTCAAGCCGGCGCCGCACCCGCCGTTCGAGGACGACTCCGGCGAGGGGCTGCGGCCGAACGTGCTGCTGATCCACATCCAGCCGGACGAGGGCGTCTCGCTCGCGATCGGCGCGAAGGTGCCGGGCGCCGGCATGTCGATCCGCACCGTCCACATGGACTTCCTCTACGGCGGCGCCTTCCGTCAGGGGCTGCCCGAGGCGTACGAGCGGCTGATCCTCGACGCGATGCTCGGCGACGCGACGCTGTTCACGCGCACCGACGAGGTGGAGGAGCAGTGGTCGCTCGTCGACGCCGTCGTCGCGGCATGGCGGCGCGATCGGCCGTCGTTCCCGAACTATGCGGCGGGCAGCTGGGGCCCGCACGCCGCCGACGAGCTCGTCCAGCGCGACGGCAGGTCGTGGCGGCGGCACTAGAACAGTGGCAGGGCGAGGACGTCTCGCTCGCCGGCATCGAGCGGGCGCTCGGCGAGCTCCGCGACCGGATGAGCGGCGGCGGCCAGGCGACGACGCTGCGGACGAGCGTGATGACGCACATCGCGTGGGTACCGCCGGACTGGCGCGACCGCGCGTGGGCGGCGCTCGGGGGGATGCGCGAGCTGCACCCGTCGCGGACGCTGATCCTCGTCCCGCATCCGGAGGACGGTGCCGAACGGATCGACGCGTCCGTCTCGCTCGAGTGCTTCCACCCGCGCGAGCTCGAGCGGAACGTCTGCACCGAGGTCGTCGAGCTGCGCCTGCTCGGCGCGACCGCCGCCGCGCCGGCGAGCGTCGTCGAGCCGCTGCTCGTCTCCGACCTGCCGGTCTTCCTCCGCTGGCGGGGACAGCCCCCGTTCGGCGCGCCGGAGCTCGACCAGCTCGTCGGCGTCGCCGACCGGCTGATCGTCGACTCGACCGAATGGCCCGACCTTCCCGACGCCTACCGCGAGCTCGCCGGGATCTTCCCGCGCGCGGCGACCTCCGACATCGCCTGGGCACGCACCGGCCGCTGGCGCGCGCTGCTCGCCTCGCTCTGGCCGCAGATCGCCTCGGTCGATCGGATCCGCGTGCACGGGACGAGGGCGCAGGCGTTCCTGCTCGCCGGCTGGCTGCGCTCGCGGCTCGAGCGGGAGATCGAGCTCGAGCACGCCGAGGCGGACGTCCTGCAGGGGATCGCGCTCGACGGCGAGCCGGCGCCGTTCCCGCCCGGCCAGGCGCCGACGCCGAGCGAGCTGCTCTCGGACGAGCTCGACCGGTACGTCCGCGACCCGGTCTACGAGGCCGCGGTCGCGGCCGCCTAGCGCCGCTTCTTCGCCGCCGGCCTCGCGGCGTGGCGCTTCGCCTTCGCCTTGACCGACTGGATCACCTTGTACTGGGGGCCGCCGACGACGATCTGCGTCGGATCGGACCAGCCCATCCACTGCGAGCCCGCCGGCAACGACCAGTCGACGCCGCGGACGCGGTAGTACCACGTGCCGACGTCGAGCGGCAGGACGTAGGAGGTGGCGCCGGTCATGATCCCGGCCGCGCCGCCCGGTCCGGCGACTGGCACGAACGGCGAGGCGCTCTTGCTCCACTGCACCTCGTAGGCGTCCGCGCCGAGCGCGGGCGTCCACGAGACGACCGGCGCCTTGAAGAAGCTGTCCGTCTTCACCGCCGAGGTCAGCCGGCCGCTCGAGGAGAGGCCGGAGGCGAACGCGTCGTTGCCGGCGACGAGCGACGGCTCGCTGTCGATGCCGAAGCGCGCGACGCGGCCGGCGGCGCAGACGTCCTGCGGCAGCTCCATGTCCTGGTAGACGATGCCGCCCGCGCCGACCAGCGAGATCGGGTCGCCGGCCGAGTGCGCGGCGAGGGTCGCGGTCGTGAAGGTGACCGCCGAGCCGGAGACCGCGGCGACCGTCAGCACCTCGGCGCCCGCGCTCGCGCCCACCCGCACCTTGTCGCCGACCTTGAAGGACGCCGAGCCCGAGAAGAGCACCGTCGTCGTGCCCTGCGGCGCGTCGGCGGAGAGGGTCGCGGTGCCCGCGCCGACCATCTGCACCGGCACGACCGTCCAGTAGTAGCCGCCCTGCGGCCAGTCGGTGTCCCAGAGCGAGACCGGCGAGCCGATGTCGCTCGAGCTGAGCTGGAGGAACGCGGAGCTCTGGCCGCTGCTGCCGACGAGCGGCAGCGTGGTCGTCGGGGTCTGCGCCGCCTCGTTCTCGGTGATCTCGAGCTGCTGGTCGTCGAAGGTGGTCGCGTACTTGTCGCTCGCCCGGGCGGTGCCGAGGGTGCGGAGGTAGCCCGTGCGAGCCGCCGCGACCTCGCCCGTGCTCCGCGGCAGCGCGAGCCCGCCCTCGGGGCGCGGCGCGTACGACGGGCTGCCGACGACCGAGCCGACGAACACCGGGTTCAGGCACTGCCGGTCGGTGAAGACGTAGACCCGGAAGAGCTCGGCGCTGTCGCCGTCGAGCGTCTGGTTGCCCGTCCACGTGAACGCCGGCATCAGCCGGTGCGCCCGGTCGGTGCTCTGCCCGGTGCCGATCACGTCGGAGACGGTCTCGCCCAGCTTGATCTGGCCGGCGGTCGGGTTCGGGTTGGTCGACTGGTAGATCGGGCTCCAGGGACCGTAGCTGGAGATCGGCATGCCGTTGACGCGCTCGTCGCTCTGCGCGTCGCTGCGCACGGCGCGGACCCGCCAGCGCACCGAGCCGATCCAGGACGGCGCCCAGTGGAAGGTGTAGAGCTCCCGCTCGTCGAGGACGTTCGTGTAGACCTGCTCGTGCACCCCGAGGTCGATCAGCCAGACCTCGTAGGCGTCCGCGCCGGCCACCGTCGACCAGCGGAGCACGCCCGGCGGCGCGGGCTGCGGCGTCGGCGCGGCGGCCGGCACCATGTCGAAGCCGAACGAGGCGCTCCATCCCGACTTCGTCCCGTCCGGCATCACGGCACGGGCACGCGCGTACAGCGAGTGCGGCGAGCCGGTGATCCACGGCAGGCTGAGGCCGGGGGCGGCGACCGGCGTCGGCAGCTCGGGACACTTCGCGCTCGGGCACTGGTAGACGATGCCGCTGTCGCGGAAGCTGCTCGAGGTCGAGAGCTGGAAGTCGTAGCTCGCCGCGCCCTGAACGGGGTTCCAGGCGAAGGCCGGCGTCCGCGGGAACGTGGTCGTCGCCGGCTCGTCGGCGCGCAGGAGGAATCCGTGCACGTTCGTCGGCGCGGACACGTCGCCGCCGCGTGCGCTCGCGCTGCCGGCGCAGGCGGCGAGTGTGAGGACGGCGAGCAGGGCTCCGACGCGGCGCGGGGAGACGTTCGTCACCCCAAGTGTGTCGGCAGGCTCTAGGTCTCGGCCGTCCCTCGAACGAGTGACGCGAGCAGCGCGCCGGCCGCGAGCACGAGCTCGTCGTCGCCGGCGGGCCCGGCGATCTGCACCGACGCCGCGAGGCCTTCCTCGGCGGCGCCGCAGGGAAGGGCGAGCGCGGGCCAGCCGAGCGAGTCGAACGGGTACGTGAACTGGATTCCGCGGTGGCGGATCGTCAGCTCGTCGACGTCGTTGGGCGGCGCGACGAAGCCGATCGTCGGCGTCACGAGCAGGTCGAGGCCGGCGAACGCGGCCTCGGCACGGGCGCGGTAGTCGCGGCGCTCGGCCTTCGCCCGCTCGACCTCGCCGTCGGTGACCGCGAGGCAGCTCTCGATCTTGCCGGCGACGTTGGCGCCGTACTCCTCCGCGTGCTCGGCGAAGAGCTCGCGGTGGACGTCGGCGACCTCGCGCATGAAGAGCGGGTTGTCGTCGCCGGGCGCCGGGAAGTCGACCGGCCGCGCGCGCGGGAAGAGCGCCGCCGCCTCCTCGACGCGGGCGCGCACGAGCGGGTCGCAGCCGTCGAGCCAGGCGATGCCGACCTCGAGCTCCTCGAGCGAGTCGAGCGACGCGGGCGAGAACCCGGGGGCGAGCGCCTGCATCAGCTCCGCGCAGGTCTCGACGTCGGCGGCCATCGGCCCGACGTGGTCGAAGCTCGGCGCGAGCGGGAAGCAGCCGTCGGCGGGGACGAGCCCCCAGGTCGGCTTGAAGCCGACGATCCCGCACCAGGCCGCAGGGATCCGGATCGAGCCGCCCGAGTCGGTGCCGAGCGCGGCGTCGCAGAGCCCCGCCGCCACCGCGGCGCCGGAGCCGCCGCTCGACCCGCCGGCGAGCCGTCCCGGCGCGGCCGGGTTCGGCACCGTGCCGAAGTGCGGGTTCTGCGAGCTGATCCCGTAGGCGAACTCGTGCAGGTTGGCCTTGCCGTTGACCGCCCAGCCGGCCGCCTCGGCGCGGACGACCGCCTCCGCCGAGCGCGCCGGCACGTGCTCCGCGAAGATCGAGGAGCCGTAGGTCGTGACGAGGCCGGCGGTGTCGAGCAGGTCCTTGACCGCGAGCGTGCGGGCGCCCGCGGGCGTCTCGGCGCGCGCGAGGAAGATGCCGTCCATGCCTCCGACTGTAGTCGGTCGGGATCTAGCGGCGCGCGGCTGCGGTCTTCACCGCAGGCTGCAGGACGACACGGCGCGTGACCGCGGGCCCGCTCGCGCCGCCGGTCGAGAGCGGCCTCAGCGTCAGCAGGTCGCTCGCGGCCGCCCGCCGCCGCGACTTCTTCGTCAGCGACGCCGTCGCCTTCGTCGGCAGGGCGAAGCGGAGGTCGTTGCCGCCCGCGCGCACGGACGCGACGCCGAGCACGACCGAGCCGAGCGCGGCCTGCAGCTTCCCGTCGCCGTTCGCCTCGACGATGATCCGCAGCCCCCGCTGGCCCGGCGCGAGCCGGATCACCTGCGGCCCGAAGACGGCGACCTGCGGCACGCCCTCGCCGGCCGCGATCGCGCCGGCCGCGTTCACCGTCGCCCCGTGCATCTTCACCGGGCCGGGCGGCGGCGTCGCCGTCGCCTGCGTCGCCGAGTCGACGGTCAGCGTCCCCGTGACGGTGAAGTCGGCGCCGTCGACGCTCGTCGATGGGTTCGAAAGGTCGAGGTAGCCCTTCGCCGAGCCCCAGTTGCAGGTGTCCCAGGGCAGCGTGATCGAGGCTGTCGAGCCGTCGACCGAGAGCGGCTGCGGCGGCTGCTTCGAGCCGTCCGCGCTCGGCGCGCCCCACCAGAAGTACGGCCGCGCGCCGATCCCGCTCGGCAGCGAGACGCTCAGCTTCAGCGTCGCCGCGTAGCACGCGCCCGACGACGAGCCGCTGCCGCGGTCGATCTCGACGTAGCGCGCCGAGAGGTGGTCGACCGGCACCTCGACGCTCGGAATCGAGCCGGACGCCGTTCCCGTCACGATCGGGCTGCCGTAGGTCTGGGGCGGGACCTGCAGCTGCGACACCGTGTAGCCGCCGGTCATGTTCGCGACCGTCCAGTCGGTGAAGACGTCGGAGAGCGAGCCGCCCTTCGCCTGGATCGCGCTCGCGACCGCGGCCGTCGCCGAGCCGGCGCCCGCCGCGCCCTGGTCGAAGATGCTCTTGACGAAGGCGTCGCCCCAGCCGGACCGCTCGAAGACGTACTCGAAGAAGGGCCAGCGCGAGTAGCCGCCGTTCTTGTAGGCGTCGAGGTCGCACTCGAAGCCGCTGTACGGATCGTGGCAGTCGAGCGACATGTCCCAGTTGCCGAGCTCGATCGGGCCCGCGAAGCCGTCGACCCGGTAGCCCATCCACTCGGCGCTCGCCTCGTACAGCCAGTCGTCCGTGACCGACGGCGGAACCCAGATCGCGAACTGGATGAGATGGAAGAGCTCGTGCGCGATCGAGTGCTGGTCGATGCCGTCGCTGCTCGAGCCGTCGAGGTCGATGTAGCCGGAGGACGTGGTGCCGGCGCCGTCGGGAATGGCGATTCCGAGCACGCCGAGCGAGGAGAGGTTCTGCACGTAGATGTCGATACGCGAGTCGCCGCCGAGCGTGCCGTCGGAGAGCGGGGCCGGATAGCCCTCGGCCGTGTAGGCGGCGTAGGCGCGCTCGGCGAACGCGCCGATGTCGCCCGCCTGCGTCTCCGTGATCGCCGCGCCCGATCCCGGGTCGGTCCCGTAGTGGACGACGAAGTGGGTCGTCGCCAAGGCGTCCGCAGGGAGGACGACGGTGGGCAGGGAGCTGGCCGTGCCGCTGCCGGACGCGTTCGTCGCGGTGACGACCACGACCAGCATCGAGTTTGCGTCGGCGCCGACAGGGACGTAGATCGCACCCGTCGCACCGGCGATGTCGGTGCAGCCCGAGCCGTCTGCCTTGCAACGCTGCCACTGGTAGGCGTAGCTGGTCGGCGAGTCCGTCCACGAGCCGGGCAGGGCGGACAGCGTCTGGCCGACCTGGTACCGGGCGCCGCTGATCGTCGGCAGCTCGGTGTTGGTCGGCGCCGAGCCGGCGGCGAGCGCCGATCCGGACCAGGCCGCCGCGACGGCGAGGAAGGCGGCGAGCACGCCGATGCGACGGACGGGACCCATCTCGCGAGCCCCATCGGCGGGGCGCCGCGAAAGCTTTAGGCGGCGGATCCCCCCTCGCGCCCGTAGGGGGCCGTCAGCCCCTCGAGCATCCGCCGGTGAACGGCCGGTCCTTCCAGATGCCGGCCGACCGTTCGATCGCGTCGGCGCGCTCGTCGTGCGTCAGCGGCGAGCGCCCGTACGTCGCCCGGACGGCTCGTCGCAGGCGTAGCTCCGCCTCCGTGAGGTAGATCTGGGTGCGCCCCATCAGTGGTGTCACCATACGCCCCTCTTAGTCGAGCTCGGCCGGCAGCGCCGGGTCGCGCAGGTGCGCGAAGACGCGCGCGAGGTGCTCGGCCGGCAGCCGCTCCGAGAGCTCCGGCAGCGCGCCCTCGGCGAAGAAGCCGGTCGCGTCCGTCTCGATCCCGTCCGGCTCGCCCTGCTCGAGCTCGGCGCAGAGCACGTAGATCTTCCAGCCGTGGAACGGGAACCGCGCACGCCCGCGCACGTCGCGGTCGAGGATCGCGAGCACGCGCTCGGCGCGGACGACGAGGCCGGCCTCCTCGCGCACCTCCTTCTCGACCGCCTGCCGCGGCGACTCGCCGACCTCCGCCCAGCCGCCCGGGAGCGTCCAGCGGCCGTCGTCGATTCCCCGCACGAGCAGGACGGTCTCGTCGCGGGCGACGACGCCGCGGACGTCGATCTTCGGCGTCGCGTGACCCCGGTCGGCGGCCCAGGTCGCGAGCAGCTGCTCCTCGCCCTCCGCCGGCGACGCCGCGAGCTCGGCCGCGATCGCCCGCACCTCGTCGAACCGCTCGACGTCGAACGGGCTCGTCGCGTAGTGGAGACCGTTCTGCGCGAGCGCCTGCAGCCGGCGCGCCCGGTCGAGGCGGCCCACTACGAGGCGGCGAGGTAGACGAGCGCGACGCCGATCGTGCCGAAGAAGAGCAGCACGAAGAGGCCGAAGAGCGCCCAGCCGAAGAGGTTGTTCCTGCGTGCGAGATCGGAGTCCATCTAGACCACCAGGTCGATCGCCATGAGGGCGAAGAGGAGTGCGAGGTAGAGGAGCGAGTAGTGGAAGAGGGCGGCGGCGTGTTTGCGGGTCACGTTCTGGTGGAGTCGGAGCGCGAGCCAGGCGAAGACGGCGCCGAGCAGGAGGGCGCCGGCGGCGTAGACGACGCCGAGCGAGCCGAGCCCGACCGGGATCAGCGTGACCGCGACGAGCAGGCCGGTGTAGCAGAGGATCTGGCGGGCCGTCTCCCGCTCGCCCCGCACGACGGGCAGCATCGGCACCCTCGCCGCGGCGTAGTTGTCCTTGATCAGGATCGCCAACGCCCAGAAATGCGGCGGCGTCCACACAAAC
>DASSSQ010000108.1:0-12644 GCA_035708405.1 Gaiellaceae bacterium
GTGATCCTGGCGGCGCTCGCCGTCGCCGCCAGCTCGTCCGCCGCCTCCGGCGGCGCCGTCGTCGAGGTCGCGAAGACGGCGAAGCTCGGCCGGATCCTCGTCGACGCGAAGGGCCGCACGCTCTACATGTGGCGCGCCGACCGGGGGACGGCGAGCGTCTGCTACGGCCAGTGCGTCACCTTCTGGCCGCCGCTGCTCACCCGCGGGAAGCCGGTCGCGGCGGCCGGGGCAAGGGCGTCGCTGCTCGGGACGACGACGCGCCGCGACGGCAGGCTCCAGGTCACGTACGGCGGCCATCCGCTCTACCTCTACGCCGGCGACTCGAAGCCCGGCCAGACGAACGGCGAGGGCTCGAACGGCGGCGGCGCGACATGGTGGGTGCTCGCCCCGTCGGGCGCGGTCGTCGTCCGTTAGAGCGCGACCGCCTCGAGCCCGATCGCGCGGGCGAGCCGGGCGGCCGCCTTCTCGAACGCCTCTGCGAGCGCGTTCGAGCGGCGGACGCCCGGCTCGAGGTGGAACGCCCTGACGCGCAGCACGCCGCCGGCGCGGTCCGACTTCAGGTCGGCGCGGCCGACGAGCCGGTCGCCGAGGAGGAACGGCAGCACGTAGTAGCCGTAGGCCCGCTCGTGCTCGCGCTTGTAGACCTCGATCAGCGGCGCGAAGCCGAAGACGCGCTCGACGAACGGCTTGTCCCAGAGCAGGCTGTCGAACGGGCAGACGAGGACGCCGCCGCGCGCTGCGCCGTCCAGCTCCGCCGCCGCCGGGACGACGACCGGCGCGCCGCCGTCGGCGACCGCGACGCGCCGCACGAGTCCGTCGGCGGCGAGCGCGTCGACGACCGGCCGCATCGCCTTCGCGCCGCCGCGGAAGCGGCAGTGCTCGGCGATCCCCGCCTCGGTCAGCGCGCCGCGCCCCTGCACCGCGCGCAACGCGTAACCGCGGACGAACTCGGCCTCCGACGGCGCCGGCGCCTCGAGCGCCGCGCGCGGGATCACCCGCTCCGGCAGGTCGTAGAGCCGCTGGAACCCGTCGCGGCCGGCGACGACGAGCTCGCCCGCCGCGAACAGGTCCTCCAGGATCCGCTTCTCGGGTTTCCAGTTCCACATTCCGCCGCCACCGCCGCCCTCGAAGAAGCGCGTCGGCAGCGCGCCGTGCTCGCGGATCGCGGCGAGCACGCGCTCCTTCACCTCCGGGTCGTGCTCGTGATCGCGGCCCCACCAGTGCCGCTCGCGCAGGTGCTCCATCCGCCGCTTGAAGAGCGGATAGTCCGCGATCGGCAGCAGGCAGGCCTCGTGCGCCCAGTACTCGAAGACGCGGCCGGCGCGCAGCAGCCGCGTCACGGCGGGCGCGGGGAAGCGGCCGAGCCGCGAGGCGAGCGTCAGCCGGTGCGCGCGGTCGACGGTCGAGATCGAGTCGAGCTGCACCGCCGTCAACCGCCCGATCTCCGCCTCGACGTCGGCGGTGCGCGCGTTCCGCGCCCGCGTCGCGAAGCCGTGGTGCGCGACGAGGTAGCGGCGCAGGGCCGCGAGCTGGACGGTCTCGGTCATCGCGCCGGTTCTATCCGACCCGGCTAGGGTGGCGGGAATGGTGAAGCGGGTCGCCGCGGTCGTCGTCGTCACCTTCCTCGCGGCCAGCGCGCTCATGTTCGTCTGGGCGCCGTTCTCGACCGCGCACCCGAAGAAGGTGAACGCGATCGTCGTGCTCGCCGGCTCGAAGGCGCGGCTGCCGGTGGCGCTGCGACTCTGGCACCGCGGCCTCGCCCGCTGGCTGCTCGTCTCGCGCGACCCGCTCGACAGGCGCCGCGTCGCCTTCTGCGCGCACCCGCCGCGGCATGCGGTCTGCTTCCAGGCGAAGCCCTACTCGACCCGCGGCGAGGCGCGCTGGACGACTCGCTTCGCCCGCCACGAGGACTGGCGCTCGCTCGCCGTCGTCAGCTCGCGCTACCACCTCTACCGCGCGCGGCTGCTCTTCCGCCGCTGTACGGGCGACCGGATCGAGCTCGTGCCGGCGCGGGTGGAGTGGTGGCTGTGGCCGCTCGACGTCGCGATGGAGTGGGGGAAGCTGGCGGTCGCCGAGACCGCCCGTCGCGGTTGCTAGCCAGCCGCGGGATCGCGGTCAGCACGGCGAAGACGTTCAGCCAGAAGACCGTCGAGGCGAGGATCATCGCGACCGGCAGCAGCCACGGGCGGTTCGTCCGCGCCGCGTAGGCGGTCAGGCCGACGCTCAGCGGCACGCCGCCGAAGAGGATCGCCCGCGGCGGGACGTGCAGCAGCGGCCCGCTCGTCACGCGCGCCGGGTCGGAGAACTCGTCCGGGTGCAGGAGCAGCCGCAGCCACTCGGCCCACAGGTGCGGCGCGGCCGCGTAGGAGACGGCGGCGATCGCGGCGGCTGTCGCGAGCGCGATCGCGAGTCGCCGCCACTCGCGCCGGACGCCGAACCAGACGAAGCCGACGGCCGGGCTCACCTTCAAAAGCAGCGGGAAGGCCCACGCGCCCGGGAAGCGGAAGCCGAGCACGAGGACGAGCGCGAAGTACGGGAAGACGTTGCCGCAGACGATCTCCGGCAGGCACATCGCCAGCAGCGGCAGCGCCCAGGTGCGGCCGAGCGGCGCGAGCAGCCAGGCGTAGACAGCGGTCGCAGCGCCCGCCCACAGGAAGAAGAAGACCGGCCACGGCAGCAGCGTCAGCGGCCAGACGAGCTGCGCGAACGCGGGCGAGTAGAGGTAGGCGTCGTGCTCGCCGGGCGCGGCCCAGTAGAGGCCGTGCCGCCAGGCAGCCCAGTAGGCGTGCGAGTCGTCGCCCGCGTGGCCGGTCGCGGCGGCGACGACCGCCGAGAGCGCGAAGAGGGCGGCGCCGATCCAGACTCCGTGCCGCAGCGCGCGCAGGCGCAGGGGCGTCCATTCGAGACGCAGCGGCCGGGCGGCGGCGGCGAGGCCCACGCACGGATCCTCAGCGCGCGCCGCGGCGGCGGGAACCCCCGCGCGGGGGATCCGCGACCGCGCGGGCGTCGAGGCTCACCGGTTGTGCGCGAGGTACTCGAGCAGGTCGGAGCGCGTCAGGACGCCGACCGGCCGGCCGCCGCGCGCGACGAGAACGGCGTTGCCGTGCCCGGTCAGCGTCGGCAGCACGTCGTCGAGCGACTGCTCGGCGTCGACGGTCGCGAGCGGCGGCTGCATCGCGGCGGCGACCTCTTCGTGCAGCGCGTCCGGGTTGCGGAAGACGCGGTCGAGCAGGTCGCGGTCCTGCAGCGAGCCGACGACGTCGGTCAGCGTCTCGATCTCCCCGTCGCGGACGACCGGCAGCTGCGAGATCGAGTAGCGCTGCATGACGTCGATCGCCTCGCCGACCCGCTGCTGCGACCCGATCGTGATCAGCCCCGGCGCCGTCTCGCCGCGCTTCGAGCGCAGCACCTCGTCGACCGTCGGCGCCGCCGTGCGCCGCTCGACGAAGCCGTGCTCGAGCATCCAGTGGTCGTCGTAGAACTTCGACATGTAGGAGCGGCCGGAGTCCGGGATCAGCGCCAGCACCGTCGCCTCCGGCCCGAGCCGCTTCGCGACGCGCGCCGCCGCCCAGACCGTCGAGCCGGCCGAGCCGCCGGCGAGGATCCCCTCCTCCTGCGCGAGCCGGCGCGCGGTCAGGAACGAGTCGCGGTCGGAGACGCGGATCCACTCGCCGACGACGGTCAGGTCGATCGTCTTCGGCCACGTGTCCTTGCCGATCCCCTCGACGAGGTACGGGTGCGTGTCGGCCTCGCTGGCCGCCGTGTAGATCGATCCCTCCGGATCGACGCCGACGATCGCGACGTCGGGCCGGTGCTCGCGGAAGTAGCGGCCGACGCCGCTGATCGTGCCGCCGGTCCCGACCGAGATCACGATCGCGTCGAGCTCGCCGCCGGTCTGCTCGAGGATCTCCGGGCCGGTCGTGTCGTAGTGCGCCTGCGGGTTGGCCATGTTCGCGTACTGGTCGGGCTTGTAGCCGCCGGGGATCTCCTCCGCGAGCCGCGACGAGACCGAGTAGTAGGACTCGGGCGAGTCGTGCTCGACCGCGGTCGGCGTGATCACGACCTCGGCGCCGTACGCGCGCAGCATCGAGATCTTCTCCTGGCTCATCTTGTCCGGCAGCACGAAGATGCAGCGGTAGCCCTTGCCGGCGGCGGCGATCGCGAGGCCGACGCCGGTGTTGCCGGAGGTCGGCTCGACGATCGTGCCGCCCGGCCGCAGCTTCCCCTCGCGCTCGGCCGCCTCGATCATCGCGAGGCCGATCCGGTCCTTGACCGAGCCGCCCGGGTTGAGGAACTCGAGCTTCGCGAGCAGCCGCGCGCCGCCGCGCGGCGCGATCCGGTCGAGGCGGACGATCGGCGTGCGGCCGACGAGGTCGAGGATCGTGGGATAGTCGCGGCTCATCGGCCGGCAGAAGCGTATACGCGCCCCGCCGCCCGGTCAGCGCGGCCGGCGGGCGAGCAGCCAGAGGACGACGAGCCCGAGCGCCGCGCCGACCGCGGCCGGCAGCACGGGCCGGTGCTGCAGCGCCACGCGCAGGATCGCGTAGCCGACGAGTCCGGAGACGCCGAGGCCGTAGGCGATCGCGCGGGTCACGCGCCCACGGTACCGCTCAATGGCGGAAGTGGCGGCGTCCCGTGAAGACCATCGCCGCCCCGGCCGTCTCGACCGCGTCGATCACGTCCTGGTCGCGCTTCGAGCCACCCGGCTGGATCAGCGCGGCGACGCCCGCCTCGAGCGCGATCCGCGGCGCGTCCGGGAACGGGAAGAACGCGTCCGAGGCGAGCGCGGCGCCCTCGAGGTCGTGACCGTGCTCGCGCGCCTTCTCGACCGCGATCCGTACCGCGTCGACGCGGCTCATCTGGCCGGCGCCGATCCCGAGCGTCTGCAGTCCCTTCGCGACGACGATCGCGTTCGAGGCGACGTGCTTGCAGACCCGCCAGGCGAAGAGCAGGTCGCCCCACTGCTGCTCGGACGGCGCGCCGCAGACCACGTCCATCGTCTCCCGGTCGGCGATCTCCGCGTCGCGGTCCTGGACGAGCAGCCCGCCGAGGACGCGCTTGTAGTCGCGCTCGCCCGGCGTCTCGGCGCGACGCTCGCGGTCGTCGAGGATCCGCGTCGACGGCTTCTGCCGCAGTGCCTCGAGCGCCGCCTCGTCGAAGCCGGGTGCCAGCAGCACCTCGACGAACTGCTGCGCGAGCCGCTCGCCGAGCGCCGCCGACACCGGCCGGTTGAGCACGACGACGCCGCCGTAGGCCGAGAGCGGGTCCGAGGCGAGCGCGAGCTCGTACGCCTGCTCGATCGAGCCCGCGACCGCGCAGCCGCACGGGTTCGCGTGCTTGACGATCGCGCAGGCCGGCAGCGTGAACTCGCGCACGAGCCGGCGCGCGGCGTCGAGGTCGCCGAGGTTGTTGTAGGAGAGGTCGCGGCCGTGGAGCTGCTCGACCCGCGAGAGCAGGTGCCGTCGCGCGCCGACCTCCGCGTAGAAGGCCGCGCGCTGGTGCGGGTTCTCGCCGTAGGCGAGCTCGCGTACCTTGGTGAACGCCGGGATCAACGTCTGCGGGAACTCCTCGCGCTCGGCGAACCAGGCGGCGATCGCGGACTCGTAGGCGGCCGTCGCCGCGAAGGTCTCGGCCGCGAGCCGGCGCCGCGTGTCCGCCGACAGCGCGCCGTGCTCCTGCAGCTCCGCCAGCACCGCCTCGTAGCGCTCCGGGCTCGCCACGGGCGTCACGTGCGCGAAGTTCTTCGCCGCCGCCCGCAGCAGCGCCGGGCCGCCGATGTCGATCATCTCGACCGCCTCCGCCTCGGTGACGCCCTTCTGGCCGGCGACCTCGAGGAACGGGTAGAGGTTGACGACGACGAGGTCGAAGGGATCGATCGCGAGCGCCTCGAGCGCGGCGAGGTCGTCCTCGCGGTCGCGGCGGGCGAGGATGCCGCCGTGGATGCGTGGATGCAGCGTCTTGACGCGGCCGCCGAGCATCTCCGGCGCCTCCGTGACGTCCTCGACGCGGGTGACGTCGATGCCCGCGCTTGTAAGCAACGCCGCCGTCTGGCCGGAGGCGACGAGGTCCCAGTCGAGCGCCGCGAGCCCGCGCGCGAACACCTCGAGGCCCCGCTTGTCGTAGACCGAGATCAGAGCCCGCACAGTTCTCTCACCACCTTCGGGAGCAGCCTATGCTCGACGGTGTGGATGCGCTCGGCGAGCGTGTCTCGCGGCTCGACCTCGACCGGCTCCTGCTTCAGCACCGGCCCGGTGTCGAGGCCCTCGTCGACGAGGTGGACGGTGACGCCGGTCTCGTCGGCGCCGGCGACGAGCGCGTCCTCGATCGCGTGCGCGCCGGGGAAGGAGGGCAGCAGCGACGGGTGGACGTTGACGATCCGCTGCGGGAAGCGCTCGATGAACGGCGCCGTCAGGAGCTGCATGTAGCCTGCACAGACAACGAATGTCACGCCTCGCTCCCGCAGCCAATCTGCCATCGCCTCGTCCCGCGCCTCCCGGCGCTCACCGTCGCCGAGCTCGAAGACCGCCGTCGGGATCCCGGCCGCCTCCGCGCGCCGGAGCGCGCGCACGCCCGGCCTGTTGGAGGCGACGGCGACGACCGGCAGCCGGTCGTCGAGCAGCGCCTGCAGGTTCGAGCCCTCGCCGCTGACGAGCACGCCGATCACACGACCTCCCCGATCACGAGGCCGTCGCCGGGATCCGCGACGACGGCGCAGTAGCCGATGCCGAGGTTGAAGACGCGACGAAGCTCGTCCTCGGGGACATGGCGCGCCAGCCATTCGAATACGGGCGGTCGCTGCCACGTGTCCCAGTCGATCCGCGGGGACAGGGCGTCGGGGAGGACGCGGCGCAGGTTCCCCTCGATCCCGCCGCCGGTGACGTGCGCGAGCGCGTGTGCCTGCCCGCGCAGCGCGCGCACGTCGTCGAGGTAGAGCCGCGTCGGCGCGAGCAGGTCGGAGCCGTCGTAGTCCTCGTCGGCGAGCACGCGGCGGACGAGCGTGAAGCCGTTCGCATGGACGCCCGCCGAGGGGAGGCCGACGATCGCGTCGCCGCGCCGGACGCGCGTGCCGTCGATCAGCGCGTCCCGGTCGACGACGCCGACGCAGGTGCCCGCGAAGTCGAGCTCGCCGTCGCGGTAGGTGCCGGGGAGCTCGGCCGTCTCGCCGCCGACGAGCGCGATGCCGGCGGCGCGGCAGACCTCCGCGGCGCCCTCGACGAGCTCCGCCACCTGCTCGAGCTCGATCCGGCTCGCGGCGACGTAGTCGAGCAGGACGAGCGGCTCGGCGCCGGTCGTGATCACGTCGTTGACGCAGTGGGCGGCGAGATCGGATCCGCAGGCGCGCAGCGCGCCGCGCTCGCGCGCGAGCATCAGCTTCGTCCCGACGCCGTCGGTCGAGGCGGCGAGCAGCCGCCGCTCGTCCAGCGGATGCAGCCCGGCGAAGGCGCCGAACCCGCGGGCGCCGGTCGATTCGACCGCCGCCCGCAGCCGCCCGACGACGGCGTCGGCGACGGCCAGCGACACGCCGGCGGCGGCGTACGTGCGCTCCTCGCTCAGGAACCGGAGTCTAGGGCAGCCGGCGGATGTGCACGGCGTCGCCACGGCACCCCGGTTGGAAGGCGCGCCGGCCGCGTCCGCGCCGGGACGCTAGTCGAAGCGCTCGCCGTCCAGCTCCGGCCGGCCCTCGGGGCCGCCGCGGACGAAGCGGACGATCGTGCCCTCGACGTCGACGGCCCCGTCTTCGGCCTCGAGGCCGAGCACCGCGGCCATCGCCTGCGCCTTCTCGCTCGGGTCGTCGGCGCGCAGGTGCAGCTCCGCCAGATGCAGGTCCTCCTCGTCGGCGAGTAGATCCTCGATCCAGTCGCGCGGCGGGTGCACCTCGAGTCGGTAGCCGGCGTTCGTTGCGACGAAGGTGCGGCGGCCCGCGTGCTCCTGGATGCGCAGCTTCCACGCGCCGGCGCGGCGCAGCACGTCCTCGAACTCGTCCTCGTCGAGCGCGAGGCCGATGTGGTCGACGCGCGGCACCTTCCAGTGGCCCGGCTGGATGACGACGTTGACGGCGCCGCGTTCGATCTCCGAGAGGCGGAGCTTGAAGCCCATCCGGTCGAGCTCCTCCCACGAGGTGCCGGACTCGAACGAGCGATGGTTCTCGCCGATCCGGCCGTGCCGCGCGACGAGGCGGAAGCCGTGCCGCCCGATGTAGCGGGCCTCGACGTCGCGCAGCTGGCTCGTCACCAGGTGATAGTGGAAGAGCCGCACGGCGGCCAGTCTAGAGGCGGTCGGAGCGTGCTCGTCGCGCCTCTACACTGCAAGCGTGCTTGCCGTCTCCGCGGCCACGAGCTGGTCGTTCGACCCGTTGCAGGTCGGGCCGATCCTCGTTCTCGCCGCGCTCTACTGGCGGCGCGTCCACACGCTCGCCGGCCGCGGCGCGCCCGTTCCGCGCTGGCGCCAGGGCCTGTTCGCGACGGGGATCGGGCTGCTGCTCGCCTCGCTCGTGACGCCGCTCGACCCGCTCGGCGAGGAGGACTTCCTCTGGGCGCACATGGCGCAGCACGTGATCCTCGGCGACCTGGCGCCGCTCGCGATCGTCGCCGGGCTGACCGGGCCGGTGCTGCGGCCCGTGCTCGCGATCGCGTTCTTCGACCGCCTGCGCGTCCTCGCGCACCCGTTCGTCGCGCTGCCGCTCTGGGCGGTCGACCTCTACGGCTGGCACCTGCCGTTCATGTACGAGGCGGCGCTGCACAACGCCGCCGTGCACGCGGTCGAGCACGTCTGCTTCTTCGGCTTCGGCGCGATGATGTGGGCGCCGGTCGTCGAGGTGCTGCCGGGCCCGGAATGGTTCGGCACCGGCGCGAAGCTCGCCTACATCGTCGGCGTCCGCTTCGTCGAGACGATCCTCGGCAACGTCTTCCTCTGGTCGGGGCACCCGTTCTACTCGACCTACGACCACGCGCCGATCTGGGGGCTGTCCCCGGCGACCGACCAGGTCTTCGCGGGCGCGGTGATGATGGGCGAGGGCGGCGTCGTGACGCTGGTCGCGATCGCCTGGCTCTTCCTGCGGATGGCGAACGAGGGAGAGCTGCGCCAGCAGTTGCTCGAGAGCGGCCTCGACCCGCGCCAGGTACGCCGCGCCGTCCGCTACGGGCGGGCGCAGGAGCTTCCGGGCGCACGCTGAACCCAGCCCCGTGCGCAGCACAGGCGTCCACCACGTCGACCTCATCGTCTCCTCGGTCGAGCGCAGCCTGCCGTTCTACCGCGACCTGCTCGGCCCGCTCGGCTGGCACGGGCTCTCGGAGGTCGAGGGCGAGCGCGGCGAGACGATCTTCTACCTGACCGGGCCCGGCACCTCGATCGGCCTGCGCGAGGCGCAGACGCGCGGCTTCGAGCGGTACGATCGCTACCGGGTCGGCCTCCACCACCTCTGCTTCGAGGCGTTCTCGCGCGCCGTCGTCGACGAGCGGGCCGCGTGGCTGCGCGGACAGGGCGCCGAGATCGAGTCCGGCCCCGAGGAGTACGGGTACCAGCCCGGCTACTACGCCGTCTTCTTCTACGACCCGGACGGGCTCAAGCTCGAGCTCGTGCACGTGCCGGACCGCGCCGCCTGAAAGGAGCACCGATGACGACACCGCCCGAGAACCGCACGACGACGATCACCGTGCCGGCCCGCCTGCCGGTCCCCGGCAACGCCGAGTTCCTGCTCTGGCTCTGCGTGGAGATCGCGCTCGCGATCGTCTGGGCGGCGAGCGACGCCGTCGACGCCCACGACTGGCTCGTCGCGACGACCTGGCTGACGGCCGCGTACGTGATCAGCCGCGGGATCGCGAAGGCGAGCCGCGTGCTCGAGCACTAGGCGCGAGCAGGCTCGAAGCGCAGCTTCGCGAGCAGCCGGTCATCCGGGATCCGCGTCGGATAGCTCCCCGTCAGGCAGGCGCGGCAGAGCGACTCGGGCGGCCGCGTGGTCGCGTCCTCGAGCCCGGCGAGCGACAGGTAGGCGAGCGAGTCGGCGCCGATCTGCTCGCGCACCTCGTCGACCGACTGGCTCGCGGCGATCAGCTCCGCCGGGTCGGCGAGGTCGATCCCGTAGAAGCACTGGCCGATCACCGGCGGCGAGGAGATGCGCACGTGCACCTCGGCGGCGCCCGCGTCGCGCAGCATCTGCACGATCTGCCGCGTCGTCGAGCCGCGGACGATCGAGTCGTCGACGACGACGACGCGCTGCCCGGCGACCTCGGCGAGCGGGTTGAACTTCAGCCTGACGCCGAGCTCGCGCAGCCCCTGGTCGGGCTGGATGAAGGTGCGGCCGACGTAGCGGTTCTTGATCAGCCCGTCGCTGAACGGGATGCCGCTCGCGCGGGCGAAGCCGATCGCCGCCGGCGTGCCGGAGTCCGGGATCGGCAGCACGAGGTCCGCCTCGACCGGCGCCTCGGCGGCGAGCCGCTCGCCCATCCGCACGCGGGCGCCGTGCACCTCGGCGCCGGCGAGCCGCGAGTCGGGCCGCGCGAGGTAGAAGAACTCGAAGATGCAGAGCGCGTCGCCCGCGGGCGGCAGCGCCTGCCGCACGTGGACGCCGTCGTCGTCCGCGAGGACGAGCTCGCCCGGCGCGATCTCGCGGACGGGCTCGGCGCCGACGAGATCGAGCGCGCAGCTCTCCGAGGCGACCACGGGGTCGCCGCCGAGGTCGCCGAGCACGAGCGGCCGGAAGCCGTGCGGGTCGCGGAAGGCGAAGAGCGTCCCCTCGGCGACGCCGACGATCGTGTACGCGCCCTCGAGCCGCGCCATCGCGGCGGCGATCGCGTCGGCGAGCGGCGCCGGGTCGCGCGCGAGCAGCGCGGCGACGACCTCGCTGTCGGAGGTGGAGCCGAGCCGCGCGCCGGCCGCGGCGAGCTCGTCGCGCAGCGCGGCCGCGTTCGTCAGGTTGCCGTTGTGGCCGAGCGCGACCGTCCGCGCGCGGCCGTGCTGGACGAGCGGCTGCGCGTTCGCCCACTGCGTCGAGCCGGTCGTCGAGTAGCGCGTGTGCCCGACCGCGACGTCGCCCTGGAGGCCGTACAGGGTTCGCTCGCTGAAGACCTGCGAGACGAGCCCGAGGTCGCGCAGGCACGTGAGCCGGCCCTGCTCGGAGACCGCGATCCCGGCCGACTCCTGGCCGCGGTGCTGCAGCGCGTGCAGCCCGAAGTAGGCGAGCCGCGCGACGTCGCGCGCGCCGGAGCGGATGCCGAAGACGCCGCACACCGGCTAGGTCTCCCACTCCGCGCGCAGGTCGTCCAGCCTGCGGCCGAGCAGCTTCGCGCCGCCGGCGGTGCCGATCCGTTCGAAGGGGAAGAAGCCCGCGAGCTCCGCGACTCGCTCCGGCGGACAGGCGAGGATCGCGGCGCCGGCGAGCGGCTCCTCGGCCGGCAGCTCGACGTCGGCGCCGAGCCCGCTCCAGAGCGCCGCCTCGGCGAGCGCCACCTCGAGCCCGCCGTCGGAGACGTCGTGGGCGAGCGAGAGCCGCGGCGCCGCGCGCCAGAGCAGCTCGACGAGGCCCGCCTCGGCCTCCAGGTCGAGCACGTCGGGGGCGGCCGCGCAGAGGATCGCGTCGCCCGCCTGCCAGCCGCGCGGCACCGTGCGCACGTCGGCGACGAGGCCGACGCAGCCGATCACCGGCGTCGGCGGGATCGCGTGGCCGTCGGTCTCGTTGTAGAGCGAGACGTTGCCGGAGACGACCGGGATCCCGAGCGCGTGCGCCGCCTGCGCGATCCCGTCGATCGCCTGCTCGAGCTCCCACGCGATCTCCGGCTTCTCCGGGTTGCCGAAGTTGAGGCAGTCGGTCAGGCCGAGCGGCTCGCCGCCGGCGCAGGCGACGTTGCGGGCCGCGTCGAGGACGGCGAGCGCGCCGGCGCGCCACGGGCTGTGCTCGCCGACCGGCGGCCCGTCGAGCGAGACCGCGAGGCCGCGCGTCGAGGGCCGCAGCCGCAGCACGGCCGCGTCGAGGCCCGGCCGGCGGACCGTGCGCGAGCCGACGAGCTGGTCGTACTGCCGGAAGACGAAGGCGCGGCTGCACAGGTTGGGGTCGGCGAGCTGCGCCGGCGGCTGCAGCGGGGCCGACCGGTCGCGCCGTCTCGTCTCGACCTCGTAGCGGGGACACTCGTCGGTCAGCAGCCGCGCCTCGATCTCGCCCACGCGCTCGCCCTCCCAGTAGGCGCGCAGCCGGCCGCTGCCCGTGACCTCGCCGATCGCGGCGACGTGCAGCTCCCAGCGTGCGCAGACCTCCTCGACGGCCGGGACGAGCTCCGGCCGCACGACCGCGACCATCCGCTCCTGGCTCTCGGAGACCATCACCTCCCACGGCTCCATCGCCTCCTCGCGCAGCGGCACCCGGTCGAGGTGGACGTCGACGCCGGCGCCGTCGGAGGCCATCTCGGCGAGCGCGGACGCGAGCCCGGCGGCGCCGCAGTCCTGCAGGCTCTCGACGAGGCCGCGCTCGACGAGCTCGAGCGAGACCTCGATCAGCCGCTTGCCGGTGAACGGGTCGCCGACCTGCACCGACGGCCGCTTCTCGCCGGCGCCCTCGCCGAGCTCCTGGCTCGCGAGCACCGACGCGCCGCCGATCCCGTCGCGGCCGGTGGTCGCGCCGAAGAGGACGAGCGCATTGCCGGGGCCGGTCGCCG
>DASSSQ010000109.1:0-30974 GCA_035708405.1 Gaiellaceae bacterium
GTCCGGCGCGTGGAACTCGAGCGTGAGGCTCGTGAGGTCGAGCGGCTGCAGCGGCGTCGCCGCGCGCTCCGGATACGTGAGCGCGTAGGAGATCGGCACGCGCATGTCGGGGTACCCGAGATGGGCGAGCGCGGCGCCGTCGCGGAAGCGGACGAGCGAGTGCACCGTCGAGGTCGGGTGGATCACGATCTCGATCCGCTCGTACGGGACGGAGAAGAGAAAGTGCGCCTCGATCAGCTCGAGCCCCTTGTTGGCGAGCGTCGCCGAGTCGACCGTGATCTTCGGGCCCATGCGCCAGGTCGGGTGCGCGAGCGCCTGCGCGGGCGTCACCTCCGCGAGCTCGTCGCGCGTCCGGCCGCGGAAGGGGCCGCCGGAGGCGGTGAGGACGAGCGAGTGCACCTGCTCGGCCGTCCGGCCCTCGAGACATTGGAAGATCGCGCTGTGCTCGCTGTCGACCGGCAGCAGCGGTCCGCGGCCGCGCGCCTGCGCCGCGGCGCAGAGCTCGCCGGCCGCGACCAGGCTCTCCTTGTTGGCGAGCGCGAGGCAGACGCCGCGCTCGAGCGCCCAGAGCGTCGCCGGCAGGCCGGCGAAGCCGACGACGGCGTTGAGGACGACGTCGGGCCGGGCGTGCTCGAGCAGCCCGGTCGGGTCGCCGCCGACCTGCGTCAGCGGCGCGAGACCCTCGATCGGCGTCGTGCCGGAGGTCGCGGCGACGAGCTCGAGCTCGGGGTGCGCCTCGACGATCTCGATCGCCTGACGCCCGATCGAGCCGGTCGCGCCGAGCAGGGCCACGCGCTTCACGGCCGCAGCCTAGATGGTCGGCGGAAGGACGCGGCCACCGGTGCCGATCCCGGTCGCCGCCGGCGGCAGTCGGCCCTCAGACGCGGTGGAACGCCGCGAGCAGGTAGTACGAGGCGACCGCGGCGAAGAGCAGCGCGTCGACCCGGTCGAGCACGCCGCCGTGGCCGCCGAGCACCCGGCCGGTGTCCTTGACGTCCAGGTCGCGCTTCAGCGCCGACTCGAACAGGTCGCCGACAGGGCCGACGACGGCGATCAGCACGCCGAGCACGATCGACTGCCAGATCGCGAGGAAGTGCTGGCCGTACATCGCGAAGAACGCCACCAGGACCGACGCGAGCGAGCCGAAGACGAAGCCCTCCCAGGTCTTGCCGGGCGAGACGACCGGCGCCAGCTTGTGCCGGCCGAGCAGGCGGCCGCCGAAGTAGGCGAAGGTGTCGTTGGCCCAGACGGCGATCAGCACCGTGAAGACGGCGAGCACGGCGTGCGCCGGGATCCCGCGCAGCAGCAGCACGTGGCCGAGGCCGAGGCCGATCCAGGCGGCGCCGAGCACGGTCGTGCCGACGGTCGCGGTCGTCGTCGTCTTCGTCTCGGCGATCCCCTTGAGCAGGAACGCGAGCGGCAGCGTCGCGAGGAAGCCGCCGAGCAGCCATTCGATCCCGCCGAGCCGCGCGCCGACGAGCGCGAGGATCGCGCCGCAGTAGCCGGCGGCGGCGAGCGGTCGCAGCGGCCGCGTCATCCGCCAGTACTCGTCGAGCGCGACGATCGCGCCCACCGCTGCGAGCCCGAACAGCCACCAGCCGCCGGCCCAGACGAGCGCCAGCACGACCGGCAGCGCGACGACGCCGACCGCGACGCGGTTGCCCAGGTCCCTCATCGGCCGCCGAAGCGGCGGCGGCGCTTCGCGTACGCGTGCAGGGCCGACCGCAGCTCGTGCTCGCCGAAGTCCGGCCAGAGGGTGTCGACGAAGACGAGCTCGGCGTAGGCGAGCTGCCAGAGCAGGAAGTTGGACAGGCGCTGCTCGCCGGAGGTGCGGATCAGCAGGTCGGGATCGGGCATGTCCGGGGCGTAGAGGCGCGCGGCCAGCGCGGCCTCGTCGACCTCGTCCGGTTCGACGCCCGCCGCCACGAGCCTTCTCGCCGCCTCGACGATCTCGGCGCGGCCGCCGTAGTCGAGCGCGATCCAGAGGTCGAGCCGCGTGTTGGCCGCGGTCTCCTCCTCGAGCGCGGCCATCTTCCGCCGCAGCTCGTCGGAGGCGCGGTCGCGGCGGCCGAGGAAGCGCGTGCGCACGCCCTGCTGGACGAGGTCCGGCAGCTCGCGGTCGATCGTCTCCGAGAAGATCTCCATCAGCGCGCCGACCTCGTCCTCCGGCCGCGTCCAGTTCTCGGTCGAGAAGGCGTAGACGACGAGCGAGCCGATGCCGAGGTCGATCGCAGCCTCGACCGTGCGCCGCAGCGCGCGCGTGCCGGCGCGATGGCCCGCGGCGACCGGCAGCCCGCGCGCCCGCGCCCAGCGCCCGTTGCCGTCCATCACGATCGCGACGTTCCGGGCGACGGAGGGCAGCGCCGGCTCGGGCGCCGCCCGCAGGCCGCGGAGCGTGCGGATGCGGGTGCGGAGCCTCACACCTCCATGATCTCGGCCTCTTTGTGCTTCAGGAGGTCGTCGATCCGGTGGATGTGGTCGTCGGTGAGCTTCTGGACGCGCTCCTCGCCGCGGTGCTCGTCGTCGGCGCCGACGTCGCCGTTGTCGACGAGCTCCTTCAGGTGGTGGATCGCGTCGCGGCGGACGTTGCGCACGGCGATCCGGCCCTCCTCGGCCAGGCGGTGCGCGATCTTCGCGAACTCGCGGCGGCGCTCCTCGGTCAGCTGCGGGATCGCGAGCCGGATCAGCTTGCCGTCGTTCGACGGCGTGATCCCGAGGTCGGACTCCTGGATCGCCTTCTCGATCGCCTTGATCGAGCTCGGGTCGAACGGCTGGATCGTCAGCAGGCGCGGCTCGGGGACGTTGATCGTCGCCAGCTGCCGCAGCGGCGTCTGCGTCCCGTAGTAGTCGATCGCGACCCGGTCGAGCAGCGCCGCGGACGCGCGGCCGGTGCGGACGGAGTTGAACTCCTGCTGGGTGTGGTCGACCGCCTGTGCCATGCGGTGGGTCGCGTCCTGGATGAGCTCGTCGATCATGCGCGTTCTCCCGTCGAGATGATCGTGCCGACCCGCTCGCCGGCCGCGACACGGGCGAAGTTGCCGTCCGCGAGCTCGAAGACGTAGATCGGCAGCGCGTTGTCCATGCAGAGCGAGAGCGCCGTCGTGTCCATCACCTCGAGCCGGCGCTCGATCGCCTCGAGGTGGGTCAGCTGCGGCAGGAAGCGGGCGTTCTCGTCGGTGCGCGGGTCGCCGTCGTAGACGCCCTCGACGCCGTTCTTCGCCATCAGGATCGCCTCGGCGCCGATCTCGAGCGCCCGCAGCGCGGCCGCCGTGTCGGTGGTGAAGAACGGGTTGCCGGTGCCGGCGGCGAAGATGACGACGCGACCCTTCTCGAGGTGCCGGATCGCGCGGCGGCGGATGTACGGCTCGGCGACCTCGCGCACGTCGAGCGCCGAGAGGACGCGCGTGTGCGCGCCGCAGCGCTCGAGCGCGTCCTGCACCGCGATCGCGTTCAGCAGCGTCGCGAGCATCCCCGCGTAGTCGGCGGACGCACGGTCCATGCCGGCGGCCGACGCGGCGAGGCCGCGGTAGATGTTGCCGCCGCCGATCACGATCGCGACCTCGACGCCGGAGTCGCGCACCTCGGCGATCTCCGCCGCGACCCGCTGCACCGTCGGCTCGTCGATCCCGTAGCGGGCGTCGCCCATCAGCGCCTCGCCGGAGAGCTTCAGGAGCAGCCGCCGGAAGACCGGCGCCGGCCCGGCCTTCGGGACGAGGTGCTCGTGGGCCTCCGCGGTCACGGGACGAACCTACCCGGCGAGCGCGTAGACCGCGAAGTCCAGCACCTCGACGTCGCCGATCGCCTGCGCCACCGTCTGGCCCGCCTCGCGGTACCACGGCTGGTCGAGCAGCACCGAGTCCGCGAACCACTTCTGGATCCGGCCCTCGACGATCTTCTCGCGCACGTTCTCGGGCTTCGAGAGCACGTCCTCCTGCGCGGCGAGGATCTCGCGCTCGGCGGCGACCTCCGCCGCCGGCACCTGCTCGCGAGTGAGGAAGCGCGGCCGCGCGAACGAGATGTGCATCGCGAGGTCGCGCGCCCCGGCCTCCGAGCCGCCGCGCACCCTGACGATCGCGCCGATCTTGTTCGCGGGCGGGTGGACGTAGGCGACGATCGTCTCGCCGCCCGAGGCCTCCATCCGGGTCGCGCCGACGACGCGGATGTTCTCCCCGAGCTTCGCGACGAGCTCCTGCCGCTCGGCCTCGAGCGACTCGACCGCCTCCGGGCCGGCCTGCTCGACGGCGGCGAGGGCCTGCTCCGCGAAGGCCTGGAACGCCTCGTTCTTCGAGACCGGCTCGGTCTCGCACCCGACGGCGACCATCGTGCCGGTGCCGCCCTCGATCCGGTAGGCGACGACGCCCTCCGGCGTCGAGCGGTCGGCGCGCTTGCCGGCCTGCGCCATCCCCTTCTCGCGCAGCAGCCGCTTCGCGGCGTCGACGTCGCCGCCGCTCTCCTCGAGCGCGCGCTTGCAGTCCATCATCCCCGCGCCGGTCTGCTCGCGGAGCTCCTTGACGAGGCTCGCCGAGATCGCCGTCACCGTCCCTGCTCCTCGGGCGCGTCGATCGCCTGCTCGGCCGGGCTCTGCTGCTCGTTCTCCGGCGCCGCGGCGACCTCCTCGGCGACCGGGGCCTCGGGCGCGGCGGGCTCGGCCGGCTGCTGCCGACCGCCGTCGCGGAACTCGCCCGGCCGCACCTTCTGCTTGCCGGCCTGGACGCCCTCCGCGATCACGCGCGTCACGAGCGAGCAGGCGCGGATCGCGTCGTCGTTGCCCGGGATCACGTACTCGGCCTCGTCCGGGTCGCAGTTCGTGTCGACGAGGGCGATTACCGGCAGGCCGAGCCGGCGCGCCTCGCGCACCGCCAGCGCCTCCTTGCGCAGGTCGACGATGAAGACGGCGTCCGGCTGGCGGCGCAGGTCGGCGACGCCGCCGAGGTTCGCCTCCAGCTTCTCGAGCTCGGACTCCATCGCAATCCGCTCCTTGGCGGGCAGCAGGTCGAGCTGGCTCTCCTCCTTCAGCCGCCGCAGCTCGTGCAGGCGCTCGATCCGGTCGGAGATCGTCCGCCAGTTGGTGAGCAGGCCGCCGAGCCAGCGGTGGTTGACGTACGGCTGGCCGGAGCGCTTCGCCTCGACCTCGACCGCGTCCTGCGCCTGCTTCTTCGTGCCGACGAAGAGGATCGTGCCGCCGCGCTCGCCGATCGCGCGCGCGAAGTTGTAGGCGTCCTCGAGCAGCTCCTGCGTCTGCTGGAGGTTGATGATGTAGATGCCGCCGCGCTCGCCGAAGATGAAGCGCTTCATCTTCGGGTTCCAGCGGCGCGTCTGGTGGCCGAAGTGGACTCCAGCCTCCAGGAGCTCCTTCATGGAGACGACCGACACGGGTGCTACCCCTTTCCTGGTTTTCGATTGCACTGCAGCCGGCGGAGCCTGGACGGAACCGCGCACTGCGCGGCACCACCGTCCGGCCGTGTCCGCCGGGGCGAAGGGACACGGGACGCGGAAAGTCTAGCCGAGCGCCTCGAGGAACCGCCGCAGGTCGTCCGGCAGCTCGGAGGCGAGCTCGAGCCGGCCCGCGCCGAACGGGTGCTCGAACGCGAGCGCGGCCGCGTGCAGGAACTGGCGGCCGAGCCGGTCGTCGGGCGCGCCGTAGACGCGGTCGCCGACGACGGGCAGGTCGATCGCGGCGAGGTGGACGCGGATCTGGTGGGTGCGGCCGGTCTCGAGCCCGACGCGCAGGAGCGCGCGGCCGTCGAGCAGCCGCTCGACCTCGAAGTGGCTGACGGCCGGCTTCGGCGTGTCGGTGTCGAGCGAGCGGCGCGTCGGGTCGGTACGGTCGCGGCCGATCGGCGCCTCGATCCTGCCCGTGCGCGAGCGCGGCCGGCCCTCGACGAGCGCGAGGTAGGTGCGCCCGAGCTCGCGGTCCCGCACCATCGCGTGCAGCCGCTCGTAGGCCTGCTCGGAGCGGGCGACCACCATCAGGCCGGAGGTGTCGCGGTCGAGCCGGTGGACGATCCCGGGCCGCTCCGGGTCGCCGCCCGCGATCCTGCCGCGCAGCGCGTCGACGAGCGTCCCGGCCGCGTGGCCGGCGCCCGGATGGACGACGAGGCCCGCCGGCTTGTCGACGACGAGCAGGTGCTCGTCCTCCCAGACGACCGGGACGGCGAACGGCGGCGGCTCGGGCTCGACGGCCGGCGGCGGCTCGAACGCGACCGTCTCGCCGCCCTCGAGCCGGTGGCTCTTCGGGCGCGCTGCGCCGTCGACGGTCGCGCGGCCCTCGGCGACGAGCCGCTCCGCCGCCGCCCGCGTCCCCACCTCGGCGAGCCCGGCGAGGAAGCGGTCGAGCCGCGTGCCGGCGGCCTCGTCAGGAACGCGGACCGCGGGCACCGTGCCGTGGGTGGCGCGGCTCGCGGTCGGCGCGCACCAGCGTCACGAGCAGGATCACGACGCCGACGCAGATGAAGGTGTCGGCGAGGTTGAACGCGGGCCAGTAGCGGAAGTCGAGGAAGTCGGTGACGTGGCCGAGCCGCAGCCGGTCGGCGAGGTTGGAGACGCTGCCGCCGATCAGCAGTCCGAGCGCCGTCGGCAGCACCGGATGGCGCGAGCCGGAGCGCGCGAAGAACCAGACCATCCATGCGACGGCGACCGCCGTCAGCAGCGCGATCACGAGCGTCGAGTTCGGAAACAGCCCGAACGCGATGCCGGTGTTCTGGACGTGATGGAGCGAGAACGGCCCGATCACGTGCACCGCGTGGCCGAAGGCGAGCTGGCTCGCGACGATCTGCTTCGTCGCCTGGTCGGCGGCGACGGCGGCGAGCCCGACCGCGACGAGGCCGAGCCACTGCGGCAGCCGCGCCGACAGCGAGCGCTCCGCGGCGGAGATCGGCCTCAGGCCGTGCGTCGAGGAGCCGACGCGCACGTCGAGCACGGGCGGACGGCGGACCCGCGCCTCCGCGTCGTTCACCGGTCCTGCTTCCTCTGGTCCTCGATGCACAGGGTCACCCACGGGGCCGCCCGCAGCCGCTCGGCGGCGATCGGCCGCCCGCAGGCCTCGCACGTGCCGTAGCTGCCGTCCTCGATCCGGGCGAGCGCGGCGTCGACCTGCTCGAGCCGCCGCTCCGCGCCCTCCTCGAGGCCCTCGTCCAGCTCGCGGTCGAAGGTCGCGGTGGCGACGTCGCCGGGATGGTTGTCCGCGGTCGAGAGCTCCGACAGCTCGTCCTCGAGCGAGCCCGTGTTCTCCCTGTGGAGATGCTCCAGCGTCTCGCGGACGCGCTGCCGCTCCGCGAGCAGGCGTTCCTTGAACTCTTCGATCTCGATCGTGCTCATTCAGGCGTCCTTTCCGGGCGCCGTCGCCGTCGCGAGGCGCCGCTCGGTCTCCGCGGGGCCGATGCGGGCCACCTGGACCAGCTTCTCCCGCGCGCCGAGCCCTGAAACGATCGGACCGGGCATCTCGCCCTCAGTCTAGGCCGAGTGTGCGTCCTTCGGCTCGGAGGAGAGGTGCAGGCTCGGGCGCGGCGCGTCGAACTCGCGGGTGTCGTCCTTGCGTGCGGGCCAGCTCTCGCGCCGCTCCTCGGCGGGCTCGCTCGGCGCGGGCATCCGCTCGCCCTCGTCGACGACGTCGAGCGCCGAGCGCAGCAGCGCCTTGATCCGCCGGATCTCCGCCAGCAGCCGCTCCCGCTCGGCGATCGCGCTGCGGGTGATCTGCCGTGCCTCCGCGTGCGCCTCGGCGACGAGCTGCTCCGACTTGCGTGCCGCGTCCTCCTTGGACTCCGCCGCCGAGCGCTCGGCGGCGAGCAGCGTGTTCGAGAGCAGGTTCTCCCGCTCGCGGTGGCGCAGGAGCTCGGCCTCGAGCGCCTCGACGCGGTCGGCGAGGTCGGCGCGCTCGCGCCACACGTCCTCGAAGTTCGACGCGACCTCGCCGAGCAGCTCGTCGACCGACTCCTTCCGGTAGCCGAGCAGCCCCTTCTTGAGGGCGACGTGTCTCAGCTCGACGGGTGTGTAGGCCATGGATCAGCCTCCTTTCAGAGGAACGTGACGATCAGCTGCTCGACCAGCCAGAGCACGAGCACGGCGACGATCGGCGACAGGTCGATCGCACCGAGCGACGGCAGGAACCGGCGGAAGAGCCGCAGATAGGGCTCGCAGACGTCGTAGAGGAAGCGCTGCACGGGCGCGAGCGAGTAGGGAAGCCGCACCCAGGAGGTCAGGACGTAGGCGATGATCAGCAGCGTGTAGACCGAGACGAAGACGTACAGGAAGTTCGCGACGGCGGTGCCGGCGCTCGCGGGCAGAAGCGAAGTGGCGACGGAAGCGCCCACGGCGCGCTCTTTCTGGCTCCCGCTTCCCGTTCCTGCCGTCACGCCTGCTTCTGCCGTCAGGCCTGGTTGAAGAACGCGCCGCTCTCGAGCAGGCGGGCGCGCTCCTCGGCCGACACCTCGACGTTGCGCGGCGTGAGCAGGAAGACCTTGTCGGCGACGCGCTGCATGCCACCGTTCAGGGCATAGGTGAGGCCGCTCGTGAAGTCGATCAGCCGCTTGGAGAGCTCGTTGTCGGCGTTCTGGAGGTTGAGGATCACGGGGATCCCCTGCTTGAACTTGTCGGCGATCTGCTGGGCGTCGTTGAAGCTGCGCGGCAGCACGAGATGGACGCGCACGGACGCCGGGTTCGGGACGGCCTCGACCGCCCGCGGCCGGCGGCTCGTGTCGCGTCCCGCGCGCTCGCGCGCGGGACGGACGCTGCGGATCGTCGCCGGCTCGGAGTCGGTCCAGTCGTCGTAGTCGCGGGCGCGGGCGCGCGGCGTCAGGCGGCGGACGTTCGGGCGCTCGCTGTAGCTCTGCTCGAGCGCCTCCTCGGTGACGTAGCCGTCCTCGTCGATCCAGTCCTCGTCCTCCTCGGCGATGCCGAAGTAGACGAGGGTGCGCGTCCAGAGATCGCCGAGCGACATCGCGGCGAATGGTATCCCGGCCGTCGGCGGAGTGCCTGTCCGGCGCGGGCGCCTGCGCCGCCGCCGGCCATACCCCCACCCTTGGGTGGGGCTTTCGACCCGCCTCCCTCACGGTCGACGATACCCGCGCAGGTGTCACGGCGCTGTCACGGAAGCGTGAAATCTCTGCGAAATCTTCAGCCGCGGAAGAGCGCGGAGCCGACGCGGACGTACGTCGCGCCCTCCTCGGCCGCCACGCGGTAGTCCTGCGTCGTCCCCATCGACAGCTCGCTCAGGCCGTGCGCCTCGGCGAGCTCGCGCAGGCGGCGGAACCAGGGACGCGACTCCTCGGGGTCGGCGGCGGCGGGCGGCATCGTCATCAGGCCGCGCACCTCGGCGAGCGGCAGCAGGCCGGCGAGCCCGTCGGGGGCGACGCCCGACTTCGTCGGCTCGCCGGACAGGTTCACCTCGACGAGCGCCGGGATCTCGAGCCGCCGCGCCGCCGACTCGGACGCCAGCGAGTGGCAGAGCTCGCAGATCCGGTTCACGACCCCGACCTTGTTCGACTGCAGATGGCCGATGAAGTGCCAGCGGAACGCGTCGCCGTAGACCGCGTGCTTGCGCTCGAGGTCCTGCGCGCGGTTCTCCCCGACGACCTCGACCCCGGCCTCGACGAGCACGGCCATGTCCTCCAGGGACACGTACTTCGTCGCCGCGACGACGGTGACCGCAGGCCCGACCTCGACGCGGATCCGCTCGAGGGCGGCGCGGACGGCGTCAGGCGACGAGACCGACGACACCCTGCGTCCCGCGCACCGGGCCCTGGCGGCGGTGCGAGAAGAAGAGGTCCGGATTGCAGCGCGTGCAGAGGTCGACGCGCTCGATCGCCGCGACGCCCGCGGCGCGGAGCGCGCGCTCGGTCGCCGACCAGAGATCGAGCAGGCGGCCGCGCGTCAGGTCGGCGTCGAAGCGCTCCGACACCTCCGGGCCCACCTCGTAGCAGCACGGCCCCACCGCCGGGCCGATCGCCGCCGCGAGCCTGCCGCCGCCGAGCGCCGCGACGCCGGCGGCGACGATCCCCTCGGCGAGCCCGCGCCAGCCGGCGTGGAGCAGCGCGAGCGCGGGCCGCTCGCCGTCGGCGCGCGCGAGGGCGACCGGGACGCAATCGGCGGCCAGCTTCAGCATCGGCAGCCCGGGCTCGTCCGTCCAGAGTCCGTCGCCGGGCTCGCCGCGCCGACCGGGATGCGCCCGGTGGACGAGCGCGGTGTGGCGCTGCCGGTTCATCGTCAGCCGCGCGGGATCGGCGCCGAGCGCCTCGCAGAGGATCCTGCGATTCTGCTCGACCCGCTCGGGATCGTCCCCGGCGCGCTGCGCGAGGTTAAGCGACTCGTACGGCCCGGCCGAGACGCCGCCGTGCCGCGTCGTGAAGGCGACGACGTACGGGCCCGGCGCGTCCCAGCGGATCAGCGGCAGCTCGGCCACCGCCGCATCGTACGGGAGCTACCCGAAGTGCCCCCAGTGGGTGGCGATGATCGCGAGGATGCCGCCGGCCGCGAGCGCGACGCCGCCGAGCAGGTTGCCGGCCTTGCGGCCGAAGGGCGTCACCGCGCCGAGGAAGAGCAGCCCGCCGGCGATCGCCACGAGCAGGAAGCCGACCTCGGCGACGCGGGCGCCGCCGTGTTGGGTGAGAGCGAGGAGGGTCATGCGCGCGAGCCTGCCGTGCCGGGCCGCGCGAGTCAACTCACTGCCGGCCGATCAGCTCCCGCGCCGCCGCCAGCTCGGACTCGCGGCCGTCGAGCTCGCCGTTCAGCTTGCGCCGGCGCAGCTCGCCGAGGATCTCCCCCACGCGCGGCGACTCGCCGAGGCCGAGCTCCGCCAGCTCGCGGCCGCCGATCGCGAGCCGCACGTCCGCGAGGCGCGCGAAGTAGTCGTGCAGCGCCGGCGCGTCGCCGAGCGCGAGCGCGTAGAGCGGCGCGTCGGGCGCGTACGGCTCGGCGAGCGCGACCACCTCCGCCGGCGCGAGCGCCTCCGCGGCGAGCCGCTCGGCCAGCCGCGGCCCGAGCGTGACCGCGCCGGCGATCGCCTCCGCGTCGCGCCGGCGCAGCTTCAGCCGCGCCGTCCACGCGTAGATCTCGTCCGGCGGCATCCGGCGTGCGAGCACGGTCAGGCCGAGCCGCCAGGCGGGGACGTCGAGGCCGTGGCGGTCGCGGAGGGCGACGAGCCGCGCGAGCAGGTCGGCGGCCTGCTCGTCTGCGGCGAGATGCGGATGGATCGCGCGGTCGGTGCCGAGGTCGGCGAGCCGCAGGAGCGAGTGGCGGACGTCGCCCTCCTCGAGCAGCGCGACCAGCTCGTCGCGCAGCCGCGCCGACGAGAGGTCGCCGACGAGGCCGAGCTCGACGCAGGCGCGCGCGAGCCGCTCGGTGTGCGGCTCCATCCGCAGGCCGTAGCGGTTCTCGTAGCGGATCGCGCGGAAGATGCGGGTCGGGTCGTCGACGAACGAGAGGTTGTGGAGGACGCGGATCGCGCGCGCCTCGAGGTCGCGCCGGCCGCCGAAGGGGTCGACGAGCCGGCCGTAGTCGGCGCCCTTCAGCGAGACCGCCATCGCGTTGACGGTGAAGTCGCGGCGGAAGAGATCCTCGCGGATCGTCGCGTGCTCGACGGTCGGCAGCGCCGCCGGCGCGTCGTAGAACTCGGTGCGCGCGGTGACGACGTCGACCCGCTCGCCGTCGCCGTAGACGACGACCGCGGTGCCGAACTTGTCGTGCGGACGGGAGCGGCCGCCGAGCTCGTCGGCGAGCGCGCGCGCGAGCGCGAGCGCGTCGCCCTCGACCGCGACGTCGACGTCGAAGCCGCGTTCGCCGAGCAGGATGTCGCGGACGGTGCCGCCGACGAGGTAGACGCCGTCGACGTGCTCGCCGACCGCCTGGACGGCCTCGAAGACGCGTTGCAGCGGCCCGAGCGCCTCGAGCTGCGCGCGCAGGCTCTCGCCCGGCACCGTCTCGGCGCCCGCCGTCGCCGTGCCGAGGGCGCGCAGCACGTCGCTGCGCGTGACGACGCCGACGACGCGGTCGTCGCGGCAGACGGCGACGCGGCCCTCGCGGGAGCCGGCGAGCAGCCGCTGCAGCTCCGGCAGCGGCGTCTCCTCGTCGCAGGTCGCGACCCGGCCGCTCATGATCCCCTTCACCGGCGCGTGGGAGAGGCCGTGCCCGATCGCCCGGTCGAGATCCTCGCGGGAGACGACGCCGACGAGCGCGCCTGTCCCGTCGACGGCGAGGACGCCGCTCATCCGGTGGCGCTGGCAGATGCGCATCGCCTCGCCGACGGTGTCGTCCGGCCCGACGACGCGCGGCGGGCTCGCCATCACCTCGCGCGCCCGGATCGGCTCGCGCGTCGCCGGCTCGATCCCCTCGAGCAGGAGCGAGCGCGCCTCGGCGAGCGTCCCCTTGAACGTCGCCGACGCGGCCTGGGCGTGGCCGCCGCCGCCGAGCGCGGCCGCGAGCGCGGAGGCGTCCAGCTCCGGCAGGCGGCTGCGCGTGACGGCGAAGACGCGGTCGCCCATCGCCACCAGCACGACGAGCGCGCGCGCGTCGGTCAGCTCGACGAGCTTCGACGCGAGATGCGAGACGCTGACGTCGGCGTCGCGCCAGGTCGCGCTCGCGAGCAGCGCCTCGACGCCGGCGACCGCGTGCGTCTCGGTCGACTCCATCAGCGCCGCCAGCAGCTCCCGCTCGTCGGGCGAGAGCGGCGTGTGCAGGTAGTCCGCGACGAGCTCCTGGCTCGCGCCGTGGCGCAGGCACCAGGCGAGCGCCTCGGCGTCGCGGATCGTCGCCTCGGCGAAGGTGAGCGAGCCGGTGTCCTCGTGGATGCCGAGCGCGAAGACGGTCGCCTCGAGCGGCGTCACGGTCAGCTCCCGCTCGGCGAGGATGCCGACGAGCGTCGTCGTCAGCGCTGCGTCGTCGGAGAGGACGACGGCGTCGGCGGGCGCCCAGTCGGGCCGCTCGCCGTGGTGGTCGAAGACGACCTTGTCGACCGCCGGGTCGCGCGCGACCTCCTCCAGCCGGTCGAGGCGGGCGGCGTCGACGGTCTCGACGACGATCAGCCGCCGGATCGCGTCGAGCTCGAGCCGCGACGCCTCGATGGCGTCGAGCTCGTCCGCGTGCAGGCGGTAGAACTCGCGCACGTTGCGGTTGAGCGAGCCGGCGAGGCAGACGACGCCCTCCGGATAGAGGCGCCGCGCGGCCAGCATCGAGGCGAGCGCGTCGAAGTCGGTGTTGCCGTGGGTGGCGATCACGGTCTCTGCACGCATCGAGGGTCATTCTGCCCGGTAAGGTCGCCCGGAATGCGACGGATTCCCGTGATCGCGCTGGCCGTCGTGGCGCTCGCCGGCTGCGGCGGCGGCACCCACCCGAGCAGCACGCCGAGCACGCCGCACGTCACGCCCGCGTGCGCGGGCCGCGACCTCGGCGGCAGCTTCTCGGTCGTGCGCGGCAGCGCCGGCGCCGGGCAGATCGTCTACCTGCTGCGACTCCGCAACGTCTCGTCCGCGGCCTGCTACCTGGGAGCGGCGCCGCGCCTGCGCCTGCTCGGCGCGGACGGCCGGCCGCTGCCGACGCGCGCGGTCTGGCCGGGCGGCCGGCGCCTGAAGCTGGCGCCGGGCGCGACGGCGAGCACGATGGCACGCTTCTCGCCCGACGTCCCGGGCGTCGGCGAGGGCGGGCTCGGCGGCTGCGAGCCGGTCGCCCACGAGCTGCGCGTGACGCCGGCCGGCGGCGGCTCGGCGCGCGTGCCGGTGCGCCCGCCGACCCCGGTCTGCGAGCACGGCAGGCTGGGCCTGAAGCGCCTGACCTGAGCCCGACGACACGGCTCAGAGGTGCGCGATCGCCTCGATCTCGACCTTCGCGCCGGAGGGCAGCCGCGCCACCTCGACCGTCGAGCGGGCCGGCGGCGCGCCGCCGACGTGGCGCGCGTAGACCTCGTTCATCCCCTGGAAGTCGCCGAGGTCCTGCAGGAACACGGTCGTCTTGACGAGCCGGTCGAGCCCGGACCCCGCCGCCTCGAGGATCGCGCGCAGGTTCGCGAACACCTGCTCGGTCTGCTCGGCGATCGAGTCGCCCCGGAGCTCCGTCTCGCCCGGCCGCAGCGCCAGCTGGCCGGAGACGAAGACGAGGTGGCCGGCGCGGATCGCCTGCGAGTACGGCGCGCCCTGGAACGGCGCCGGGGCCTCCTCGGTACGGACGACGTCCTTCTGCATGCTTCGCTCCTTCCGGTCAGGTGACGGGCCGGCACGCCTCGCCGAGAGCCGCGCCGAGCGCCTTGAAGATCGCCTCGAGCACGTGCTGGCGGTCCTCGCCCTCGACGAGGCGCACGTGCAGCGTCAGGCACGCGCCGGTGGCCAGCTCGCCGAGGAAGCGGGAGACGACGTCGCCCTCGAGCCCGCCGACACGCTCGCGCGAGAAGTCGACGTTGGAGACGAGCAGCGGCCGCTCGGCCACCTCCAGCGCGACCGTCGCGAGCGCCTCCTCGGCCGGCGCGGTCCCGGAGCCGTCGCCGCGCGCGCCGGCCGCCCGCAGCGGGCCGTGCAGCGCGTCGCCGATCCCGCGGCCGGCGGCCGCGAGCTCCGCGCCCGCGCTTCCCGGCGCGACCTCGAGCGACAGGTCGAAGCCGGCGCGCCGGGCGAGCAGGCCGAGCAGGTGGTCGAGCACCGGCACGCCGGTGGCGACGTTGACGCGGCCGGAGCCGCCGATCTCCACGCGCGCTCCCGTGCGAACCGGCTGCAGCTGCCCCTCGCTCGCGTTCATCGCCGCGTGAGCGTAACCGAGTCGCGGACGGCGCGAGCCGGCTCCCTTTGCCGCTTGCAAAGATGGGCCGATCGGCCCATGTCCGCGAATCCGGGCCTCCCTATTGTCGGTCTGGGAGGTGGGATTGCGGCTGAGGGCGATCGCACTCGCGGCGGCTGCCGCGTGGCTCGGGCTCGTGACCGTCGGCGACGGCACGCCGCCCCGGCCGACCGCGCTCGCCGTCGGCTACGCGACGCCCGCCGCGCTCGCCTCGGCGCTCGCAGCGCAGCCGGCGACCGTCGTCCGGTCGCTGCCCGAGCTGCACGCCGCCGAGGTCCGGCCGGCCGGCGACGCCGCGGCGTTCGCCCGCGCCCTGCGCAGGCGTCCCGGCATCCGCTACGTCGACGCCGTCTCGGCGCGCGCCGTCGCCTCCGAGCCCGGCCTGCTTCCCGGCGCGAACGGGATCGCGACGGAGTGGCAGTACGTCGCGGCGCACGAGACCGGCGTCCCGGCCTCCGTCCAGCGCGCCGCGGCCTCGGTCACGATCGCCGTCGTCGACACGGGAGCCGACCTGACCGCGCCCGACATCGCCGCCAAGTCGCCGATCACCTACAGCGCCGTCACCGGCGGCACCGACGTCACGGACACGGACGGCCACGGCACCTTCGTCGCCACGATCGCCGCCGGCTCGGTCACGAACGGCGACGGCATCGCCGGCTTCGGCGGCGACGCGAAGCTGATGATCGTCCAGGCCAACCGCGGCGGCGAGTCGTTCACCGACCTCGACGAGGCGAACGCGATCGTCTGGGCGGTCGATCACGGGGCGAAGATCGTCAACCTCTCGATCGGCGGCGTGTCGACCTCCCGCACCGAGCGGAGCGCGATCGACTACGCCGTCGACCACGGCGCGCTGCTCGTCGCCGCGGCCGGGAACGAGGCCGGTCACGGCAGCCCGCCCGAGTACCCGGCGGCGCTGCTGCAGCCGGTCGGCTCGGACGGCGTCGGCGGCCGCGGCCTCTCGGTCGGCGCGTCGACGGCGAGCGGCGCGCGCGCGTCCTTCTCGAACCGCGGCAGCTACCTGTCGCTCGTCGCGCCGGGCGTCGACGTCGTCGGCGGGGTCTCCTCGCTCTCGTCGCCGAAGGACTTCCCGCGGTTGACGCTGCCGGGCGCGTTCGCCGGCGTCTACGGGATCGGCAGCGGCACCTCCTACGCGACGCCGGAGGTCTCGGGCGCGGCCGCGCTCGTCTGGGCCGCCAACCCGTCGCTCTCGGCCCAGGGCGTCGCGCAGATCCTCGAGCAGACGGCCTCCAACCGCGGAGCCTGGAATCCCGACACGGGCTTCGGCGTGCTCGACGTCGCCGCCGCGGTCGCGCGCGCGAGCGGCGCGCCGCAGTCCTCGACGCTGCCGGACGTCCGCCTCCGCGGCCGGCGGCTCGGCCGGCGCGTCCAGCTCCGCTGGAGCGGCCGCGGCGCCGCCGCCTACCGGCTGACGGTCGCCGAGGACGGCCGGCCCGCGCGGACGCTGCAGTCCGGCCCGGCGACCGCCGCCTCGTACGCGCTCCTCTCCGGCCACACCTACGTGTTCACCGTCGACGCCGTCGACGGCTCCGGCGCCAGCCTCGCGAGCTCGTCTCCCTACCGGGTCAGCCTCGCGCCGGCGACGCTGCGCGTGCTCTCGACGAAGCGCGCCGGGCGCTAGGCGTCGGCGCGCTCGATCCGGGCGCCGAGCGCGCGGAGGCGCTCGTCGATCCGCTCGTAGCCGCGGTCGATCTCGCCGACGTTGCCGATCGTCGAGGTGCCCTCGGCGCAGAGCGCGGCGATCACCATCGCCATTCCGGCACGGATGTCGGGGCTCGTCAGCCGCTCGCCGTAGAGCTGCGCCGGGCCGGTGACGACGACGCGGTGCGGGTCGCAGACGACGGCGCGCGCGCCCATCCCGACGAGCTTGTCGACGAAGACGAGCCGGTTCTCGAACATCTTCTCGAAGATCAGGATCGTGCCCTTCGCCTGCGTCGCGGTCACGACCGCGATCGAGGTCAGGTCGGACGGGAACGCCGGCCAGACGCCGTCCTCGAGCTTCGGGATCTGCCCGCCGATATCGTCCTGGATCACGAGCTCCTGGTCGGCCGGGATCCGCAGCGAGCCGTCCGAGAGCTCGACCTCGATCCCGAGCTTCCGGAAGTGCGGCAGGATCGGGTAGAGGTCCTGCGCGTCGATCCCCTCGACCGTGACCTCGCCGCCGGTGACCGCCGCGAGCCCGATGAACGAGCCGACCTCGATGTGCTCCGGCGCGACCTGCCAGTCGCAGCCGCCGAGCCCCTCGACGCCCTCGATCCGCAGCACGTTCGAGCCGACGCCGGAGATGCGGGCGCCGCAGGCGACGAGGAAGCGGCAGAGATCCTGGACGTGCGGCTCGCAGGCGGCGTTGCCGATCGTCGTCTCGCCCTGCGCGAGGACGGCCGCCATGATCGCGTTCTCGGTGCCCATCACCGAGGCCTCGTCGAGGAAGATGCGGCGGCCGACGAGCCGGTCGGCGCTCAGCTTGTAGCGGCGCGTCACCTCGATGTGCGCGCCGAGCTGCTCGAACGCGTGGATGTGCGTGTCGAGCCGGCGGCGGCCGATCACGTCGCCGCCGGGCGGCGGCAGCTGCGCCTGGCCGAGCCGCGCGAGCAGCGGGCCGGCGAGCAGGAACGACGCGCGGATCCGCCGCGAGAGCGTGTCGTCGACCTCCGTCTTGCCGAGGTCGGCCGCGTGCACGCGGACCTCGTTCGCTCCCTCCCAGTCCGCCTCGGCGCCCATGTCGCGCAGCAGCTCGACCATCGTCTCGACGTCGCGGATCCGCGGCACGTTGCGCAGGTGGACGGGATCGCTCGTCAGCAGGGTCGCCGCCAGGATCGGCAGCGCGCCGTTCTTGTTCCCCGCCGCCCTGATCGTGCCGGAGAGACGGGAGCCGCCCTCGATCGTGAAGGACTCGCTCAACTCCTGACCGACGGTAACGGACATCGACGGGGTAGCCTACCCGCGACCGTGGAACCTACTCGCGCGAACGCCTGGGAGACGCTCACCCGCTACACGAAGGGCGAGGCGCTGCTCCGGCACTGCCTCGCGGTCGAGGCCTCGGTCGGCTGGTACGCGCGCCGGCTCGGCGAGGACGAGGACTTCTGGCGCGCGGCCGCGCTCCTGCACGATTTCGACTACGAGCTGCATCCGACCCTCGACCAGCATCCGCAGGACGGCGCGCCGATCCTGCGCGAGGAGGGCTGGCCCGAGGAGATCGTCGTCACGGTGCTCTCGCACGCCGAGCACCTCGGGCTGCCGCGCGACACGCCGCTCAAGCGGACGCTCTTCGCCTGCGACGAGCTCTCCGGCTTCGTGCACGCGTGCGGCCTCGTCCGCCCGACCGGGCTCGACGGCCTCGAGCCGAAGTCGGTGCGGAAGAAGCTGAAGCAGCCGTCGTTCGCGGCCGGCGTCCACCGCGACGAGGTCTACGCGGGCGCGGAGGCGCTCGGCGTCGAGCTGGACGACCACATCCGGAACGTCGTCGCGGCGCTGCAGCCGATCGCGGGCGAGCTCGGCCTGCGGACGGCCGCCGACGCGGCCTAACCCAGCGCGGCGACGAGCCGCTCGACGTCCTCGTCGCTCGTCCACCAGCCGCAGGAGGCGCGGATCCAGCGCGTGTGCGGCAGCGCGCGCACCACCACCCCTTCCTTGTGACAATGTGTCACAAGGAGGTCGGGGTCGCCCTCGACGGCGAAGACGACGAGCGTGCCCTGGCCGGGCTCGGTGACGACCTGGAAGCCGGCCTCCGCGAGACGCGGGCGGCAGCGCTCGGCGACGGCGCGTGCGTGCTCGTAGCGCCAGTCGGGCCGGCCGGCGAGGGCGGCCTCGAGCCCGGCGAGCGTCGCCGCGGGGATCGTGCCGGCGTCGAAGCGGGCGGCTCCCGGCTTCGGCTCGAAGCTCGGCGCGAGCAGGTCGTAGCCCGCCTGCGCCCAGTAGCTCGGCGCCGTCACGCGCAGCGACTCCGGGTCGCGGACGTAGAGCGCTCCGGTCGCGTCGGGGCCGCAGAGCCATTTCTGCGCCGAGACCGTGTACCAGTCGACGCGGGTCGCGTCGACCGGGATCGCGCCCGCCGACTGGGCGCCGTCGACGAGGACGGGCAGCCCGGTCGCCTCGCGCAGCTCCGCGATCGGCAGCACCTGTCCGGTCAGCCAGGAGACGTGCGAGAGCGCAACGAGGCGCGTCGCGGGCGTGACCTCGGCGCGGATCGCGTCGAGCGCCTCCGCGGCGGGGCGCTCGCGGACGCGCGCGATCCGGATGCGCGCGCCGGCGGCGACGAGCGGGCCGACGATGCCGAAGTGCTCGACATCGGTCGTCACGACCTCGTCGTCCGGGCCGAGGCCGAGGCCGGCGACGACGAGGTTGCAGCCGCTCGTCGTCGAGGAGGTGAGCGCGACGTTGGCGGCCGGCGCGCCGATCTCCGCCGCGATCGCCTCGCGCACCCGCTCGCGACGCTCCAGCATCCGCTCGAAGAGCTCGGCGCCGCTGCGCCCCTCGGCGCCCTCGCGCGCCTGCTCGGCGGCCGTCGCGTCGAGCGTCGCCTGCGCGAGCGGGCCGAAGGTGCCCGCGTTCAGGTACGCCTTCTCCCGCAGGACGGGGAAGCGGGCGCGGGCCTCGTCGAACGTCGTCACTCGATCGTCACCTCCACGGGCGCATGGTCGGACAGGAGCCTCCCCTCGAGCCTACGTCGTTCCTCGGGCCAGGCCTGCGGGGAGGCGGCCGCGCCGCGCACGAGCACGTGATCGATCCCCTCGCCCGCGCCGGCGAAGCCCCAGCCGGCGAGCTCCGCGAGGACGCGCGGCGAGGCGCCCTCGTTGAAGTCGCCCGCGAGCACGCAGACCTCGCCCGGCCCGGCCAGCGACTCGGCGAACACGGCGGCGCGCACGACCTCGGCCTCGGCGAGGCGCGGGTCGGCGGCGAAGGAGGTCGCGTGCAGGTTCGCGACGAGCGCGCGGCGCCCGTCGGCGAGCGCGAGGCAGACCCCCTGGCAGACGCGCCGCTCGCACGCCCAGGCGAGCCGCGCGACGGCGCCGAGCCCGAGCCGTCGCGCCTGCGCGTCGCGGAACCGCTTCGCGTTCAGGACGATCCGGTCGCGTGAGCGGACGCGGTGGCGGCGCGCGACGAGCACCGCGTTCGCCTGGCCGGTGAAGGCGGAGCGGAGCAGGCCGTGGTGGAGCTCGGTGAGCGCCCGGCCGAGCGTGGCGCTCGACGGCAGCGGACCGAGTCGCGGCGGCTGTGCGACCTCGCCGACCGCCTCCATCCCGCTCCATGCGGCCAGGTGCCCGAGCGCCCAGACCGGCACCTCCTGCAGGCAGACGACGTCCGGGTCGTCGCCGGCGGCGAGCTCGACCATCTCCCGCAGGAACGCGCGCCGTTCCGGCGGCACGGCGTTGCCGTGGAAGAGGTTCCAGCTGCGGACGAGCACGCCGTACTCTTGCAGCCATGCGTGTCGTCCTCGCCGACCCGCCCGCGTTCACGCCGCAGTACGACCACGAGCTCGCGGCCGCGCTCGTGCGCGCCGGCGCCGAGGTCGAGCTCCTGACCTCGCGCTTCCGCTTCGGCGCGATCCCCGCGGCGGACGGCTACCGGCGTGCGGAGGCGTTCTACCCGGTGTCGTCGCGCCTCTTCCGGCGCTCGCGGCTGCGCCTGCCCGTGAAGGCGGCGGAGCATCTGGCGGTGCAGCGCGCGCTCGCGCGGCCCCGGCGCGACGTGCTGCACGTGCAGTGGCTCGCGTGGCCGCGGCTCGACCGGCGGCTACGTTTCGGCGCGCCCGCGGTCTTCACCGCGCACGACCTCGTGCCGCGGCGGACGGCCGCGCGGCCGGAGCTCTGGCGCGAGCTGCTCGCGAAGTTCGACCGGGTCGTCGTCCACTCCGGGCGCGGCCGCGAGACGGTGGTCGAGCTCGGAGCCGCGCCGGAGCGCGTGCGCGTCGTCCCGCATCCCGTCTACCGCAGCGAGCCGGCGCGGGCCGACGACGGGCGCACCCTCCTCTGCCTCGGCCTGATCCGTCCCTACAAGGGGCTCGGCGACGCGGTCGAGGCGGTCCGGCGCGTCGACGGTGCGCGGCTGCTCGTCGCCGGCGAGCCGGTCGAGCCGGTCGACGCCCACCGCGCCGCAGCGGGCGACCGCGCCGAGTGGCGGCTCGGGTACCTGCCGGACGAGGAGTTCGACCGCGCGCTCGGCGACGCGACGGTGGCGCTCTTTCCCTATCGCGCCGAGCTCGACCAGTCCGGCGCGCTCCTACGCGCGCTCGGCGCCGGCGTGCCGGCGATCGTCTACGACGTCGGCGGCCTCGCGGAGCCGGTGCGCGCGTTCGGCGCCGGCCGCGTCGTCGCACCGGGCGACGTCGACGCGCTCGCCCAGACGGCGCGCGAGCTGCTCGACGACCCCGCCGCGCTCGAGGCGGCACGCGCCGGCGCCCGCCGTGCGCGCGACGAGCTGACCTGGGACGCCGCCGCCGCCGCCCACCTCGCGATCTACGAGGAGCTCGTGTCGTGATCTTCCGCCGCGGCCGCTTCGCCGACGTGATCCGCCGCCAGCTCGAGCTCTTCGAGCGCGACTACGCCGACCTGATCGCGGACGTCGCCGCCGCCGAGCGCGCCTACGACGAGGCCGACCGCGACGAGGCCGAGGAGCGCTACTCCGAGTACGCCGACCTCGTCGAGGACGGCACCGAGGCGCTCGCCGACATCCGCGACGCGTTCAGGCGCACGCTCGGCGAGCCCGCCGACGAGGAGTACGAGGCCGCCTTCAACCGCGCGGTCAAGAGGCGCCTGCCCCGCTTCGGGCTCGAGATCGACCTGCGCTAGCTGCCGAGCCCGGCGCGCTCGAGCAGGACGAGTATCAGCGTGGCCGCGCCGAGCAGGCCGTGGCCGCTCGCGAGCCAGATCGGGATGTAGTGCTCGGCCGGGACGGTCGTCTGGACCGGCGCCGCGACGCCCCGTAGCCGTGCGAGGTCGGCGCGGCGGTGCTGCTCGCGCGTCAGGAGGAAGGTGCCCGCGATCAGGAACGCGGCCCCGATCGCCGCGACCGCGCCCCACGCCGTGTCGTCGTTGTCGGTGATCGCGTAGGCGATCCAGAGCCCGAAGCCGACGACGGCGAGACCGACGTGCGGCAGCACGCGCAGCGGCCCGATCGCCTCTCGCTCGGATTGCGCCATCCCGCGGTGGCGCAGGAAGACAGCCGCCATCGCCAGCCCTCCCGCCGCGGTCGCGGCCCAGGTTCCGACTGCCCACCAGGTCAACATCCTCCACCTCCCTCGCCGCCGCTTCCCTGTCAAACGTGCATCTTCGGCCGCGAGAGCCGTCGCGCGTTGTGTGCGGAATCACACTAGAGCCCCGCCGCGAACCAGCCGACGAGCGTGCCGTAGACGACGTGCAGGACGAGCGAGACGATCGCCGTCCGCGGCCCGTAGTTCGCGAGCAGGAAGCCCGGCGGCTCGAGCAGCGGCGTCTCCTCCGAGTCCGTCCAGGGCGTGCCCATCCGCGGGTGGACCGCAGGCAGCAGCGCGTTCAGGAGCGCGCCGCCGGAGACCATGCCGTGGGCGAGCCCGAGCCCGGCGCCGAGCGCGGGCCCCGTGTGACCGACGGCGAGGAAGATCCCCGCGTAGACGAGCGAGAACGCGAGCCCGTTCAGGGCGTGGAAGCCGTAGCCGATCACGAGCGCGCGCGACCGGCTCGGCGAGAAGGCGGTGCCGAGCAGCAGCGGGATGTCCATCCGCGTCAGCCCGACCTCCTGCGCGATCCGCAGGCCCGAGGTCAGCGCGATCGTGCCGACCAGACCGCCCGCGAGCGAGGCCCAGACGACGTGGATCCCGCTCATTGGCGCCCCCTCGCGATCGAGACCGCCGCGTTGATCAGCGCCAGGTGCGAGAGCGCCTGCGGGAAGTTGCCGAGGAACGAGCCGTCGCGCGGGTCGACCTCCTCCGCGTAGAGGCCGACGTCGTTCGCGAGGCCGACGAGCTCGTCCATCAGCGCGGAGGCGTCCTCGACCCGGCCCGTGCGCGCGAGCGCGTCGACGAGCCAGAACGAGCAGGTGAGGAACGCGCCCTCCTCGCCGCCGCCGGCGACGCCGTCCTCGCCCTTGTAGCGGTAGACGTACGGGCCGTGGCCGAGCTCGCGCCGGACCGCGTCGACGGTCGAGCGCACCCGGTCGCCGTCGGCGTCGTCCCAGCCGAGCAGCGAGAGCGTGAGCAGGCTGGCGTCGAGCTCGCGCATCGTCGTCGCACGCACGTAGCTTCGCCGCTTCTCGTCCCAGCCCTCGTCGTCGACGAAGTCGCGGATCGCGTCCGCCTGCTCGCGCCAGCGCGCCGCGTGCCCGCCCGGCAGCTCGCCCTGCTCGGCGAGACGGGCGGCGCGGTCGAGCGCGACCCAGCACATCCCCTTCGACTGGATGAAGTGCGTCGGCTCGCTCCGCACCTCCCAGATGCCGGAGTCGGGCCGGCGCCAGATCGACGCGACGAGATCCGCGATCTCCGCGACCTCCTTCGCGGTGTCGCGGTCCAGGTGGTTGCCGTCGTCGACGTAGAGCCAGATCGCGGAGACGAGCGCGCCGTAGATGTCGAGCTGGCGCTGCTCGGAGGCGGCGTTGCCGATCCGCACGGGATGCGAGCCGCGGTAGCCGTCGAGCGCGAGCTCGCGCTCGCTCGCCTTCGAGGAGCCGTTGACGCGGTAGAGCACCTGCAGGCGCGGCTGCGTCCGCCGCGAGGCGTGCATCAGCCACCAGAAGAACGAGTGCGCCTCGTCGTCGTAGCCGAGCGCGAGCAGTGCGTCGATCGTCCAGCTCGCGTCGCGCACCCACGTGAAGCGGTAGTCCCAGTTGCGCGTGCCGCCGAGCGTCTCCGGCAGCGCCGTCGTCGGCGCCGCGACGACCGCGCCCGACGGCGCGAAGACGCAGAGCTTGAGCGCGAGCAGCGAGCGGACGACGGCGTCGCGCCACGGCCCGTCGTACTCGGCGCGGCCGGCGAAGCGCGGCCAGAACTCGTGCGTCCGCCGCTCGCGCCGGACGAGCTCGTCGATCCCCGGGAAGACCGCCGGCTCGCCGTGCGAGACGCCGATCGCGAGCACCGCCCCGTCGCCCGCGGCGAGCTCCGCCTCGCCCTCGAAGCGCTGCTCGCCGAGGTTCCAGGTCGAGAGCCAGAGCGCGTCGGCGCCGGCCCAGGCGAACGGCCGGCCGGCCCGGCGCTCGAGCCGCGTCGCCGCCGTCCCGTAGCCGAAGCGCGGGTCGACGCGCCAGCGCAACCTCACCGTGCCGGAGAGGCACTCGACCCGGCGCACGACCTCGCGCAGCGGCGAGAGGTCGTCGCGGTGCGTCAGCGCCATCAGGTCGGTGACACGCAGGACGCCGGACGCGGTGCGGAAGGTCGTCTGCAGGACGTTCGAGTCCTCGAGGTAGGCGCGCTCGGCCTCGAACGGCTCGACCGGCTGCAGCTCGAAGCAGCCGCCGCGCTCCGCGTCGAGCAGCCGCCCGAAGACGGACGGCGAGTCGACGTCGGGGACGCAGAGCCAGTCGATCGAGCCGTCGAGCGCGACGAGCGCGCAGGTGCGCCCGTCCCCGATCAGGGCGTAGTCGCGGATCGGCGCGTATCCGTCGGTGCGGCGCGGCTGCACCGCCGCATTCTGACCTAGTGACACTGTGTCACTAGGAAGGGTCGATCAGCGCGGGCGCCCACGTGCCCTCCCGCACCCGCTTCGCGTTCACCGGCGCAGCACCGTCAGCGCGGCGGCGAGCGTGCCGCCGGCGACCGCCGTCGCCGCGCTCAGCGCCGAGCGGCGGTGCTTGGTCAGCCAGTACTGGTACGAGCGCGCGTGCGCCTGCCCGTCGAAGTCGCCGTGGGTGCCCTGGTCGGTCGCCGGCGGCTCGAACAGGTTGCCGTCGCGCGGCTCCACCTGCCGATCGGTGAGCTGCGACTCGACGCCGCTCCGCGCCAGGTAGCGGTCGCCGAGCCAGGGCGCGACCCGGTTGCCGAGGATCGTCAGCACCGTCGAGCCGCCGACGAAGATCTGCCGCCGCTGCGAGTGCGCCGCCTCCCAGACCGCGTCGCCGGCGATCTCGGGCTGGTAGATCGGCGGCACCGGCATCGGCTGGCGGTGCATCTTCGAGCGGCAGTGGGCGAACTGCGGCGTGTTCAGGCCAGGCAGCTGCACCATCGACAGGCGGACGTTCGAGCCCTTGTGCATCAGCTCCGTCCGCACGGACTCGAAGAAGCCCTTCATCGCGTGCTTCGAGCCGCAGTAGGCGGACTGCAGCGGGATGCCGCGGTAGGCGAGCGCCGAGCCGACCATCACGATCGTGCCGCGGTCGCGCGGCAGCATCCGCTCGAGCGCCGCCTTCGTCCCCCAGACGGCGCCGAGGTAGGTGACCTCGGTCGCGCGCCGGAACTCGTCCGGCTCGATGTCCTCGAAGAAGGCGAAGATCGTCGTCATCGCGTCGTTCACCCAGACGTCGATCGGGCCGAGTGCCTCCTCGGTCGCCGCCGCGGCCGCCTCGACCGCGTCGAAGTCGGCGACGTCGGTCGGCAGCGGCAGCGCCTCGCCGCCGCGCCGCTCGACCTCCTTCGCCGTCTGCTCGAGCCCGGCGCGGTTGCGCGCGAGCAGCGCGATCCGGCAGCCTTCCTCGGCGAACCGGTGCGCGATCGCACGGCCGACGCCGCTCGTCGCGCCGGTGACCACGACGACCTCGCTCATCTCGACACCTCCTCTGCGGCGCGCGCGGAGAACGGGCCGGACGTCTCGACCTCGTGCAGGATCGTCGCCGCGTCGATCAGCGCCAGGTGGCTCAATGCCTGCGGCGTGTTGCCGCGGAACGTCAGCGTCTCCGGGTCGATCTGCTCGGAGAAGAGGCCGACGTCGTTTCCGAGCTCGACCATCGCGTCCATCTGCTCCCTCGCCTCGCCGTCCCGCCCCGCGCGCACGAGGGCGGTGACGAGCCAGAAGGAGCAGGCGACGAACGCGCCTTCCCTGCCGCGCAGCTCGCTGAAGCGGTAGAGCAGCGGCCCGCCGGCGGAGAGCTCCTCGCGGATCGCGTCGATCGTCGAGCCGAAGCGCTCGCCCGCCGGGTCGAGGAAGCCGATGCGCGCGTTCAGGAGCAGCGACGCGTCGAGCGTGTCCGCGTCCGCGTGGAAGGTGTAGCTCCGCCGCGCGTCCGACCAGCAGCGCGTCTCGACGAAGTCGCGGATCTGCTCCTGGGTGCGCTGCCAGCGCGTCCGCGTCTCGTCGTCCACCTCGACCTCGCCGTCCTCGACGAGGCCGAGCGCACGGTCGAACGCGCCCCACGCCTGCAGCTTCGAGATCGTGTAGTGACGGCGGTCCGGCAGCTCCCAGAAGCCGGAGTCCTCGTTCCGCCACGTGCGCGCGAGCAGGTTGCAGATCTCGACGATCCGCGTCGCCGTGCCGGAGTCGAGCAGGTTGCCGTGGTGGACGTAGAGGCGCACGGTCTCGAGCAGGTCGCCGTAGGTGCCGGGCTGCAGCTGCCCGGTGGCGGAGTTGCCCTTGCGGACGGGACGGGTGCCGCGCCAGCCCGCGAGCGGCAGCTCGGACTGCCGCCTCGGCACCCCGCCGCCGAGCGTGTAGAGCGGCTCCATCCGCGGGTGGGTCGGCTCGGTCGCGGCCAGGAGCCACGAGAGCGACTCGTGCACCTGCTCGCGGAAGCCGAGCCGGCTGAGCGCGTCGATCGCGAACGCCGAGTCGCGGATCCACGAGAAGCGATAGTCGTAGTTGCGCTCCCCGCCGACGATCTCCGGCAGCGACGTCGTCGCCGCGGCCGCCATCGCGCCGGACGGCGAGTACGTGAGCGCCTTCAGCGCGAGCGCGCTCCGCTCGACCTCGCGCTTCCACGGCCCGTCGTACTCGTTGCGGGCGACCCAGCGCCGCCACGCCTTGCAGGTGCCGTCGAGCCGCTGCTCGACCTCCTCGCGCGGCGGGCAGGGGATCGGCTCGTCGTCGACGCAGATGCAGGAAAGGAGCGCGGTGTCGCCCTCGCCGAGCTCGGTCTCGCCGGCGATCGTGCCGGCCGTGTGCTGCGGCTCGCCTGCGTCCCAGGCCCGTAGGGCGAGGTAGTCGCGGCCGCCGCGGGCGATCACGATCCCGTTCCGCTCCTCGATCTCGCACTCCGTGCGGCCGAAGTCGAACCGCGGCCGGCACTCCCAGCGGATCCGGACGCTGCCCTCGAGGCACTCGATCGCGCGCGCGAGCTCGATCCACGGGACGAGCCCGCCGTCCTGCAGGGTCAGCGCCTCGCGGACGCGCAGCCTGCCGTGCGCGGCGGCGAACGTGGTCTCGAGCACGTTCGTGTGCGGGACGTAGCGGCGCGAGACCTCGAACTCGCCCTGCGGCCGCAGCCAGAAGCTGCCGCCCCGCTCCGCGTCGAGCAGCGCGCCGAAGACCGAGGTCCCGTCCATCGTCGGGACCGACAGCCAGTCGACCGACCCGTCGAGCGCGACGAGCGCGATCGTGCGCCCGTCCGAGAGCACCGCGTAGTCCTCGATCCCCGCGTAGCCGTCAACGCGCATGCGCCACCTCGCCGGCGAGCCGCCGCGCGATCGACTCGACCTGCTCGAGCGCCTCGGCCTCCTCGTCGCGGTTCCGCTCGAGCAGCCGCACCGCGTCCGGCAGCTCCATCGCCTCGGCGAGCGCGATCAGGGCCGTGTAGGCGGCGATCTCCGCGTGCTCGGTCCGCGCCGCCGCCGCCGCGTGGAAGACGTCCCGGAGCACCGGGTCGACGACCTGCCCCGCGAGCTCGTCGTGGTGCTCGATCAGCTTCTCCGCCGGCGCGTCGAGGTTCGAGCTCGGCTCGGCGGCGGCGATCCCGAAGACCTCCTCGACCCGCGTCACGTGGTCGCGCGTCTGCTCGAGATGGTGCGCGAAGGCCTGCGCGAGCGACTGCGCCTGCGCCCCGCGCTCGAGCGACGGCAGCGCCTCGCGGACGAGCGTGCGCTCGAGCCACAGCATCTCCCCGAGCAGCTGCAGGAAGAGGTCGCGCGGATTGCTCAGCTTGCCAGGGATGCCTTTTCCCTCCGCCGCGTCGTGGTGGGGACGGGCCCCGCCCGCTTGGCCTTCAGCAGCTCGGCGACCCGGTCGGCGAGCGCCATGATGATCAGCGCCGGGTTCGCCGCGCCCTCGGTCGGGAAGACGCTGCCGTCGACGACGTAGAGGTTCGGCACCTCCCAGGCGCGCTGCGAGGAGTCGACGACCGAGTCCTCCGGCGAGAAGCCCATCCGGCAGCCGCCGACGAGGTGCGCGTAGCGGTCGATCTTCAGCGTGTCCTGCGCGCCGGCGCTCTCCCAGATCTCCTCCATCACCTTCGTCGCGTAGGCGATGTTCGCCTTGTCGTTGTCGCACAGGGAGTGCGTGAAGTTGGCGACCGGCATCCCGTACTGGTCGGTCTCGTGCGCGAGCGTGACGCGGTTCTCCGGCTGCGGCAGCAGCTCGCAGAGCGAGCCGAGCACCGTCCAGTGGTTGTAGTCGCGCATGTACTCGCGCAGCGCGTGGCCCCAGTGGCCGTCCGCCTGGACGTGCTCGGCCCAGCCGATCGGCAACGGCGAGAGCGTCTGCAACGAGAAGCCGCGCGCGAAGCCGCGCGCCTCGTCGGTCTCGTAGAACTGCTCCGAGGAGACCTCCGGCGGCGGCGCCTTGTACATCCGCAGCTCGATCGGGAAGCGCGCGGCGACCTGGGTCGCTCCCTGCACCATCACGTAGCGGCCGACCTGGTCGGAGCCGTTCGCGAGGCCGTGCGGGAAGCGGCTCGAGGTCGAGTTGAGCAGCAGGCGCGGCGTCTCGATCGCGTAGCCGCAGACGGCGACGGCGGCCGCGCGCTGGAAGTGCTCGCTGCCGTCGGCGACGTACGTGACGCCGGTGCAGCGACCGCTCGCCTCGTCGACCTCGACGCGGATCGCCATCGAGTCGGCGCGCACCTCGACGCCGTGCTCGATCGCATCCGGGAGGTGCGTGATCAGCGGGCTCGCCTTCGCGTTCACCTTGCAGCCCTGCAGGCAGAAGCCGCGGTAGATGCAGTGCGGCCGGTTGCCGAAGACGCCGTTCGTGATCGCGACCGGGCCGACGCGCATCTCGATGCCGCAGCCGCGCGCGCCCTGCCAGGCGACCGAGGCCGCGCCGGCGATCGGGTGCGGCCCGTGCGGATAGCTGTGCGGGTCGCCCCACGGCCAGTCCTGCCCGGCGACCGGCAGCTCGAGCTCGATCCGCTCGAAGGAGCGCCGCAGGTCCCGGTAGGAGATCGGCCAGTCGGCGCCGACGCCGTCGACGCTCTTCACCTCGAAGTCGGACGGGTGGAAGCGCGGCACGTAGCCGGCGAAGTGCGTCATCGAGCCGCCGACGCCGACGCCCGAGTTGTTCTTGCCCAGCTCGATCGGGTCGTTGCCGCCGATGATCCGCTTGTCCGTCCAGTAGATCCCCGCCGAGCCCTTCTCGTCGGAGACCCAGTCGCGGTCCGGGTCCCACAGCGGGCCCTTCTCGAGGACGACGACCTTCCAGCCGGCGCGGACGAGCCGCTGCGCGAGCGTGACGCCGCCGGCGCCCGCGCCGACGACGAGCAGGTCGATCTCCTCGTCCTCGCGGTAGTGCGCCATCCGGTCGAGGTTCTGGAGGCCGCGCCTGTGCCTGTCGAGCAGGAACGGCGAGTCGTTGTCGGTCGGCATCAGCACCGACCCTTTGACCAGGCTGCGCCTCCGCATCTACTCGACCCCGCGCTCGGCGACGTCCTCGACGGGATCGACGTCGAATGCCTGCGCGCCCTCCCACGTCTCGCGCTCCGCGTCCTGCAGGTGCGGCGAGCCGAAGCGCGAGTAGCCGCGCGGATAGGCCGGGCCGCCGAACCCGATCTCGTTCCAGGCCCACGGATGGCTGTAGAACGCCTCGAGCGCGTAGCGCGTCGTCACGCTCCAGGCGCGGGAGACGTTGAGCAGGCTCCAGACGCCGCCGTGCAGCTCGCCCTTGGAGAAGCGGGTGACGACCTCGAGCTGGTCGTCGTAGGCAAGGAGCGCGAACCGCTCGGCGCCGCGGCGTCCGGCCTCCTGGTCGAGCCCGCGGACGACGAGCCGCCACGTCTCGGTGTCGTCCGGCAGGTCGAAGTACCGGTAGCCATCGCCCCGGCCCTGGGCGAGCTTCTCGTCGACGTAGTTGACGACGGGGATCCGCGGGTCCTCGTCCTGCGCGAGCACGAGGTCGCAGAACGCGGTCGCCGTCTCGAGCTCGTCGGGCGCGAAGAAGGCGATCGCGGGCACGTTGTCGACGCGGTCCGTGACGACGCGGCGCGTCTCCTCGTCCCAGTGGCCCTGCTGCGAGAGCACGTCGTAGTCGGGATAGCGGCCGTGCATCTGCGGCGTGATCCCGCGCCGCTGGCGCGGCAGCCCCTTCGGGTCGACGGGCCCGCGGTCGCCGCGCTGCTTCGGCAGGTGGTGCGCCTGCGAAAAGTCTCCGTAGGTCATCGCTCGCGCTTCGCGATCGCCGCCAGGATGCCGAGGAAGCCGACGAGCGTCAGCGAGCCGGGCGCCAGGAGCGGCGGGCCCATGACGAGGTTGTAGGTCGGCTCGTGGAAGCCGCCGGGCCGCTTGTGGACGCCGCGCAGGTGCGTGACGACGCCGATCAGGCCGTCGAGCGCGTAGAGCGCCGAGAGCGCCGGCAGCCACGTCTTCGCGACGCGCTCCGACCAGATGCCGGCGACGCCGGCCGCGGTCAGCGGCGGCGTCAGCGCGATCGGCGTCCACATCCACCTGTCGCCGAACGAGCCCTTGTAGTGCTCGAGGTAGATCTCGAAGGCGAGGCCGGGGACGCTGAGCGCCGTCGCCGCCGCCAGCGTCTTCTGCAGCCGTCCCTGCCGCACGTTCCGCTTGAAGCGCCTCAGCCGGCGATCCACCGCTCCGCCTCCTCCCGCTTGAGCTCGACGCCGAGGCCCGGCCGCGAGGCGTCGGGCCGCAGCGCGCCGCCGTCCGGCTTGAGCACGCCGTCGAAGAGCATCCGCTCGATCCGCACGTGGTCGTGGAAGTACTCGAGGTGCCGCAGCGTCGGCACGCAGCAGAAGACGTGCGCCGAGAGCTGCGGCGCGCAGTGCGCCGAGAGGTCGAGCTGGTGCGCCTGCGCGAGCCCGGCGGCGGCGAGCACGCCGGTGACGCCGCCGCAGCGGGTCGCGTCCGCCTGCAGGCAGTCGACCGCGCCGAGCAGGTTGACGAAGTCGCGCGGCACGTAGGCGTACTCGCCGGCGGCGACGTCGAGCTC
>DASSSQ010000110.1:0-17636 GCA_035708405.1 Gaiellaceae bacterium
GTTGTCGTGGATGTCGAGCGTCTCGGCGTCCTCGCGGCTCATCCAGAGCATCGAGCCGCCGCGGAACAGGGTCAGCATGTGCAGGTTGTCCTGGTACTCGGAGTGGATCGACCACTTCGAGTGGGGCGTGACGAAGTTGAGGACGAGCTCGGGCCGGTCGGAGCCGGGGTCGCCCTGGTCGCCGTAGATGCGGGCGTAGGCGAGCGGCGGCCGGAAGACGGGCAGGCCCTCGCCGAGCTCGAGCATCCAGGCGTGGTCGAGGTAGAGGTGCTGGCGGCCGGAGAGCGTGTGCCACGGCTTGGCGCGCTCGACGTTCTGCGTGAACGGCGCGTAGCGGCGGCCGTGCGCCTCGATCCCGGACCACTCCGGCGAGGTGATCACCGTGCGCGGCTGCACCTGCGCGTCGGCGAGCGTGATCCGGTCGCCTGCGCGCGTCCCCGCGAGGTCGGCGAGCGGCACGCCGGTGCGCGCCTCCAGCGAGCGGAAGCCCTCGACGGCGAGCCGGCCGTTCGTCGTCCCCGAGAGGGCGAGGATCGCCTCGCAGGCGTGCTCGACCCGCTCGAGCGAGGGCCGCCCGTCGGCCGGGCCGCCGCGGACGAGGCCGTTCCGCGCGCCGAGCTCGCGCACCTCCTCGTGCGGCTTCCACGTCGCGCCCTTGACCTGCTGGCCGACCTCCTCGAGCAGCGGCCCGAGCGCGCCGTGCTTCGCGCCGACGGCCGGATAGTCGCGCTCGATCACGAGCAGCTTCGGCATCGTCTTCCCGGGAACCGGCTCGCCCTCGCCGGCTCGCCAGTCGCGCACCTCGCCGAAGGGCTGCGCGATCTCGTCGGCGGAGTCGTGCAGGAGCGGCGCCGCCATCAGGTCGCGACGGACGCCGAGGTGCTTCTCGGCCAGCTCGGAGAAGCGCTTGGCGACGAGCCGGAACGCGTCCCAGTCGCTCTTCGCCTCCCACGGCGGCGGGATCGCCGCGTTGAAGGTGTGCACGAACGGGTGCAGGTCGGTCGACGAGAGGTCGACCTTCTCGTACCACGTCGCCGTCGGCAGCACGACGTCCGAGTAGAGCGCGTTCGAGGTCATCCGGAAGTCGATCGTCGTCAGCAGGTCGAGCTTCCCCCGCGGCGCCGGGTCGCGCCAGCGGACGTCGGCGGGCCGCTCCGCCTCGGGGAGCTCCTCGGCGCGGACGCCGTTCTCCGCCGTGCCGAGGAGGTGGCGGAGGAAGTACTCGTGGCCCTTGCCGGAGGAGCCGAGCACGTTGGCGCGCCAGACCGTCAGCACGCGCGGGACGTTCTCCGGCGCGTCCGGGTCCTCGCAGGCGAAGCGCAGGCGCCTCTCCTTCAGCTCGCGGACGACGTAGTCGGCCGGCTCGAGCCCGGCGGCCTCCGCCTCGTCGACGAGGTCGAGCGGGTTGCGGTCGAAGGCGGGGTGCACCGGCAGCCAGCCGAGCCGGCCGCCGAGCGCGTTCAGGTCGGCGACGTGCTTGCCGCGGAGCAGGCCGCGCGCGCCGGGCCAGGTCAGGTCGTCCGGCTGCACGCCCTCGTAGCGCCACTGGTCGGTCGCGAGGTAGAACCACGGCGTCCCGGACTGGTGGCGCGGCGGCCGCACCCAGTCCAGGGCGAAGGCGACCGACTGCCAGCCCGAGAGCGGCCGCACCTTCTCCTGGCCGACGTAGTGCGCCCAGCCGCCGCCGTTGCGGCCTTCGCAGCCGCAGAGCAGCACGAGCGTCAGGAAGGTGCGGTAGATCGTGTCCGAGTGGAACCAGTGGTTCGTGCCGGCGCCCATCGCGATCATCGAGCGGCCGCGCGTCTGCTCGGCGTTGCGGGCGAACTCGCGCGCGACGCGGACGACGAGCCTGCGGTCGACCCCGGTCACCTGCTCCTGCCAGGCCGGCGTGTACGGCAGCGGGTCGTCGTAGCCGGCCGGCCACTCGCCGGGAAGGTCGGGCCGGGCGACGCCGTAGTGGGCGAGCAGCAGATCGAGGACGGTCGTCACGAGCTGCCCGCCGATCCGCCGCACGGGCACGCCGCGGCGCAGCACGCCTTCGGCGTCGAAGCGCGGCAGGTCGACGGCGACGGAGTCCGCGCCCTCGCCGTGCAGGCTGAGCAGCGGCCGGATCCCGTCGAGGCGCAGGTTCCAGCGGCCCTCGTCGCCCTCGGCGTAGCGGTGCCCGACCGAGCCGTTCGGGACGGCGGCCTGGCCCGTCCGCGCGTCGACGACGACGGTCTTCCACTCGCCCTCGGCCTCGTCGGCGCCGAGGTCGGACGCGCGCAGGAAGCGGTCCGGCACGTACGCGTCGCCGTGCTCGCGCAGCGTCACGAGGAGCGGCAGGTCGGTGAAGCGGGAGACGTACTCCTCGAAGTAGTCGACGCGCCGGTCGACCCAGAACTCCTTCAGGATCACGTGGCCCATCGCCATCGCGAGCGCGCCGTCGGTGCCCGGCCGCGCGGGCAGCCAGTGGTCGGCGAACTTGACGTGCTCGGCGTAGTCGGGCGAGACGACGACGACCTTCTGACCGCGGTAGCGCGCCTCGACCATGAAGTGCGCGTCCGGCGTGCGCGTCGTCGGCAGGTTCGTCCCCCAGATCAGCAGGTAGCCGGCGTTCCACCAGTCGCCCGACTCGGGCACGTCCGTCTGGTCGCCGAAGACCTGCGGCGAGGCCGGCGGCAGGTCCGAGTACCAGTCGTAGAAGGAGAGGATCGTCCCGCCGATCAGCGACAGGAAGCGCGTGCCGGAGGCGTAGGAGGCCATCGACATCGCCGGGATCGGCGTGAAGCCCGCGATCCGGTCGGGGCCGTAGCGGCGGATCGTGTGCACGTGCGCGGCGGCGACGAGCTCGACGACGTCGTCCCAGGAGGCGCGCACGAAGCCGCCGCGGCCGCGCTGCGACTTGTAGATCGCCGCCTTCTCCGGGTCGTCGACGATCGACGCCCACGCCTCGACCGGGTCGCCGAGCCGCGCGCGCGCCTCGCGATAGAGCTCGAGCAGGGAGCCGCGCACGTACGGGTACTTGAGCCGGATCGGCGAGTACGTGTACCAGGAGAAGGAGGCGCCGCGCGGGCAGCCGCGCGGCTCGTACTCCGGCATCTCCGGCCCGTTCGACGGGTAGTCGACGGCCTGCGACTCCCACGTGATCAGGCCGTCCTTGACGTACACGTTCCACGAGCAGGAGCCGGTGCAGTTGACGCCGTGGGTCGAGCGGACGACCTTCGTGTGCTGCCAGCGGTCCCGGTAGAACGACTCCCAGTCGCGATCCTTGGCGACGAGCTGGCTCCAGCCCTCCGCGTTCGCGGGGCCGCCGCGGAAGAACTCGTGCGCCTGGAGGATCGACCTACGCGCGGCGGAGTGCATCGGCGCGACCATGACAGACGGCCGTCGACACGCGCGTCGGTAGTTAGCCGAACGTTTCGTCTGAAACGTTAATCACTATCAGTATGATGTAAAAGAAAGGAGCACGATGAGGGTCGACTATTCGCAGACCTTTCCGGCGGCGCTCGAGGCGATGCTCGGGCTCGAGAAGGCCGTCCACGAGAGCAGCCTCGAGCCGGAGCTGCTGGAGCTCGTGAAGATGCGCTCGTCGCAGCTGAACGGCTGCGCCTACTGCCTCGACATGCACTCCAAGGACGCGCTCGCGCGCGGCGAGACGCCGCAGCGGCTGCACGTCCTCGCGGCCTGGCGGGAGGCGCCGTTCTACAGCGAGCGGGAGCGGGCGGCGCTCGCGTGGTGCGAGGCGCTGACGCTGCTGCCGCAGACGGCCGCGCCGGACGAGGTCTACGCGGAGGTCGCGGCGCGGTTCGACGAGCAGGAGATCGTCGCGCTGACGCTCGCGATCGTCGCGATCAACGGCTGGAACAGGTTCGCGGTGGGGCTGCGCTCCCCGGTGGGGGGCTACGTCTCGCCGTACGCACACGCAGAGGAGGCATAGGACGATGGCAGTGCAGGGTGCAGCGGCGCAGGGAACCAGGCGGCAGCGCGGGGAGGCGCTCGCGCGCTGGGCGCCCTGGGGGCCGCGCGCGCCGCGGGCGAAGGTCGAGCGGCGGCGCGGGCCGAGGCTCGCGCTCGACTACCTCGTGCGGCACGGCGAGGGCGTCGAGGTCTCGCTGCCGGACGGCACACCGGTCGGGACGGTCGAGCGGCTCGTCGCTCGCCCGAGCGCCTTCTGGCCGAGCGAGCTCGTCGTCCGCACCGACGCGGGCGAGTCGATCCGGATCGGCGCCGACCGGGTGCTGCGCGCCCATCCGCGCCAGGGCCGCCTCGTCGTCGGGCCGCCGGGCGCGCCGCGGCAGACGCCGTGGACGAGCGGCTCGCGGCGTCCGCCGCGGCCGAAGAAGCCCGAGCCGGAGAGCTAGCTAGCCCTCGCCGAGCAGCTCCGCCAGCACGACGGCGTCGTTGTGCTCGGTGTCGCGCGCGCCGTAGACGAGCGTCAGCGTCCCCTTGCGTGCGCGGCCGCGCAGCTCGTCGAGCTTCCCGGCCTGCGCCGCGAGCTCGTCGCGGTAGCGGCGCCGGAACTCGTCGAAGCGCTCCGGGTCGTGGCCGAACCAGCGCCGCAACTCCGCGCTCGGCGCGAGCTCGCGCGCCCACTCGTCCAGCCGGGCGTCGTCCTTCGAGACGCCGCGCGGCCAGAGCCGGTCGATCAGCACGCGGTAGCCGTCCCCGGCGGCCGGCGGGTCGTATGCACGCTTGCGGCGCACGTCCATCAGGTTGAACTGTTTAGCATGGTGTATAACATGAGAAAAGTGCAGACCGTGGAGCCATCGTGACATATGTGATCGGCGAGCCGTGCATCGACGTGATGGACCGCTCCTGCGTGGACGTCTGTCCGGTCGACTGCATCCACGAGGTCGGCCGGATGCTCGTGATCGACCCCGAGGAGTGCATCGACTGCGGCGCCTGCGAGCCCGAGTGCCCGGTCGAGGCGATCTTCCCCGAGGACGCGCTGCCGGACAAGTGGCGCGAGTTCACGCCGATCAACGCCGCCTGGAACGAGGGCGCCGAGCAGGTCGACACGCTCGTCGACGCCTACATCGCGGCGCACGCGCTCGAGCGGTGACCGCCGCCCCGGAGCCGGGCGACCTGGTGGAGCGGCTCGGGCTGCTGCTCGACCGTGCCGTCCGCGACCTCGGCAAGGCGGGCGAGCCCGACGCGGCGGCCCGCATCGCCGCCGAGGCCTGGTGGCTCGTCCGCGAGCCCGCGCCGGCGTGCGCGCGCCGCCTGAACGCGACCCTGCACTACCTGACCCTGGGCAAGCCCGCCCGCACCAGCGACACGAAGGAGACCCGATGACCGCCAACGCAGACACGATCCTCGACGTCCGCACCGAGCCGCCGGCTCGCCGGCACGAGCTGATCTTCGAGAGCTACGACGCGCTCGGCGCGGGCGAGGGCTTCGTCCTCGTCAACGACCACGACCCGAAGCCGCTCTGGTACCAGTTCGAGGCCGAGCACGCGGGCGCCTACACCTGGGACTACCTGGAGCAGGGCCCGCAGGTCTGGCGCGTCCGGATTGGCCGCCCGGCCGCTGCCGCCTAGAAGCGGAGCCCAGAGCAGCGCGCCCGCCGCGAGGCCGGTCGCCGCGACGGCAGGCGGCTCGGCATGCGCACGCTGATCAGCTACGGGCGATGCCGGCGAGATGCGCGACGCAGAGGTCGGGCCGGACGAACGGCTCGAGCTTCGTCGCCCTCGTCGTCGAGCCGAGCTCGGCGAGCGCGCCGCGCATCAGCCCGAGGTGGATCGGGCAGACGACCTCCTGGTGCCGCTTCGCCAGCTCGAGGAACGGGCACGGCTGCATCCGGATCCGGCCCGTCCGCGCCCGCGTCTCGAGCTCGGGCTCGAAGCCGATGTCCGCGAGCAGCGCGATCAGCCGCTCGACCGCCTCGGCGTCGGAGAGCGTCGAGAGCGGGGGAGGCGACTCGACGAGGTGATGGCCCCAGGTCTCGCCGATCTCGAGCAGCTGCTCGCTCGCCTCGCCGCCGAAGCGGGCGACGAGCGTCGTCAGGATCTCCGCGAGCAGGCGGTAGCGGCGGCCGCCCTCGTCCGGGGCCTCGCCGGTCGTGCGGTAGGCGAGCCTGGGCCGGCCGCGCCCCTGCGGCGCCACGGGTTCGGCGGCGACGAGGCCGGCGTCGGCGAGCGCGCCGAGATGGACGCGGACCGTGTTCGCGTGCAGGCCCACGCGGCGCGCGAGCTCCCGCGTGTCGAGCGGGCCGTCGTCGGCGAGCTCGGCGAGGATGCGCGCGCGGCTCGGGTCGGCGAGCGCGCGGTGGCGGCGGCGGGCGCGCTCGGTCTCGTCGGTCGTCGGCATCAGATCACGCTAGCCGTAGATCCCGAGCAGGAACCGGGCGTCGTCGCTCATCTTCTCCGGCGACCAGGGCGGGTCGAAGACGAGCTCGGTGTCGACCGACTCGATCCCGTCGAGCGCGCCGACCGCGCGGCGGATCTCCTGGTCGATCATCGGTCCCATCGGGCAGCCCATCGAGGTCAGCGAATAGACGATCCGCGCCGCGCCGTCTGCGCAGCCGATCTCGTAGACGAGCCCGAGCGAGACGATGTCGAGCCCGAGCTCGGGGTCCTCGACCCCGCCGAGGACGTTGCGGATCGTCTCGATCACGCGCGCGGTCTGGTCGACAAAAACATCATGTCTATAGTGTAAAAGATCGTGGCCCGGCTTGCGAGCCCACTTCGCTTCCCGCTGCTCGCGCTCGGCGTCGCGGCGCTCTTCTGCGGCGTCTGGGCCGGCCTCCTTCGCTTCGGCTGGAGCCTGCCGAGCGGGCGCGCGAACCTGATCGAGCTGCACGGCCCGCTGATGGTCTTCGGCTTCCTCGGGACGGTGATCTCGCTCGAGCGCGCCGTCGCGCTGCGCCGCGCCTGGGGCTACCTGGCGCCCGCCGGCACGCTCGTCGGGGCCGGGCTGCTCTTCGCCGGACTCCGCCAGGGCTACGGCGAGGTCGCGCTGCTCGTCGCCGGCTGCGTGTTCGTCGCGCTCTTCGGGGTGATCCTGCACGCGCACGCGACCGCCTCGGCGGCGACGCTGGCGCTCGGCGCGCTGCTCTGGGTCGTCGGCGTCGCGCTCTGGCTCGGCGGCGACCCGCTCGTCCAGGTCGTCCCGTGGTGGGCGGGCTTCCTCGTGCTGACGATCGTCGGCGAGCGGCTGGAGCTCGCCGCGCTCGGCCGCCTGACGCGGCTCGGCCGCGCCTCCTTCGGCGCGCTGACCGCGCTGCTCCTCGCCGGGCTCGCGCTCGACGCCGCCGCTGCGGGCGCCGGCATCCGGATCGCGGGCGCCGCGCTCCTCGGCTACGCGCTCTGGCTCGCCCGCTTCGACATCGCGCGCCGCACGCTGCGCCGGCCGGGGCTGCCGCGCTTCGTCGCGCTCGCGCTGCTGCCCGGCTACCTCTGGCTCGGCGTCGGCGGCGTCCTCTGGCTGCGCGACGGTGCCGCGATCGCCGGGCCGCTGCACGACGCCGAGCTGCACACGATCTTCCTCGGCTTCGTCTTCTCGATGATCTTCGGCCACGCGCCGGTGATCTTCCCGGGCGTGCTCGGGATCGCGATCCCGTTTCGCCGCGTCTTCTACGTCCACCTCGGGCTGCTGCACGCCGGTCTCGTGCTGCGGGTCGCCGGCGACCTCGGCGGCAGCTTCGACCTCGCCCGCTACGGAGGCCTCCTGAACGCGACGGCGGTCGGGATCTTCCTCGTCGTCACCGTCGCCTCCGCGATCCAGCAGCTCGTGCACGGACGCTCGCGGACGGCGCGTCCCGTCGAAGCGCGCTGAGCGGCCGCTCAGACCGCCAGGGCGCGCGCCCGCGGGAAGAGCACGTTGTTCTCCTCGTGGACGTGCTGGTGCAGCTCGAGCTCGAGCCCGTGCAGCCCGTCGAGCAGCGCGCGATAGGTCGAGCAGAGCGCGCGGCCGCGGTCGTAGCCGCCGGTCAGCTCGCGCAGCCGGCGCAGCGCGGCGCCCGCGGCGTCGTGCTCGTGCTCGAGCGCGGCCAGCTCATCCGCCGGGACCTCGCCGGCGACGAGCGCGGGGAAGACGCGCCGCTCCTCGTCCTCGATGTGCTCCTCGAGCTCGGCGCGCAGCGACTCGTAGACCTCGCGCAGTTCCGCGAGCTCGGGCCGGTCGGCGCCGTGCGCGTGCAGCGTCTTGCGGGCGAGCTCGGAGAGGCGCGGCAGCTCCCAGCGCAGCCGTCCGTGGTGGGCCTCGACGATGTGCGTGCAGAGGTCGGCGAGCGGCGCGGAGGACCAGTCGTCGTGCTCGGTCGCGGACGGCGCCGGCTCGGCGGCGAGGAAGACGGCCACGGTCGCGGGATCGAGGCCGCGCTCCGCGCACGCGTCGCCGAGGCTCTGCTTGCCGCCGCAGCAGAAGTCGAGTCCGAGCCGCTCGAGCACGGGCGCGCGGGCGGGCCGCTCGAGCACGAGATCGGCCAGGCTGCGGGAAGGATCGATCGACATCGCGGTCTCCTGACGCTCGCTCATTTCTTCCATTATGCACGAGGTAAAAATCCGATGTGGCAGGTCGCGCGGCGGGCTGTAGCATGGCCGCGATGGCCGAATCGCCGCTGACGACGGCGTCCGCCGAGGCCGAGCTCGAGCAGTACCGGCCCGAGCTCACCGCCTACTGCTACCGCATGCTCGCCTCGCCGTTCGAGGCCGACGACGCGGTGCAGGAGACGATGATCCGCGCCTGGCGCGGCCTCGAGCGCTTCGAGGGCCGCGCGGCGCTCCGCTCCTGGCTCTACCGGATCGCGACCAACGTCTGCTTCGACCTGCTGAACGGCCGCGAGCGCCGGGCGCGGCCGATGGATCTCGGGCCGGCCGGAGCGCCGGTGATCGAGAACCTGAACGCGCTGCCGGAGGTGACATGGGTCCAGCCGCTGCCCGATCCGGCGGAACGGGCCGTCGAGCGCGAGTCGATCCGGCTCGCCTTCGTCGCCGCGCTGCAGCATCTGCCACCCCGCCAGCGCGCCTCGCTGATCCTCTGCGAGGTGCTCCGCTGGCAGGCGACGGAGGTCGCGGAGCTGCTCGAGACGACCGTCGCCTCGGTCAACAGCGCCCTGCAGCGCGCGCGGGCGACGCTGGCGAAGGCCGACCTCGGCGCCGTCGAGGACGCAGAGGTCGACCGCGAGCTGCTCGCCCGCTACGTCGCGGCGTTCGAGGCCTACGACCTCGACGCGCTGACGGCGCTGATCCGCGAGGACGCGGTGCAGTCGATGCCGCCGTACGACCTCTGGCTGCGCGGCCGCGACGACATCTTCACCTGGTGGTTCGGGCCGGGGATCGGCTGCCGCGGCTCGCGCGTCGTCCCGGCGGGCTCGGCCAACGGCTCGCCCGCCTTCGGCCAGTACAAGCCGAGCCCGGACGGCGGCTACGAGCCGTGGGCGCTACAGGTCGTCGAGATCGCCGCCGGCGGGATCGCGGAGCTCACGTTCTTCCTCGAGACCGAGACGCTCTTCCCGCTCTTCGGGCTGCCTGCCCGGCTCGAGGCCTAGCGCCGCCGCGAGGCCGGCGAGCTCGACGAGCTCCCGCAGCTCGGCCGGCGGGCGCCGGAGACGCAGGTCGAGGCCGACCCGTCGCGCGGCGAGCCGGAGCCGCGCCAGGGCGTCGATCGTGCGCAGATCTGCCGCGGCCATCGCGGTAAGGACCGCGCGCGGCCGCCGGACTCATCTATCCCATCTCGATCTCGACCCGCCGGCCGGCGCGGCCGAGCGCGCGCAGGTGCCGGTAGTGCGAGCGGAGCGCCGCCCGCAGCGTCGGCTGGCAGCTGTAGCGGACGCCGTGCCGGGCGCAGTTCCGCTGCACGATCTCGGCGATCCACGGGTAGTGCGTGTGGGCGACGCGCGGGAAGAGATGGTGCTCGATCTGGTAGTTGAGCCCGCCGAGCGCCCAGGTGATCAGCCGGTTGCGCGGGCAGAAGTCGACGGTCGTCTCGACCTCGTGCACGGCCCAGATGCGCCGCTCGGCGAGCAGGTCCTCCGGCGAGGAGAAGTCCGCCTCCTCGACGCAATGGGCGAGCTGGAAGGTCGTCGCCGTGATCAGCCCCATCAGCGCGGAGAAGACGGCGTAGCCCCCGAGCGCGATCCACCACGGGTAGACGAGCAGCGGCACGACGATCGCCCAGCCGACGAAGATCGCCTTGCCGACGAGCAGGCCGGCGAGGTCCCAGCCGCGCGGGAGCCGGATCGCGCTCCGGCCGATCCGCCCGCGGGAGAGCGCGGCGATGTCGCCGGCGGTCTGCCAGCGCAGCACCATCAGGCAGTAGAGCGGCCAGATGTAGAGGTGCTGGAAGCGGTACCACGGCTTCGGCTCCTGCACCGGCATCAGGCGCGCGAACGGCACCTGGGTGATGTCGGCGTCGTAGCCGTCGACGTTCGTGTAGGTGTGGTGGGCGACGTTGTGCTTGACGCGCCAGGCGTAGCTGGAGATCCCGAGCGCGACGTCGGCCGTCCAGCCGAGCAGGTGGTTGAGCCGGCGCGTGCGGAAGATCGCGCCGTGGTTGGCGTCGTGCATGATGCAGAACGCGACGAGCGCCGTCCCCGCGAGCAGGCCGAAGAAGCAGAGGACGCCGAGCGCGATGCCCGGCGAGCCGAACACGAGACCGGCCCAGGAGGCGGCGGCGAGCGCGCTCGCGAACGCCGCCTTCGCCTGCAGCAGCCGCAGGCCGCGGCGGCGGAGGCCCGCGTCGGCGAGTCGCGCCTCGACCTCGCGGCGCGTCTCCCGGATGAACGCGCCTCCGTTGTCGAAGGAGAGCTTCTGCGGCGCGGCGGTGGCGGCGGCGGTCGGGCGGGGCTCAGCGGAGGCGGTAGACAATCCGTCCACGGTCGAGATCGTACGGGGAAAGCTCGATCCGCACGCGGTCACCCAGCAGCATCCGGATCCGGTACCGCTTCATCTTCCCCGAGGTGTAGCCCAGCGTCTCGTGTCCGTTGTCGAGGCGGATCCTGAACATCCGGTTGCGAAGGGCCTCGATGATCTCGCCCTCGAACTCGATCTTCTCTTCCTTCTCTGCCACGTGCACGCACCTCCTGCGGTCCACCGTAGCAGCCGTCCTGCGACTACCCCCGGCGGCGGCCGCGGCGCAACGCCTCGATGCGGCGGCGGTCCTGCTTGGTCGGCCGCGCGCCGAGGTCGGCGCCGAAGGGGCGCGCGAGCCGCCGCTCGAGCGCGCGCCGCTCGCGCAGCTCGCGCGACTCCGGCGTCTCCTCGTAGAGCGCCGCCGCGACGCTCGCCGGGCCTCGCTTGTCCGCGAGACCGCGTACGACGACCGTCCAGTCCTGCTCGCCGGCCCGCAGCTCGAGCCGGTCGCCCGCGCGCACCTCCTTCGACGGCTTCGCGCGCACGCCGTTGACGTGGACGCGGCCGCCGGCGACGGCCTCGGTCGCCGCGCTGCGCGTCTTGAAGAAGCGCGCCGCCCACAGCCACTTGTCGATCCGCACCTGGTCGATGCCGCAACTCTACGGCGGAGGATTGACCGTCGGCCCGGCGGGTAGGGTGCGGGCGATGACGGCAACCCAGGCGATCGGCGTCGCGCTCGTCTGCGCGTTCGTGCTCGGCTTGATCCTCGCGGCGTCGCTCGCCGTCGGCGCGATCTACTAGGCTCGCGCCCATGTCCCTCCCGCTGACCGGCGGCTGCCTCTGCGGCGGCGTCCGCTTCGAGATCGGCGAGCCGCTCGTCCGCGCCGGCTACTGCCACTGCACCCGCTGCCAGCGCCGCACCGGCGCCGCCGCGGCCGCATCGGCGCTCGTCGCCCCCGGCTCGCTGCGGGTGACGGCCGGCGAGGAGCTGATCCGCTCCTACGACCCGCCGGACGGGTTCCGCAAGGTGTTCTGCTCGGCCTGCGGCGGCGCGCTCTGGGCTCGCCATCCGGAGGACGAGAGCGTGCTCGCGGTGCGGCTCGGCGCGATCGACGGCGATCCGGGGATCCGCCCGAGCTACCGGCAGTACGTCGCCTACGCGGCGCAGTGGGAGCCGCTGCCCGACGACGGGCTGCCGCGCTTCCCGGAGCGCGGGACGGGCTAGCCGAGCGGGTCGGTCTTCTCGGGAGCCGGCGCCGCGGCGTCCTCGGACGGGTGGATGCCGCTGACCGAGTCCTTGAGCTCGCGGATGCCGCCGCCGACCGAGCGGCCGATCTCCGGCAGCCGCTTCGGGCCGAAGATCAGCAGCAGCACGATCGCCAGGACGATCAACTCGGGGAAGCCGATGAAGCCGGGCATGCGCGCATGGTAGCGCCGATAGCCTGGCCGCGTGGCGCTCCGCTCGATCCACGACCGCGAGATCGTCCGGCTCGCGCTGCCCGCGCTCGGCGCGCTCGCCGCCGAGCCGCTCTACGTGCTCGCCGACACGGCGATCGTCGGGCACCTCGGCCGGCCGCAGATCGCGGCGCTCGGGCTCGCCGGCGTCGTCCTCGGCGCCGCCTTCACCGTCTTCAACTTCCTCACCTACGGGACGACGGCGGTCGTCGCGCGCGCGAGCGGCGCGGGCGAGCAGGAGCGCGCGGCGCGGCTCGCGGCGCAGGCGCTCTGGGTCTCGCTCGCGATCGGCGCGGTGCTGCTCGTCTGCTCGGAGGCGCTTGCCGGGCCGCTGCTACGCGCGCTCGGCGGCCACGGCCGCTCGGGCCACTACGCGCTCGTCTACTTCCGGATCGCTGCGCTCGGCCTGCCCGCGGCGCTCGTCGCGCTCGCCGGCCAGGGCTACCTGCGCGGGATCGCGAACATGCGGCGGCCGCTCGAGATCGTCGTCGTCGCCAACGTCGTCAACCTCGTGCTCGAGCTGGTCTTCGTCTACGTGCTGCGCTGGGGGATCGTCGGCTCCGCCGCGGGCACCGCGATCGCGCAGGCCGGGATGGGAATCGCGTTCGTCGTCGAGCTGCTGCGGCCACACGCCGACTCGCGCCGGCCGCGGCTCGCCGAGATGCGGCCGATGGTGCGGGTCGGGCGGCAGATCTTCGTGCGGACGGCGGCGCTCTACACGTCGTTCCTCGTCGCCGCCTCGGTGCTCGCGCGGATGGGGGACGCGCCGCTCGGGGCACATCAGATCGCGATCGAGCTCTACTTCTTCCTCTCCCTGCTGCTCGACTCGGTCGCGGTCGCGGGCCAGGTGCTCGTCGGGCGCCTGCTCGGCGGCGGCGACGCGGCCGGCGCGCGCGCGGCAGCGACGCGGATGATCTGGTGGTCGGCCTGGGTCGGCGTCGGCTTCGCGGCGCTGCTGCTCGCGCTCGGCCGCTGGCTGCCGCGCGCGTTCACCTCGGACCCGGCGGTGCTGCACGAGGCGGCGCTCGTCTGGCCGCTCTTCGCGCTGATGCAGCCGCTCGGCGGCGCCGTCTTCGCGCTCGACGGGATCCTGATCGGCGCCGGCGACACCGCGTACCTGATGTGGTCGATGCTCGCCGCCTCGCTCTGCGTCTTCGTTCCGGTCGCCGCCTGCTCGCTCGCCTTCGGCTGGGGGATCGTGGGCGTCTGGGCCGGCCTCGACGCGCTGATCGCGGCGCGGCTCGCCTTCCTCGCCGTCCGCTTCGCCGGCGGCCGCTGGGCGGTCGTCGGCTGGGCCTGACCCGAGGTTGCGCTTTGGCGGCCGCGGGTAGCGGTCGGGCGAGGAAAGGAGGGTTCGATGGCAACGAGGAAGCAGGTAGAGGCGGCGAAGCGGAACGTCCGCAAGGCGCAGGCGGCGGCGACGCGGAAGCGCACGATCGCGAACCTGCCGGCCGGAACGCGTCGTGCGCTCGTCGAGCAGGCCCAGCGCGGCCGCCGCCGCGGCGGGCAGCCAGGGCGTGCGCTCGAGGACCGTAACCGCACGCAGCTCTACGAGCAGGCGAAGCGGCTCGAGATCCCGGGCCGCTCGAAGATGGGCAAGTCCGAGCTGATCGCGGCGATCCGCCGGGCTCGCTAGCGCGGATCCGTCCGCCGCCGCGCGGATACTCGCGGCGTGGCGAGTCTCGGGTTGCCGCTGCTCGCGCTCGTCTTCCTGGCGGGCGCGGTCGCGACCTGGATCGCCGGCGTCGCGCTCTCGAAGGCGACGGACGCGCTCGACGCGCGGCTCGGGCTGGGGGAGGAGCTCGGCGGGCTGCTGCTGCTCGCGATCGCCGGCAGCCTGCCCGAGCTCGCGATCACCGTCTCGGCGGCGGCGCAGGGGAACCTCGGGCTCGCGGCCGGCAACCTGATCGGCGGCATCGCGATCCAGACGATGGTGCTCGTGATCTGCGACGCGGTCGTCGGCGAGCGGCCGCTCACCTTCCTCGTCGGCGCGCTGACGCCGGTGCTCGAGGGCCTGCTCGTGATGATCGTCGTCTCCGGCGTGCTGATGGGCGCGTTGCTGAAGCCGTCGACCTCGATCGGCGGCGTCGTCAGCCCCGCCTCGCTCGCGATCTGCGCCGTCTGGCTCGTCGGCATCTACGTGATCAACCGCGCCCGCAAGGACCCGCGCTGGCAGGTCGAGATGCCGGGGAGCCGGCGCGGGCGCCGCAGCCGCCGCGAGCCGCATCCGGAGCAGCCGCACCCGTTCGCCTCGCGGTCGACCGGCCGCGTCGCCCTCTACTTCGCCGCCGCCAGCGTCGTCACGCTCGTCGCCGGCGTCGCGCTCGAGCAGAGCGGCGACGCGCTCGCGGGCAGGCTCGGGATCGGCGGCGTCATCTTCGGCGCGACGGTGCTCGCGGCTGCGTCGGCGCTGCCGGAGATCAGCTCCGGCGTCGCGGCCGTCCGGCTCGGAGACCACGCGCTCGCGATCGGCGACATCTTCGGCGGCAACGCCTTCCAGGTCTGCCTCTTCCTGCTCGCCGACCTGGTCGCGGGCACGCCGGTGCTGCCCGCGGCCGGCGACATCAACGCGTGGCTGGGCGCGCTCGGGATCGCGCTGACCGCGGTCTACGGCTTCGGCGTGATCGGGCGCCCGAGTCGCTCGCACGCGCGGCTCGGCCCGGACTCGCTGCTCGCGCTCGCCGTCTTCGGGCTCGGTGTCGCCGGCCTCTTCGTGCTGCCGCGCTAGGCGGCGACCGCGACGCGGGCGCGGACGGCGGCGGCGAGCGCCTCGACGACCTCGACGAGCTGCTCGCGCAGCGCCTCGTCGACGAGCGCGCCCTCGGCGTCGAAGCGGGTCGGCGCGTGACCGAACGCGACCTCGCCTTCGACCACGCGGGCGCCGGTCGCGCCCAGCGCCTTGCGCAGCTCGGCCTGCGCCCAGACGGCGCCGAACGCGCCGGTCGAGGCGCCGACGACCGCGACCGGCTTGTTGCGGAGCACGTTCGTCGCGAGCGGCCGCGAGGCCCAGTCGACCGCGTTCTTCAGCTGTCCCGGCACCGACGAGTTGTACTCCGGCGTCGAGACGAGGATCGCGTCTGCGCCGGCGATCGCCTCGCGCAGCCGCGCGACGGCCGCGGGCGCGGGCTCGACGTCGTCGCTCTCGTCGTACGGCGGCACCTGCTTGAGGCCGTCGAAGAGCTCGAGCTCGGCGTCGCCGGGCAGCAGCTCCGCCGCCGCCCGGAGCACCTTCGTGTTCCAGGAGTCGGGGCGGAGGCTGCCGCTGACGGCGAGGATCCTCACGCGCTACGCCGCCTTCACGAACGAGACCTCGGCGACGAGCGTCACGTCGTCGGCGAGCGCGGGCTCGCCGCTCGGGAGCGGGTTGTTCCAGGTGATGCCGAACGCGGTGCGGTCGACGACGCCCGTGAGCGTCAGCCCGACGCGCTCGTTGCCCCACGGGTCGGTGCCGCCGCCGGCGACCGTGCCGGTGAGGGTCAACGGCCGCGACGTGCCCTTGATCGAGATCTCGCCCTCGACGAGGACCCCGCCGTCCTCGACGCGGACGGCGTCGGCGGCGAAGACGATCTCCGGCGCGCGCTCGGCGTCGAAGAAGTCCGGCGAGAGCAGGTGCGCGGTCAGGTTCTCGTCCTGGACGCGGATGTCCTCGACGCGCGCCTGGCCGCGCAGGCTCGCGCTGCCGTCCTCGCGCACCTCGAGCGTCGCCTCGAAGGGCGAGAAGGTGCCACGGAAGGTGCCGACGATGTACGCGACCTCGAAGCCGACCTGCGAGTGCACGGGGTCGGCGTTCCAGGTTCCGACGGGCAGGGTGGTCTGGGCGATCGTGCTGATTGTCATCTGGTTCCTTTCGGCTATACTTGATTACGCAAGCAACCATAGCAGATATAGATGAGTAGTCAAGTATTGAGCACGCAAGAAGATATCGCGCTGGACGCGTGGCTGCGCCTGCTCCGCTCGAGCGCGTCGATGCGCCGGTCGCTGAGCGCCGAGCTGGACGCGGCGCACGGCCTGGCGATCAGCGACTTCGAGGCGCTCCTGCAGCTCGCGCACGCCGAGGACTCGGCGCTGCGGCGCGTCGATCTCGCCGAGGGGCTCGGCCTGACCGCCTCGGCGGTGACGCGGCTCCTCGACGGGCTCGAGCGGGCGGGGCTCGTCGGCAAGCGCACCTGCGAGCACGACGCGCGCGTCAGCTACGCCGTCCTCACCGAGGACGGTCGCGCGAAGCTCGCGGAGGCGTCCTGCTCCCACGTCGGCGCGATCCGCGCGCTCTTCGCCGAGCGCTACAGCGACGAGGAGCTGCGGACGCTCGCGGAGCTGCTGGAGCGGCTTCCCGGTGCCAAATGCTCCACAAAGGAATAACACCGCCTTCACACTCGTTTTGATTGTCTAGTTGGCGCGCCAGCTCCCCCCGGTGCGCCCGGAATCAGAAAGGAACTCCTCTGAACGACAACGTGATGACCGAATCGGTCGTCGACTCGCTGCAGCTCTTCCTGAACGAGATCGGTCGCCACAAGCTGCTGACCGCAGCCGAGGAGGTCGAGCTCGCGAAGCGCGTCGAGCGCGGCGACAAGGCTGCGAAGGAGCGGATGATCAACTCCAACCTGCGCCTCGTCGTCTCGATCGCCAAGCGCTACCAGGGCCACGACCTGCCGCTCGTCGATCTGATCCAGGAGGGCACGATCGGCCTCAACCGCGCGGTCGAGAAGTTCGACTGGCGGAAGGGCTACAAGTTCTCCACCTACGCGACCTGGTGGATCCGCCAGTCCTGCCAGCGCGCGGTCGCGAACCAGTCGGCGACGATCCGCGTTCCCGTCCACGTGCAGGAGCGCCGCGTCAAGCTGGGCCGCGCCTGGGCCGAGCTGCAGGCGAAGCTCGGCCGCGACCCGGAGCCGGCCGAGCTGGCCGACGCGACGAAGCTGCCGCTGCAGCACGTCGAGGAGGCGCTCGCGGCGGCCGAGGCGTCGGTCTCGCTGAACCAGGGCGTCGGCTCCGACGACGACGCCGAGCTCGGCGACCTCTTCGCCAACGAGCGGTCGGTCGACCCGGCCGACGAGGCGGAGGACACGCTGCGCGACGACCGCGTCCGCCAGGCGGTGGCGGCGCTGCCCGAGCGCGAGCGGCGGATCATGGAGCTCCGCTTCGGCTTCGGCACCGAGCCCCGGTCGCTGGAGGCGATCGGCAAGGAGCTCGGCCTGACGCGCGAGCGGGTCCGCCAGCTCGAGGCCCAGTCGCTGATGCGGCTGGAGCGCGAGCTCGAGGACCTGGCCAACGCGGCCTAGACACTTCGAGGCATGTCCCGGTGTCTGACACCGGGACATGCCTCATTCGTCTGGTCCCGTCAGGCGGGCCGGGCGACGATGCGGCCCCCGGCGGGCTCCGTAGGGCTTGGTCGGCGACCGGGAAGAG
>DASSSQ010000111.1:0-3675 GCA_035708405.1 Gaiellaceae bacterium
GCGGTTGTTGGCCGCGTTCGCCGCGATCTCGCGGTCGACCTCGCCGGCGCAGACGAGCCCGATCAGCGCCTGCTGGAAGGTCTGCATCTGGAAGAACTCGCCCTCGGCGACCGCGTCCTCGATCGCGTCCGCGTGGTTCTCGCGGATCAGGTCGGCGATGCGCGCGTTCGTGACCATCACCTCGACGGCGGCGACGCGCCCGCCGGAGACGCGCGGCAGGAGCCGCTGCGAGATCACGCCGCGGAGCACGCCCGCCATCACCGAGCGGATCTGCTGCTGCTTGCCCTCGGGGAAGAACTCGATCATCCGGCCGACGGTCTCGGCGGCGTCGACGGTGTGCATCGTCGAGAAGACCATGTGGCCCGACTCCGCCGCCTGCAGCGCCGTCTGCGCGGTCTCGGCGTCGCGGAGCTCGCCGATCAGGATCACGTCCGGGTCCTGCCGCAGCGCGCGCCGCAGCGCCTGGCCGAACGACTCGGTGTCGAGCCCGATCTCGCGCTGGTTGACGATGCAGCCGTGATCCGGGTGCAGGATCTCGATCGGGTCCTCGATCGTGATGATGTGCTGCGACCGGCTGCGGTTGATGTAGTCGATCATCGCCGCGAGCGTCGTCGTCTTGCCCGAGCCGGTCGCGCCGGTGACGAGGATCAGGCCGCGGTGCTCGTTCGCGAGCCGCTCGATCCCGGCCGGCAGACCGAGGTCCTCGAACTTCGGCACCTTCTTCGGGATCACGCGGAAGGCGAAGGAGACGGCGCCGCGCTGGCGGAAGACGTTGACGCGGAAGCGCGGCAGCTCCTCGGAGCTGTAGGCGATGTCGAGGTCGCCGGTCTCGTGGAAGTAGTCGCGCTTCGCCGGCGCGACCCGCGTCACGGTCTCGAGCGCGGCCTCGAGGTCGTCCTCCTCGAGCGGCTGCCAGTCCTCGAGCGGCCCGACCGAGCCGTCGCGGCGCACCATCGGCGGCTTGCCGAGCTTGAGGTGGATGTCGGAGGCGCCCGCCTGGACGGCGGCGCCGAGCAGCGCGTTCAGATCCATCGCGCCTTCTGATCGGCAAGCTGGAGCCCCGTCTTTAGCGGCCGAGCAGCGAGAGCGCGCGCAGCGGCGCCCGCACCGGCCCGCGCGCGTCGCCCGGCGCGTCGAGCTCGCCGCGGAGCAGCTTCTCGACGACCGGCCAGACGAGCGGCGTCAGCGCGTAGACGACCCGCGGGTGCCGGTCGAGGATCGCCTTCGCCTTCCACGACGCGGCGAGATGCCGCGCGTGGTGCTCGGCGAGCCGCCGCGGATAGGCGGAGAGGTCGGCGGCGCGGCCGGCGAGCACGTCGAGCGCCGCCTCCGAGGCGAGCCGCGCCGAGAGGAACGACTCGTACATGCCGTCGCCGGAGAGCGGGTCGACGAGCCCGGCGGCGTCGCCGATCGCCGCGACCCGCCCGTCGACGAGGCCGGCGAGCGAGCGCCTCATCGGCAGCCGGTGGCCGCGCAGCTCCGTCAGTCCGTCGAGCCGGAGCCCGTGCCGCCCGCAGAAGCGCGCGAGATGCTGCCGCAGCCGCGGCCCCTCGCTCTGCCAGCCGCCGACGCCGACGTTGACGTGGTCGCCCTTTGGGAAGATCCAGGCGTAGCCGCCGGGAACCGTCCCGAACTCGAAGATCGCGCGGTCGCGGCGCAGCCGGTCGCCGTACGACGCGTTCCCCTCGAGCGCGGTGCCCTGCACGACGCCGCCGGCCCGGCCGGGCAGGCCGTTCGCACCGCCCGCCGCGAGCACGACGCCCGCCTCGATCCGCTCGTCGCCGGCGACGACGGTCGTCCCGTCGAGCCGCTCGACCTTGACGCCGTCTCGGAAGTCGGCTCCGCGCGCCGCCGCCTGCTCGGCGAGGTGGAGGTCGAGCCGCCGCCGCTGCGTCATCAGGATCACCGGGTCGCGCGCGTGCCGCAGCGTCCGCAGCGGCCCGACCGAGAACTGCAGGTCGGAGATCGACGCCTCGACGACCGCCGAGACGTCGCACGGCTTCTCCTTCAGCGCCCGGCCGGTCAGCCCGCCGCCGCACGGCTTGTCGCGCGGAAACCGCGCCCGGTCGAGCAGCAGCGTCGTCGCGCCGGCCTCCGCGAGCCGGATCGCGGCCGCCGATCCTGCCGGCCCGGCGCCGATCACGACGACGTCGAATCGCTCCATCCGCGCAGGCTACAATGGCCGCCGTTCCAGGGGGAGTACCCGAGCGGCCAAAGGGGACGGGCTGTAAACCCGTTGGCTCTGCCTACAGAGGTTCGAATCCTCTCTCCCCCATCGCAGCAGCCCGCGAGCGCACGTGTCACGCTACGGCCATGGCCGATGCGCGGCACGTGCAGTTCGCGCGCGAGCTGGAGGAACGGGACGCCCGCGTCGCGGCGGCGCTCGACGAGCTGCAGCAGCTCCGGGCCGACGTCGCCGAGCTGAGGACGCACGCGGACGGCGTCGAGTCGTTCCTCGCCGCGTACCCGGGCGAGCGCGCGCGGCTCGACGGCGCGGTCGCGGCGGGGCGTGAGCGCCTGACCGCGCGCGAGGCGGAGCGCGCCGCTGCGGAGTCGGAGCTCGCGCGGGCGCGCGGCGACGAGGAGGCCGCGGCGGCGAGGCGAGCCGTGACCCGCACGAAGGATGCGGAGAGCTCCGCGCGTCGCCGGCTCGAGCGCGCCGCCGACGAGCTCGCCGCCCTCGAGCGCGAGGCGGCCCGCGTCGACGAGACGCTCCCCCGCCTGCCGGCGCGGGCGGCCGAGCTGTCCGCCCGCCTCGAGACCCAGCGCCGGGTCAGCCGCACCGAGACGATCCCGGCCGACCTGCCGACCGTGCGCGACTGGACGACGGAGGCGCGTGCCGCCCTCTTCGTCGCCACCGCCGGCCTCGAGACCGAGCGTGAGCGAATCGTCCGCGAGGCCAACGACCTCGGCGCCGCCGTCCTCCACGACCCGACCGCAGCAACGAGCGTCAGCCTCGTCCGCGAACGAATCGAGCGCGCGTAGCCCGGTACAATGGCGCCCTGCCCTCTTAGCTCAGTTGGTAGAGCACCTCCATGGTAAGGAGGGGGTCGACGGTTCGAGTCCGTCAGAGGGCTCTGCAAAAGCGCCGCACGTTGGCTGGTTCGGCGCTCAGAGCGACTTGCAGGTTCAGCCGGGTGCAGTGGGTATGGAGCCGCTTATGGAGCTTTCGCGTCGAGAACGCCCTGCGAGTTCCATCTTCACCTTTCGGGGGCTGCTCTCTCGCCCGACGGATGTGGCGAACCCCTTCAGAGGTGAGGTGCGCGGAGCTGAGGGTGTGGAGGCGACCCGCCGAACTTGAATCGACGCCCATTGGGATCTGCGTCGAATCGCCATGTTCGCGACGAACGAGCAGCTAGCCCGCTGGGTACTTCTCCTTGTATGCCTGAAGCCGGGCTAGATTCTGGCACTCGATGCGACACGTTGGCGAGAACGCGGGCTCGCTGACGAGGTCAGGGTTCAGGCCGTAGATGAAGATGTGGTCGAAGGATCCGCGCAGCGCAAGATCGGGCACGAGCGCTTCTTTGATCAGCTCGGCGGCGGCCAGCGTGCCCGCGAGTCCTGAGACGAATGAGAGCGAAGGCGCTCGACTGTCCGGTGGGTCGTCACACTCGGCGTCGGGATTGACCGGTGCGGCCATCTGACGCGTGCAGCCAAGGCATCCCCACTCGCCGA
>DASSSQ010000112.1:0-31960 GCA_035708405.1 Gaiellaceae bacterium
TCGCCCGCGTCGTCCTCCCGTCCTTCGCGGGTCGCGCGACCGCGGCCCAGGCGCGCACGGCCTCCGGCGCGACGGTGCCGCTGCGGCTGCGCGGCGGCGCGCTCTGGCCGAGCCGCAAGCTCGCCGCCGGCGCGCCGGTGACCGTGACGCTGACCGTGCGCCGGCCCGGGTGGGCCGCGTGGCTCGTGGGCCGCGTCGAGCGACGAACCTTCACGGTGCGGACGCCGGCCGCGCACCTGCTCGGCCGCTGGCTGCAGGTGCGGAAGGGCGCGCCGGTGACGATCGCGTTCGACGCGCCGGTCGGCCTCGTCTCGCTCGACGGCAAGCGGACGCGGCAGCTCGCGACGCCGCGCCGGTCGGTGCGCGTCCCCGGCGCCGCGCGCGCGGGCTCGGTCGAGATCGCCGCCGCCGCCCGCTCCTGGGAGCGGCTGCCGGCGCCGGTGCGCGTCAGCTGGTTCCCGGCGCAGCGCTCGCCGCAGCTGCTCGCCGAGCCGGCGCCGGGCAAGCGGATCGGCTCCGGCGACCGGCTGACGCTGACCTTCTCCGACACGGTGCAGGACGTCCTCGGCTCGCGCCGCCCGCGCCTCGAGCCCGCGACGGCGGGCCGCTGGCACCTGCTCGACGCGCACACGCTCGCGTTCCGGCCGACGGGGATCGGCTACGGCCTCGGCGCGACCGTCCGCGTGCGGCTGCCGCGCGCCGTCCACCTCGCCGGCGCGCCGACCGCGAAGCCGACGCGCACGCTCGCCTGGCACGTCCCGGCGGGATCGACGCTGCGCCTCGAGCAGCTGCTCGCCGAGGCCGGCTACCTGCCGCTCGACTGGCGGCCGACCGGCGACCCGCCCTCCACGCTCCGCGAGGAGCTGGACGCCGCCGTCTCGCCGCCGCCGGGCCGCTTCTCCTGGCGCTACCCGCACACGCCGCCGGAGCTGAAGGCGCTCTGGCAGCCCGGCAGCCCGAACGAGATCGTCCGCGGCGCGGTGATGATGTTCGAGCACGACCACGACCTGGCCGTCGACGGCCTCGCCGGGCCGCGCGTCTGGCGCGAGCTGCTCGACGACGAGCTCGCGGGCAAGCGCAAGCCCGGCGGCTACAGCTACGTCTTCGTCCATCGCAACGTGCCGCAGTCCCTGAACCTCTGGCACGACGGCAAGGTGATCGTCACCTCGCCCGGGAACACCGGCGTCCCCGCCGCCCCGACCGCGCTCGGCACGTTCCCCGTCTTCGAGCACATCCCGGTCGGGAGGATGAGCGGCACGAACCCGGACGGCTCGCACTACGACGATCCGGGCATCCAGTGGATCAGCTACTTCCACGGCGGCGAGGCGATCCACGCGTTCAACCGCGGCTCGTACGGAACGCCGCAGAGCCTCGGCTGCGTCGAGCTGCCGCTCTCGGCCGCCGCCGCCGTCTGGCCGTACACGCCGATCGGCACGCTCGTGACGATCGAGGACTAGCGGGCAGGAGTCCCGGCAGCGGCTGCGAAGCCCAGTCGAATGAGGACGACTCCGCTCGTCGGCGCCGGTGCCGCCCTCGCCGTCGGCGCGCTCGCCGTCGCCGCAGCCGGCAGCTCGGCCGCGCCGCCGCCGGCGCTGCAGGCCAAGCAGCGGCAGGCGGCGTCGGTGCTGGCGCAGGTGAACGCGCTCGACGTCCGCTTCGGCAAGGTCGTCGACTCGTGGGACGGCGCGCGCGTCCAGCTTGCCGGCGTCGAGCAGCGGCTGGCGGCCAACCGCGTCGAGCTGCGCCGGGCGCAGCGGCAGAGCCGGATCGCCGACCGGCGGCGCGCGGCGCGGCTCGTCACGATCTACGAGGGCGAGCACCCGGACATCGTCCAGGTGCTCGCCGGCGTCTCCCGACTCTCCGACGTGATCGACGCGGTCGAGGTCGCGCAGGCGGTGACCGCGTCCGACCGCCGGCTCGCCGACGACGCGCGGCGCTCGAAGGAACGGCTCGCCGCCCTGCAGCTGCGGTGGCGCGCGACGGAGCTGACGCGGCGCGCCACCCTCGCCGACCTGGGCCACGAGCGGGCCCGGATCGGGTCGATGCTGAGCGAGCGCCGGCGGCTGCTCTCCTCGGTCCGCTCGCAGGTCGCCGCCATGCAGGCGAAGGAGGCGGAGCGGCAGCGGGAGCTCGCCGCGGCCGCCCGGGCGCGGCTCGCGCGGCAGCAGGAGGAGCTGCGCCGGCAAGCGGCGGCGCGCGCGGCAGCGGCGCGCAAGGCCGCCGAGACGGCGACGGTCGCGGCGACGACCACGGCAGCGGCGACGACGTCCACGGTCGCGACGACCACGAGCCCGGCGACGGTCACCGTCGCCCCGGCGCCGTCGACGACGGCCGCCACGACGACCGCCGCTGCGCCGCCGCCGGCCGTCCCCGCCGGCGCCGGCCATCCCGAGGCGGCGACGATCGCACTCCGCTACCTCGGCATCCCGTACCGCTGGGGCGGCGCCTCGCCGGCGACCGGCTTCGACTGCTCGGGCCTCGTCATGTACGTGTACGCGCAGCTCGGGATCCAGCTCCCGCACTACGCGGCGGCCCAGTACGGCTACGGCGCGCCGGTCGCGCGCGACCAGCTGCAGCCGGGCGACCTGGTCTTCTTCGACGGGCTCAGCCACGTCGGCATCTACATCGGCGGCGGCCAGATGGTGCACGCGCCGCAGACGGGCGACGTCGTCAAGATCTCGCCGATCGACCGGCTCGGCTACGTCGGCGCCCGCCGGATCTGAGCCGCCGCCTGCGATAATCAGGCGCTCGTGCGACGCGGATCCGCACTCGTCGCTGCCGCGGCAGCGCTGCTCGCGCTCGGGGTTGCGGCCGGGCGCGGCTCCGGCTTCACGACAACCGAGGCCTCGACGACCGCGCCGACGACGACCGCGGCCGCCTCGACGGCGACCGTCACGACGACGACGACCGCGCCGACCTCGACCGCCGCCACGACGACGACCGCGGCGCTCGCCGCGCAGCCGCTCGCGGCCGCGTGCGCCGGCAGCGGCCTGCTTGCGATCGTGCCGCCGCAGGGCGCGCCCTCGCTCGTCGGGCCGCCCGCGGACGCGCAGCAGGCGGCCGAGCTCACCTCGTCCGCGGGCGACCCGATCCTCGACGTCGAGGGAGCCTCGACCGAGGCCCCCACCTGCAGCGGCTCGCGCCCGCTGCCCGCATCGACCTCGATCGGCTCGCTCAGCCTCTTCGGCGGCGCGCTCGCCGCCGACGGGATCGACGTCGGCCTCGTGCCGGCGGCCGGCGGCTGGTCGGTCACACGGACGCTCGGCGTCGTCACGATCGGCGGGGCGCCGTTGCCGCCGACGGCGCCCGCGGCGCAGCGACGGCTCGGCGACTGGGGAGTCGTCTCGCTTCCCGCCTCCGCGACCGGCGCCGCCGAGGCGGGCGGCGCCTGGCTCGCCGGAGCGCTCGTCGTCCGGCTGACGAGAGCGCACGCCGGGCTCGCCGCCGGGACGACGCTCTACGTCGGCTACGTCGAGGCAGCGACGCCACCGCAGCCGCTGCCGGCGCCGCGCGCGAAACGGACGCCGCGCGTCGCCACCCGAGCGGCCGCCGCGCCGCCGCCGCGGCGCAGGCACAGGCGCAAGCACCACCACGGGAAGAAGCGCATCTCCCGCCCGCTCACCGTCACGCCGCCGCTCCACGGCGGCCCCTACGTCTTCCCGGTCGTCGGCGAGGTCGACTGGGGCGACAGCTACGGCGGCCCGCGCAGCGACGTCTCGGGCGGCTGGCACCACGGCGACGACCTGTTCGCGCCGCTCGGGCGACCCGTCGTCGCAGCCGCCGACGGCACCGTCTACCTGGTCGGCTGGGAGAAGCTCGGCGGCTGGCGGCTGTGGCTGAAGGACCGTGCCGACGACCGCTTCTACTATGCGCACCTCTCCGGCTACACGGCGCTCGCGCGCAACGGGCGGAAGGTGAAGGCGGGGCAGGTGCTCGGCTTCGTCGGCAACACGGGCGACGCGTTCACGACGCCGGATCACCTGCACTTCGAGATCCACCCGGTCTCGCTGCTGCCGCTCCGCTACGACGGCGCCGTCGACCCGACCACCTACCTGCGCGGGTGGCGGCACGAGTCGCCGGCGTCGGTGCCGCTACCGCGCGCGCTGCCGCCGGGCGCCTCGACGCACGGCGAAGGCGCCGTCACCGACTACCGCAAGCTGCTCTCGGCCCGCGGCCTCGCACCCCGGCCGGCGAAGGCCCGCCGGCCGGCGCCGCCGGCCGGGCCGCGGCCGTTCCCCGAGCAGCGGCTCGTGGCGCTGCCGCAGACGCCGGCAGCCGTCGCGCAGGGAGGCGGCACCTCGCCGCTCCTGCTCGTGCTCGCGCCGCTCGTCGCGATCGCGCTGACGAGCCTGCTCCTCTTCCGCGAGCCGATCCGCAGCCGGTTGCGGAAAGCCCGCAGCTAGCCCGGCGGATCCTCCGCAGCGCGGCTCAGCGCCGCTCCCGATGGCGTTTCCGGCCACCGGGCCGACACTGGCCGCGACGAAGAGAGAAGCGGAGCGAAAGGAGCCGGGAAATGCGCAAGCTATTCGAGATCGGAGGCCTCGTCGCAGCGGTGGTGCTGGTCGCGTTCGGGATCGGCGCGATCGTGATCGGCGTCAACGGCCGCGACACCGTCCGGCACAGCCTCGGGCTGGAGCAGATCGTCGGCACGCCCGACATGACGCCGACCGCGATCGCCGCGGAGGCGAGGAAGGCGGGCCTGACCGGCGTCGAGCTGCCGACGACGGCGGTCGCGGGCGAGAAGATCGACACCGGCGCCAAGGCGCGCGCGTTCGCGGGCTACATGCGGATCCACGCGCTCGAGGCGACCGGCGGCTACGTCTACGCGCAGATGGGCACCTACGTCGCGAAGCCGGGAACGCCGAAGTCGGAGCTCTCCCCCGGCGGCGGCACCGCCAACGTCCAGTACGCCCAGATCGACCCGACGACCGGGCAGCCGGTCGCCAACGGCGCCCGCAACGTCTGGGTGACCGAGACCGCGCTGACGACGGCGCTGAACACGAGCTACATGGCCGAGCAGACCGCGCTCTTCGGCATCGTCGTCGGCGTCGCGCTCCTGCTCTCCGGGCTCGGCTTCGCGGTGCTCGCGATCGGCGGCGCGCTCCGCAACCCGGAGACGGCGCTCCGTTTCCTCGCGAAGCGGAACGCCCCGACTCCCGCGGTTCCGGCAGCGTAGGGCCCGACTCCCACCGCGGCAGGCGAGGGTCGCCGGCAGGCGGCCCTCGCCGCGCCGGCGTCACTCCTCGAGCAGGCCCTGCGCGAGCGCGTAGCGGACGAGCTCGGCACGGCTCCGCAGCGCCAGCTTCTGCATGATGTGGGCGCGGTGCGTCTCGGCGGTGCGCACCGAGATGTAGAGCTGCGCCGCGATCTCCTGGTTCGTGTGCCCGAGCGCGAGCAGCCGCAGCACCTCGCGCTCGCGGTCGGAGAGCGGATCGTCCTCGGCCCGCCGCTCGGCCGCAGCCTCGGCCGCGACCATCCGCGCTCCGAGCTCCGGGTTGACGTAGCGGCCGCCCCGGGCGACCTCGCGCACGGCGGCGACGACCTCGGCGTCCGCCGCCTCCTTGAGCACGTAGCCGCTCGCGCCGGCGGCGAACGCCTCGCGCACGTAGCGGGGGTCGTCCTGCATCGACAGCATCAGCATCTTCGTGTCCGGGTGCTCGTGGACGAGCGTCGGCAGGACGTCGAGGCCGGTCTGGTCCGGCATCACGACGTCGATCAGGATCACGTCCGGCTTCAGCGACCGCGCCTCGAAGATCGCCTCGCGGCCGGTGCCCGCCTCGCCGACCGGCTCGATGTCCGGCTCCTGCGCGAGCAGCAGGCGCAGGCCGGAGCGGACGACGGCATGGTCGTCGACGATCAGCACGCGGATCGGGTCGGGCACGGCGGGGACGTTAGCGCGGGTCGTCCGCACGCAGGTCAGTGGAAACCCGCAGCGGGTCTGCGGCGCGCGGGCGAGGCCGGCCGGCGCCGCCCCTCCTACGGTGCGCTCGACCAACGAGACCAGGAGACCGAGACCGTGGCGTATCCCGCAACGACCAGGATGCCGGCGACGCCGGCCTATTACGAGCAGGAGACCGAGAGCGACTCGCACGTCCTGCTGAAGCTGTTCGCGCTCTTCGCCGGCCTCGCGGTCGGCGCGCTGATCCCGATCGCGATCTGGCTCGCCTCCTCCGCGCAGCACGCGCGCGACGACGCGCGGGCCGCGGCGACGCGGGCCGCCGCCGCCGCGCCCGCGACCGCGGTGCCCGGCATGAGCCACGCAGCCGGCGCGACGACCGGCGCGGGCACCTATGCGACGCCGAGCTTCGCCGGGATCGCGCCGGCGAACGCGGACGCGCTCGCGATGGCGCACGAGGCGTTCCCCGCGGCGCTTCCCGCCGCCCCGGCCGGCCCGGTCGCGCACGTCGCGCTCGCGTTCGACCACGCGACCGTCTCGATCGCGCCCGGGATCCGCTACCAGGCCTGGACGTTCGGCAAGACCGCGCCCGGCCCCGTGATCCACGTCCGCGAGGGCCAGCGCGTCGAGGTGACGCTGACCAACAACTCGCCGATGCCGCACTCGATCGACTTCCACGCCGCGCAGGTGGCGCCGAACGTCGACTTCACCGACGTGCTGCCGGGCGCGACGAAGACGTTCAGCTTCCTCGCCTCGACGCCGGGCGTCTTCATGTACCACTGCGGCACCGCGCCCGCCTTCGTCCACATCGCGAACGGCATGTACGGCGCGATCGTCGTCGAGCCGAGGAACCTGCCGCCCGCGCAAAAGCAGTACGTGCTCGTCGCGAGCGAGTGGTACCTGAACGGCCCCGGCGACAGGGCCCCGGCCGCGCTCGATCTGACGAAGGCGGACGACATGACGCCGGACTGGGTGACCTGGAACGGCTACGCGCACCAGTACAAGGAGCATCCGCTGACGGCCGACCCGGGCGACACCGTCCGCTTCTGGGTCGTCGACGCGGGCCCGTCGCTCGACACCGACTTCCACGTCGTCGGCACGGTGCTCTCCCGCGCCTGGCTGAACGGCGACCTCGTCGACGCGCCGCAGCACGAGATCCAGACGGCGTCCGTGCCGGCCGGCGGCGGCGGCGTCTTCGACGTCAGGATCGACAAGCCGGGCATCTACCCGTTCGTCAGCCACTCCTTCGCGAGCGTCAACCTCGGCGAGGTCGGTCTGCTGAACGTCGGCGGCGTCGCCGGGACGATGAGCCACTGATGGACGCCGCGACCTTCGGCGAGCGGAGCGGCCGGGCCGCGGTCGGGCTGCTCCTCGTCCAGCTCGTCCTCGGCTACGAGTGGCTCGTCTCGGGGCTGACGAAGCTCGTCCACGGCGACTTCGTCTCCGGCCTCGCGGCCGAGCTCGCGGAGATCGGCGGGCGGGCGCCGGGCTGGTACCGAGGCTTCCTCGCGGACACCGTCGAGCCCCACGCCGCCGTCTTCGGCTACGCGGTCGAGCTGGGAGAGCTGCTCGTCGGGCTCGCGTTCGTCGGCGCCGCGGTCGCGCTCCTCGCCGGGCGGCGCCGGCTGCCGGCGCGCCTCGAGCGCGGCCTCCGGCTCGCGACCGGCGCGGCGGCGCTCGCCGGGCTCGCGATGGTGGTCGCCTTCGCGCTCGCGAACGGCTCGCGGTTCGGGCTGCCGCTCGCGGCGGACAGCTTCGACGAGGGAGTCGACCTCGACACGCTGATGATCGGCCTGCAGCTGGCCGTGCTCGCGTCCGCCGCGCCGGCCCTGCGCAGGCCGGCCCCGGCGCGGGTGCGGCTGCCGCACGCGACCCGGCTGCACGCGCTCGGCGGGTCGCGATGAAGCGCAGCTACGCCGTCGCGTGGTGCGACGGCGAGCACACGGGCTCCGGGCGGCTCGAGGTCGGCGCCGACCGGCTGGAGCTCGTCGGCCGCGACGACCGCTTCTCGATCCACCTCTCGGAGCTCGCGGACGTCTCGATCGCCCGCCACCCGGCCGACCGGCTGCACGGGCTGCCGGCGCTCGTCCTCCGGCCGCGCGACGGCGCCAAGCTCCGGATCGCGAGCCTGGAGGGCGCGGGCGTCCTCCAGGAGCTCGCCCGCCACGTGGAGCGAGCCGGGCTAACGGTCGCCGCGTAGCGCCGGCAAGAGCGGCAGCGAGGCGACGAGCGTCGTCCCCGCTCTCGGCCGCGACTCGACGGCGAGCGTGCCGCCGAGCACCGCGAGCCGCTCGCGCATGCCGACGAGGCCGAGCGCGTCCGCCCGCACCTCCTGCGGCGCGAAGCCGCGCCCGTCGTCCTCGACGACCGCGCTGACGCCGCCGTCGCGCCGGGCGACGACGATGCTGACGCTCTCGGCGCCGGCGTGCTTGACGACGTTCGTCAGCGCCTCCTGGACGAGCCGGTAGAGGACGGTCTCGATCTCCGGCGGCAGCCGCTCGTCGCCGAGGCTCGCCTCGACCGCGGTGCGGATCCCGCTCCGCTCCTGGAAGGTACCGGCGAGCCGCTGCAGCGCCGCCTCGAGGCCGAAGTCGTCGAGCGCGGCCGGCCGCAGCTCGACCGCGAGGCTGCGCACGTCCTGCAGCGCCTGGACGACGAGGTCGCGCAGCCCCGCCTCCGCCTCGGCGGCCGCCTCGTCGCTGCCGGCGGCGCGGATCGCCTTCAGCCCGAGCAGGATCGAGGTCAGCGCCTGGCCGGTCTCGTCGTGCAGCTCGCGCGCGAGCCGCCGCCGCTCGAGCTCCTGCGCCTCGATCACGCGCCGCACCGTGTCGCGCGCGACCCGCTGCGAGAGGTCGACGGCGACGGCGGCGCGCGCGGCGAAGATCTCGGCGAGCCGCAGATCCTCGTCCGAGAAGCGCGCCTCGCGCCCGAGCTTGTCGTGGATCGCGACGATCCCGATCGCGCGGCCGCGCGCGACGAGCGGCACGTAGAGGCCGGTGCGGACGCCCATCCGCCGGGCGTCGTCCTGGTCGACCTCGAGGTCGTCGAAGACGGAGTCGACTCGGGCGCTCTGCCGGCGCTCGAGCACGCGGCCGCTCTTCGAGCCGCGCCGCGCGAGCCGGTGCCCGAGCAGGCCGTAGCCGGCCTCGCCCTCGCCGTCGACCGCGGCGACGCGCAGCGCGTCGTCCTCGTCGTCGCCCGGCAGAGCGATCAGCGTCAGCCGCGCGCCGATCAGCTCGCGCAGGCGGCTGCAGACGAGCTCGAGCAGCCGCGAGAGCTCCGTCTCCTCGACGAGCGAGCGCACGACCTCGTGCAGCGACTCGAGCTGCCGCGACCAGCGCGTCGCCGACTCGTAGAGCCGCGCGTTCTCGATCGCGACCGCCGCCTGCGCGGCGAGCAGCGTCAGCAGCTCCTCGTCCTCGGCGGTGAAGTCGGCGCCGCCCTCCTTCTCGGTCAGATACAGGTTGCCGTAGGCGACGCCGCGGAGCAGGATCGGCACCCCGAGGAAGGCGTGCATCGGCGGATGGTTCGGCGGGAAGCCGACCGAGCGCGGATCCTCGCCGAGGTCGTGCAGCCGCAACGGCCGCGCCTCGCGGATCAGGACGCCGAGGATCCCCTCCCCGTGCGGCGGATGGCCGATCCGCGCGTGCGCCTCCGGGTCGACCCCCGTCGTCACGAACCGCTCGAGCGCGGAGCCGGACGGGTCGATCACCCCGAGCGCCGCATAGCGCGCCCCGGTCAGCGAGGCGGCGATCTCGACGATCTTCTGCAGCAGCGCCTCGAGCGAGAGCTCGGAGGTGAGCGAGATCGTCGCGTCGAAGAGCGCGCGCAGCCGGTCCGGCTCGGGAGGCGTCGTCACGGCGCGAGCGTAGCTCGGGCGCGCCCGTCTAGAATCTGTCCAGTCTGTCCAGACCGGAGGTGCAGCCGTGGCGTGGCAACTACAGGAGGCGAAGCAGCGGTTCAGCGAGCTCGTCGCGCGCGCGCGGAGCGAGGGGCCGCAGCGGGTGACCAAGCACGGCCGGGACGCGGTCGTCGTCGTCGCGGCCGAGGACTACGACCGGCTCGCCGGCGAGGAGCCCGACCTGCTCGCGTTCATCCGCTCCGCGCCGGACTTCGATCTGCTGGAGCTGGAGCGCGCCGGCGACCGTGGCCGCGACCTCGACCTGTGAGCCTGCTGCTCGACACCTCGACGGTCTCCGAGCTGCGGTCCGGTCGCGACGCGAACGTCGCCGCCTGGGCGGAGGCGTCCGACCGCCGGGGTTGGTTCCTGAGCGTGCTCACGGTGGGCGAGATCCGCAAGGGGATAGAGAAGCTGCGCCCCCGCGACCCGGAGCGCGCGGCGGCGTTCGATCGCTGGCTGGAGACGCTCTACCGCGAGTTCGGCGACCGGCTCGTCGAGATCGACGCGCGGGTTGCCGAGGAGTGGGGCCGGCTGAATGCGGGCGATCCCCGCCCGACCGTCGACAGCCTGATCGCCGCGACCGCGCGCGTCCGCGGATTCACCGTCGTGACGCGCAACACCGCCGACTTCGAGCCGCTCGACGTGCCACTCGTGAACCCATGGCTCGGCGGCGGCGCGGAGCAGTCGTGATGAGCGCAGCCGCCGCCGCAACCCGACTAAGCAGGACGCCTTCAAGGACTTCTCCGCGAACTCCTTGTTGCTGAACTCGTAAAAGCGCTTCGTCCGCCGAGGATGGGTATTCCCGGCCTCCAAGTACTCGTCGCGGTTCCCCGCCGCCGCCGCCCGGCCGCCGCCGCCGCCGCCGCCGCCGCTACTTGATCAGCGACATCATCCTGAACATCGGCAGGTACATGCTGATGATGATCACGCCGACCATGCAGCCGACGCCGATCATCATGATCGGCTCGATGATCGAGGTCAGGGCGGCGATCGAGGCGTCGACCTCGTCCTCGTAGAAGTCGGCGATCTTGCCGAGCATCTTGTCGAGCTCGCCGGTCTCCTCGCCGACCTTCACCATCTGCGCGACCATCGGCGGGAAGACGTTGTTCTCGATCAGCGGCTGCGCGATCGGGACGCCCTCGTGGACGCGCGCGCGCACCGTCGTCAGCGCGTCCTCGACGACCGCGTTGCCCGACGTCTGGCCGGTGATCTCGAGCGCCTTGATGATGTCGACGCCGGCGGCGATCAGCGTCGAGAGCGTCCGCGAGAAGCGCGCCATCGTCACCTTGATCACGACGTCGCCGACCTTCATCGGCACGCGCAGCAGGAACGCGTCCCACTTCCTGCGCCCGCTCTCGGTCGCCTTCCAGCGGCGGAAGGCGAAGAACCCGCCGATCAGCCCCGGGAAGATGATGAACCAGCTCGACTTCAGCAGGTCGGAGACGTCGACGACGTACTGCGTCAGCGTCGGCAGCTGCCCGCCGAGGTCCTTGAAGATCTTCGCGAAGACCGGAACGAGGAACATCAGCATGCCGGCGAGGACGAGGGTGGCGAAGATCAGCACCATCGTCGGGTACATCATCGCGCCCTTGACGCGGCGCTTGATCGCCGTGTCCCGCTCGATCTGGAACGCGACGCGGTCGAGCACCTGGTCGAGGATGCCGGCCGCCTCGCCCGCCTCGATCATCGCCACGTAGAGCCGGTTGAAGACCTTCGGGTGCCGCGCCATCGCCTGCGAGAGCAGCAGCCCGTCCTCGACCTCGCTGCGCACCTCCGACACGACCTCGGCGAGGAAGCGGTCGTCGGTCTGCTCCTCCAGGATCACGAGGCCGGCGACGACCGACAGGCCCGCCTCGATCATCGTCGCGAACTGGCGCGAGAAGATCTGCAGCGACTTCGGCTTGATCTTCTTGAACGCGCCGCCGGCGCCGCTCGCGCCGCTCGTTGCCGTCTCCACCTGCTCGAGCCGCTGCGCGAGCAGGCCGCGGAGGCGCAGCTGCTCGCGTGCGAGGTCGAGCGACGGCGCGTCGATCTCGCCGTCGGCGACGCGGCCGTCGGCGGTGAGGGCGCTGTAGGCGAACGCGGCCATCCGGAAGCTACATCGGCAGCACCGATCGAGCGCTTGAGCCGCGGCGCGCCGCTGCCGATAGGAACGGCGTGGCTCGGATCCGCAGCGAGCAGGGGTTCGGCCTGATCGAGCTCCTGATGGCGATGGTCGTCCTCAACGTCGGCCTGCTCGCGACCGTGGCCGCGTTCACCTCCGGCACCTTCGCGATCACCCGCGCCGACGAGATCGCGACCGCGGCGACGCTCGCCGACAGCCAGATGGAGATCTACCGCGCGCTCACCTACGACTGGATCACGCTGTCCGCGACGCCGTCGCCGGCGCTCGACTCGACCTACACGAGCGACGCGGCGTACACGGGCTGCTCGACCTCCGCCACGCCGAGCTGCACGCATCTCAACGACTCGACGATGGGCTCGATCTGCACCGGCACCGGCAAGGTCGCGGTCGCGTTCCCGGCCGCCTGCGCGCCGATCCAGGACGTCACCGGGCCCGACCACCACGGCTACCGGATCGACACGTTCGTCTCGTCGATCGGATCGGCCGCCGGGCCGCCCGCGCAGCGGGCGCACAAGGACATCGTCGTCGTCGTCCGCGACGGCAGGACGCTGAAGGTGCTCGCCCGCGAGGAGTCGGCGTTCGACTGCTCGACCGCGGCGACCGGCAGCAACTGCCCGACCTCGTAGCGCCGGGCCGCTTACTCGAGCGGGCCGCTACGGCGCCGTGGTGGTCGTCGGCGCGGTCGTCGTCGGCGCGGTCGCGGTCGTCGGCGCCGTCGTCGTCGTGGCCGGCGCGGTCGTCGTCGCGGCCGGCGCGCTCGGCATCTGCGTCGGCGCCGGCGGCGGCGGCACGTCCGCGGTCGGGATCCGCTTCTGTCCGACGTAGGAGAGCTTGTAGACCGTGCCGTCGACCGTGTTCTGCAGCTCGACCGTCGCGCCCTTCGAGAGCGTCAGCGCGTCGCGGCCGTCGGCGTAGGCGCCGCCGACGACGGTCACCTTCGCCGCGTCGGCGGTGAACGAGAGCAGGTGGAAGAGCGGCGAGTCGGCCGGGAAGTCGCGGTCGAGCGGCACCGTCTCGGTCGTGCCGTCGACGGAGATCGAGGCGACGCGGGTCTTCGGCACGCTCGGCGTCGTCGTCGTCGGGTTCGGGCCGAACGGGCCGGGCGCGGCGGGGGCGGTCGGCGTCTTGCCGCCCGGGCCGGAGCCGGAGCCTGAGCCGGAGCCGGAGCCGGAGCCGGAGCCGGAGCCTGAGCCCGCGGCCTTGCCGCCCGCCGCGGCGGCGGCTGCTGCGGCGTCGGCGATGCTCTTCACCTGCTGGACGAACGGGTCCTTGCTCGCGAAGAGGCCGAACTGGACGAGCTGGCCGCTGCCGGCGGTCGCCGGCACGTCGGTGTCGGCGAGCTGGGAGCCGTCGGGGGCGGAGGAGGCGGCGGCGGCGGGCGTCGCCGCCGCCGCGCCGAGACTCGGCGCGGCGAGCGTCGACGAGGAGGGCGCGGTCGTGCCGTCGGTCGCGGTCGGCGTCGTCGCGGGCGGCGCCGGCGGCGCGGCGGAGACGTTGCCGCCTGAGTGCATCAGCTTCGGCACCTGGATCACGGCGACGAGCACGAGCACGCCGAGCAGCGCGATCAGGACCTTCTTCTGCTTGGCCTCCTTCGCCTTCAGCTCGTCCTTGCGGTTCTTCGCCATCAGCCGTTCACCCCCGTGTCCGCCGGCGCGGCCGTCGGCGTGGCCGTCGAGTCGGTCGTCGTCGTCGTCGTGGTCGAGTCGGTCGAGGTCGTCGTCTCGCCGGTGTCGGTCCCGGTCGGCGGCGGCGGGGTCGCGGGCGCGGCCGTCGCGGTGGCGCCGTAGACATACGCGTCGACGACCAGCTGCGCCTGGATCTGCGGGAACGTCTTCGGCCCCTCCGAGAACGAGACCTGCTCGACCGAGAACAGGCGGCCGGTCGCGTCGAGCTTGCCGGCGCGGACGGCGACGAGGTTTCGCAGCCGGTAGAGGAAATCCGAGAGCCCGTAGAAGTTGCCGGTGAAGCCGAGCGAGATCTGCTGCATCTCGTAGCCGGTGCCGGCGGTCTCGGCGCCCGGCTGGATCGACTGGAAGCCGATCCCGGCCTCGGTCGCGACCTGGTTCAGCTGCAGGATGATCCCGGGCATGTCCTGCTGGTCCGGCATCGCCTTGACCATCTGGTAGAGGTCGGCGACGCGGATCGGCTGCGGCTTCGGCGCGTGCAGCACCTGTGCCTGCTGGGTCGCGAGCTGCGTCTGCGCGGTCGCGACCTGGCCGGCGACCGTGGTCGCCTTCGAGCGCTGCGGGCCGACGACCATCAGCCAGCCGACGGCGAGCAGCAGGAGCGGCGCCGCGATCGCGATCCCGAGCTGGGCCCGCGGGTCGAGCGGCTTGCGCTGCTTCTTCTTCACGAGGTCGCTCCGGGCGGCCGGATGCCGGCGACGATGGTGAACGTGACCACGTTGCGGTTGCCGATCAGCGTCTGCGCCGAGGTGCTCAGCGAGACGTTCTCGAGGTCAGGGACGACGGAGAGGCGCGCGAGCAGCCGCGCGACGGCCGCCTGCGAGTAGGTGGAGCCGACCATCGTGAACCCGGACGCGTTCGTCGCGCTGACCGGGGCCGCGCCGGCCGGCGCCGGCTGCGGCGCGCTCGCCTGCAGCGAGGTCAGCCAGACGTCGTCGGGAAGGACGAGCGAGACCTCGCGCAGGACGCGGTCCCAGGGGACGCGCTGCGCGAGCGCCGAGGTCAGCGCCGCGACCCGCGCCTGCCGCTCGGCCGGGATCGCCGACACGGTCGCCGGCGGCGCCTGCGGCTGCGGCAGCGCGGCGATCTGGGCCTGCACCGACGCGAGCTGCTTGTTCTCGTCGCCGACCTTCGAGCTCGCGTTCAGGTAGCCGACCGCCAGCACCGCCGTCGCGAGGACCGCGCCGGCGCAGCCGAAGATCACCGGCTTCGCGGGCCCCTTGCGGCCCTGCTCGAGCTCCCTCGGGAGGAGGTTGACGGCGCGCATCGGCTAGTCCTCGATCCCCAGCCCGATCGCGACCGCGAGCGAGCCCGTGTGCTCCGGGTCGGCGACCTTCTTGCCGAGCTTCAGCCGCTGGAACGGGTCGCCGACGCGGACGCCGACGCCGGTCAGCCGCTCGAGCTCGCCGGCGAGGCCGGGCAGCTCGGCGGTGCCGCCGGTCAGCAGCAGCTCGGCGATCCCGAGCGACTCCGGCTGGTTCTGGTAGAAGTGGAGCGACGAGACGAGCTCGCGCGCGAAGCTCTGCAGCTCGCCGCGGACGGCGCTGCAGACGACCTGCACGGTCTCGGCGGTAACGCCTTCGAGCGCGACGCTCGAGTCGACGAGCGAGAGCGCGTGCTTGATCGGCGCCGCCTCGGACGGCGTCATGTCGAGGGCCCGCGCGATCGCGACGTTCAGGTTCTGGCCGCCCCAGGCGAGGACGCGCGTGAACTCGCAGACGCGGCCGTCGGTGACGGCGAAGGTCGAGCGGTCGTGGCCGACGTTGACGACGACCTGCGCGCCGACCGGCTGGTCGCCCTCGGCGGCCGGCGCGGCGAGCGCACGCAGCACCGCGAACGCCTCGAGGTCGATCCCGGCGAGCCGGATCCCGGCCTTCCGGCAGGCGAGCACGTAGCGGTCGACGAGCTCGCGGTAGGCGACGACGAGCAGGACGCGACGCGTCGGCGCGCCGTCGGCGCCCGTCTCCTCGTGCAGCACCTGCCAGTCGAGCACCGCCTCCTCGAGCGGGATCGGCAGCGTCTCCTGGGCGCGGAAGCGGATCGCGTTCGCGAGCTGCTTCGGATCCTGGATCCCCTCGATGTCGAAGCTGCGGACGCCGATCCGGTTGTTGGCGATCCCGAGCCGGACGCCCTTCTTCGGCAGCTTGTGCCGGGCGAAGAACGCCTTCAGCGCCTCGGAGAGCCCCTCGACGTCGCGCAGCTCGCCGCCGACGACCAGGCCGTCGTCGAGCGGGTCGCGCGCGACCTGGAGCAGCGTCGGCGCGCCGTTGTTGTGGATCCGCGCCGCCGCGAGCTGCGACGCGCCGATCTTCAGGCCGACGAAGGTGACGTTCTCCTGCTTCTGCGGCGGCGCGCCGGGCGCGGCCTGCTTCGGCGCCTTGCCGCCGCCGAGCGAGAAGTCGCGCTTCCAGAACGGCTCGCCCTTGACCTTCGCGGCCTTCGGCTGCTTCGAGCCCTTGGCTCCGCCGAGCGAGAGCTCGCGCTTCCAGAACGGCTCGCCCTTCGCCTTCGGCGCCTTCGGCTGCTTCGGCGCCTTCGGGCCGCGGCCGAGCGACAGCTCCTTCTTCCAGAAGGGCTCGCCCTTCGCCTTCGGCGGCTTCGGCGGCTTCGGCTCCTTCGGGGCCTTCGCGCCGCCGAGCGAGAGGTCGCGCTTCCAGAACGGCAGCTTCGCCGGCGCCGCCGGCCGGCTTGCGGGCGCGATCGGAAGCGGCTTGCGGCGGCCGAGCTCCTTCTTCCAGAACGGCGTCTTCGCGGGCGCGGGCGCCGCCGGCTGGACGACGGGCGCGGGCGCGGGTACGTCCGCCGGCGCAGTTTCCGGCGCAGAAGCGGGGACAGGCCCCGTTGAAGGCGGTGGCCAGGCGACGGCGACGACCGGCTCCGGAGACGGCGGCGGCCACGCGCCGGCGACCGGCTCCGGCTCCGCCGCGGCAGGCGGCGAAGACGCGGCGCCGGGCTCGGGCGCGTAGACGTCGAGCCGGTCGGTCAGCCACGAGTAGTCCTCCGCGGGCTCCGCGGGCGGCGGCGGCGCGGCCGCAGGAGCGACCGCGGGCGCCTCCGCGGCGGTCGCGACCGCCGGCTTCTCCTTCTTCTTGCCGCCGATCTCCCGCTTCCAGAACGGGACGTCGGCGGGCGGCTTGGTGGCCTGCGGCTGCTTCGGCTTGCGGCCGAGCGAGAGCTCCTTCTTCCAGAACGGCGTCGCGGCCGGTTTCGGCTCGGGCACAGCCTGCGCCTGCTTCGGCCTGCGGCCGAGCGAGAGCTCCTGCTTCCAGAACGGCGTCGCGGCCGGCTTCGGCCCGGGCACAGCCTGCGGCTGCTTCGGCCTGCGGCCGAGCGAGAGCTCCTGCTTCCAGAACGGCGTCTTCGCCTCGGCCGGCGCGGGCGCCGGCGCAGCCGGCTTGCGCCGCCTGAAGGAGACCTCCTTGTTCCAGTCGGGCACGGGCTCAGACCCCCACGAGGGCGCCGTCGCCCACGGCCGCGGCCTCGACGAAGCCGGAGCGCTCGAGCACGCCGAGCAGCTGCTCGCGGCGGCTCGAGGCGGCGAGCGCGACGTCCTTCGTCACCGTCCGCTTGATCACGTACTCGGCGAGCGACTGCTCCATCGTCTGCATGCCCTTCGCCGTCCCGGTCTGCATCACCGAGTAGACCTGCTCGACCTTGCCCTGGCGGATCAGGTTGCGGACGGCGTCGTCCGGCAGCAGGATCTCGAGCGCCGCGACGCGGCCCTGCCCGTCGGCGGTCGGCAGCAGCGCCTGCGAGACGACGCCCTGCAGCGTGCCGGCGATCTGGACGCGGATCTGCTCCTGCTGCTCGGCCGGGAAGACGTCGATCAGCCGGTCGACCGTGCTCGGCGCCGACTGCGTGTGCAGCGTGCCGAAGACGAGGTGGCCGGTCTCGGCCGCGGTCAGGGCGGTGCCGATCGTCTCCAGGTCGCGCATCTCGCCGACGAGGATCACGTCCGGGTCCTGGCGCAGCGCGCCGCGGAGCGCCTCCGCGAACGAGATCGCGTCGACGCCGATCTCGCGCTGGTTGACGAGCGCCTTCTTGCTCTTGTGCAGGAACTCGACCGGGTCCTCGACGGTCAGGATGTGATCGGGCCGCGTACGGTTGATCTCGTCGATCACGGCGGCGAGGGTCGTCGACTTGCCGGAGCCGGTCGGGCCGGTGACGAGCACGAGCCCGCGCGGCTTCTCGACGAGCGTGTGCAGCGACGCCGGCAGGCCGAGCTCCTCGAAGGACTTGATCTCGGACGGGATCAGCCGGAACGCGGCCGCGAGCGCCTCGCGCTGGTAGTAGCAGTTGACCCGGAAGCGGGCGAGCCCCGGGATCGAGTGCGCGAAGTCGATCTGCCGCTTGATCTCGAGGTGCTTCTGCTGCTCGGTCGTCAGCATCCGGTAGAGCAGGTCGCGCGTGTCCTCGCCGGTCAGCGGCTCGACGCCCTCCATCCGGTGCAGGTGGCCGCGCAGGCGCACCACCGGGGGCGAGCCCATGGTGACGTGCAGATCCGACGCGTTCATCTGCGCCATCTGCTCCAGGAGGTCGTCGATCGAGTAGTTCGCGGCCATGCTCCATCCGCCTATCGGCAGGCCCCCGGCCCGGCTTGAGCGGCCCGGATCGCCTCGCCGCTCACTCGAACGGGGTACCGCCATCGAGCTACCTCATGGCGGGGGAACGCGGATCCCTCAAACGGGGCTACGCAACGAGGGAGGACGGTGCCGATAGGCCGGGAGCCACCGTAATCCCAAGGCTTTGGAAGGAGCTCAGGGCAAAATGATCGACAAGCTGCGCAAGCGCATGGCCGGAGACGAGGGCTTCACGCTCATCGAGCTCCTGGTCGTGATCATCATCATCGGCATCCTGCTGGCGATCGCCGTGCCGAGCTATCTCGGCTTCAAGGACCGCGCGAACAAGGTCGCGGCCCAGGCGAACGTCCGGGCGGCGATCCCGTCGGTCGAGGCGTACTTCGCCGACCAGAACACCTACAGCGGCATGACGACCGCGAACCTGAAGAGCACCTACGACGCCGGCTTCAAGGCCTCCGTGCTCTCGGGTGCGGCGACGACCTACTGCATCACGGCCAAGCAGGGCAACTTCCAGTACTACAAGCACGGCCCGTCGGGAAACATCACGACGACGGCCTGCACGTAGGCCCGGAGCACGAGAACGCATCGCCGAGGGGCGCGGGTCGCAAGCCCGCGCCCCTCTCTCATTCAGGACTCCCGAGGAGAACGATCGAGATGAGGACGCGGAAGACAATCGAGCTGCAGGCCGGGCGGCTGCGCCGGCGGGCGGGCGGCGAGTCGGGCTTCACGCTGATCGAGCTGCTGATCGTGATCATCATCATCGGCATCCTGCTGGCGATCGCGGTGCCGAGCTATCTCGGCTTCAAGGACCGCGCGAACAAGGTCGCGGCCCAGGCGAACGTCCGCTCGGCGATCCCGTCGGTCGAGGCGTTCTTCGCCGACTACAACACCTACAGCGGCATGACGACCGCGAACCTGAAGAGCACCTACGACGCCGGGCTGAAGGCATCCGTGCTCTCGGCCGGGGTGACGACCTACTGCATCAAGGACATGGTCGGCAACTTCGCCTACTACAAGCACGGCCCGTCCGGCGACATCTCGACGACCCCCTGCACGTAGGCGCGGGTAAAGCAAGCCGCGCGCGGTACCGATACGAGAGTCAGTGACGTCGACGAACCCGCATCTCCGCGCGATCCTGATCGCGGCCGCGCTCGCGTTCACCGCGCTCGCGCTCGGCTGGTACACGCTGAACCGGCAGCAGTCGTCGGCGCCGCCGGCCGCGCCGGTCGTCGTCCACCACGTCGCGCCGGTCCACGCGAAGGCGAAGGCCGAGCCGAAGCCGCGCCCGGCCGCCGCGCCGAAGGCCCACGCGGCGGCGGCGGCGAAGCCGGCCGTCGCGCCCGCCAGGCCGAAGCCCGCGAAGCCGGCGAGGCCGGCCGGGCCGCCGCCGGTCGTCCGGGCGGCGCTCGCCTACGGCCTGCCGAAGCCGGTCGCGCAGCAGTTCGCCGGCCACGGCGTCGTCGTCGTCTCGGTCTACGACCCCGCCTCGCACGTCGATCGGATGACGGAGGCGGAGGCGCAGGCGGGCGCGCTGCTCGGCGGCGCCGGCTTCGTCTCGGTCGACGCGACCGAGGACGGCCCGATCACGGCGCTCTCGAAGCTGCTCGGCATCCTCGACGTCCCCTCGACCCTCGTCTTCCAGCGCCCCGACGGCGCCGCGGTCGCACAGTTCGCGGCCGCCGCCGCAGCAGCGCCCGCGCCCGGGCTCGCCGCGGTCGCGCACTCCGCCGCGCCGACGCCGCCCGAGTTCAAGCTCTTCGTCACGCTCAGCGGCTACGCCGACCAGCAGACCGTCGGCCAGGCGGCGCAGAACGCCGACCCGGACCCCGGCCTGCCGGCGCATCCGACCGCCTGGGCGAAGGGCGCGAACGCGCTCTGCACGACCGCCTCGAGCAAGCTCGCGGCGATCGGCCCGCTGAAGACGCGGGCGCAGCTGAAGCAGGCGACGCCGGTGTACCGCAAGGTCGGCGCGGCGTACCTCTCCGGCCTGCGGCAGCTGAAGGTGCCCGCCGGCAGCGAGCAGGCCGTCGCGCAGTTCCTCTCGCTGCAGTCCCAGGACGTCTCCCTGACGACGCGGATCGCGGCCGCGACCGCGAAGCGGGACACGGTGACCGCGGCCACGCTCGGGCTCCAGGAGGACGCGGTCTCGCGCCAGTCGAGCGCGCTCGCCCAGCAACTCGGCGCCACCGCCTGCGGCCAGGGCCTGTAGTAGTGACGCAGGTCGCCGGCCGCGAGCTCTTCGTCCGCCACGCCCGCCGCGACGGCCGCTCCGTCGCCGTCATGCGCGCGATCGACTACGGCGACCAGTGCGTCGTCGAGACCGAGGTCTGGGCCGCCGGCGCCCCGACGGCGACCCGGCCGGGCCCGTACACCTTCGCCGACGCCCGGCAGGCGACCGCGTTCGTGACCGAGGCGGTCGAGGCGCTGATGTACCTCGGCTGCGACATCCACGCCGAGTAGCGCCGTCCGCTAGACGGTGATGCGGGCGAGCTCCTCGATCGAGGTCAGCCCGGCGGCGACCTTGGCGAGGCCGTCGTCCCACAGCGTCCGCATCCCCTCGCCGATCGCCGCCCGCTCGATCTCCTCGCGGGAGGCCTTCGCGGCCGCCAGCGTCTCGATCGCCTCGCTCATGACGAGGAACTGGTAGATGCCGACGCGGCCGCGGTAGCCCGTCTGGTTGCAGCGCGGGCAGCCGCGCTTGCGGTAGAGCGCCATCCCGTCGGTCTGCGCGGCGACCTCCGGCGACACGCGCGCCTTCAGCAGCTCGTCGATCGACGGCGTGTACATCTCGCAGCAGTGCGTGCAGAGCTTGCGCGCGAGCCGCTGGGCGAGCACGGCCGAGACGGCGGAGCCGGTCAGGAACGGCTCGACGCCCATCTCGTTCAGGCGCGTCAGCGCGCCCGGCGCGTCGTTCGTGTGCAGCGTCGAGAGCACCATGTGGCCGGTCAGCGCGGCCTCGATCGCCATCTTCGCGGTCTCGCCGTCCCGGATCTCGCCGACCATCACCACGTCCGGGTCGGAGCGCAGGATCGAGCGCAGCGCCGCCGCGAACGTCAGCCCGGCGCGCTGGTTGATCTGCACCTGGTTGATCCCCTGCAGCCGGTACTCGACCGGGTCCTCGACGGTGATGATCTTCAGCTCCGGCCGGTTGATCTGACTCAGCGAGCCGTAGAGCGTCGTCGACTTACCGGAGCCGGTCGGCCCGGTGACGAGCAGCGCGCCGGTCGGCCGCTGGATGATCTCGCCGAGCAGGACGCGCATCTCCTCGGCGAGGCCGAGCTCCTCGAGCGTCGGCGGCTTCTTCGACTTGTCGAGGAGGCGCATCACGATCTGCTCGCCCTCGACCGTCGGCAGGGTCGCGACGCGGATGTCGAGCAGCCGGCCCGCGGCGGCCGCGTTCAGCGAGATGCGGCCGTCCTGCGGCTTGCGCCGCTCGGCGATGTCGAGCTTCGCCAGCACCTTCAGGCGCGTCGTCACGCCCGCGGAGAGCCGCTTCGGGATCCGCTGCACCTCGTGCAGGACGCCGTCGATGCGGAGCCGGACGACGAGCGCGTCCTCCTGCGGCTCGAAGTGGATGTCGGAGGCGCCGTCCTCCGCGGCCTGGAAGATCACGGAGTTGACGAGCCGGACGAGCGGCGCGTCGGAGATGCCGTCGTCGACCTCGAGGTCGTCGCCCTCCTCCTCGGCGGCGCGGAGCTCCTCCTCCTCGATCGCCGCCTGCGCGCCGAGCGTCTGCGTCGAGCGCGAGAGCTTGCGCAGCTCGAGCATGATGTCGTCGCGCGAGGCGACGGCGAGGTCGACCTGGTAGCGCGTCGCGATCCGCAGCTCGTCGATCGCGCGCACGTTCGCCGGGTCGGCGATCGCGACGCGCAGCCGGTCGTCCTCGAGCGCGTACGGCAGCGCGACGAGCCGCTCGAGCACGTGCGTCGGCAGGAGGCGGAGCACGTCCGGGTCGATGCTCGTCTGCGTCAGGTCGACGAGCGGCAGCTGGAAGCGCGCGGCGAGCGTGCGGGCGATGCCGTCGCTCGAGGCGATCCCCTCGTCGACGAGCGCCTGCGCGAGCGAGCCGGACTGGCCGGCGCGGCCGCGCGCGAGCGCGAGCTTGTCGGGAGCGACGAGGCCGGTGGCCGCGAGCAGGTCGGCGACGAGCTCCGCGACCGCGTTCACGCCTGGACCGGGCGGCAGCCCGGCGCCGCCCGAGACCTGCGGCGCCGCTCGGCCCGGCGTCGTGCGCAGGGTGGGCGGCTGGTCGTTTTCGTCCATCTATCCCTCGTTCGAGGTATCGGCAGCGAGAGCCCCGTTGATTAGGGGTGAATCGAGTTCCCGAGGGCGGCCCGCGCTCCTCCGTCAACCCCTCGAACGAGGGACTACGAGAGCGATCCCCGCGCGCAGGCGCCCGGGTCGGCCGTGTAGCGCGGGATGCCGCCCCTGGCGCCGACCGGCCGGTCGCCGAGGAAGGTCCACGCCGAGAACGAGATCGCGGCCTTCCACGGGCCGGACGAGCAGACCGGCACGGTGAGGACGCGCCGCCCGCCCGGCTGCAACCGCGCCTCGACCTTGCCGCCGCCGGGCAGCAGCACGCGCACCCGCGTCGCCCGCATCTGCTCGGGCAGCGCGATCGGAATCGTCACGCGGCCCGCGAGCCGGCCGCCGGTCGCCGGCCAGAGCTCGAGGCTCGCACCGGGCGCGAGCCAGCCGTCGTCGAAGCGGCCGCCGTAGTCGAGCGCGAGCCGGGGCGTGCCGGCCGGCGCCCAGAGGTCGTACGAGGGCGCGTGCGCGACCTTCCGCGCGCCGCGCAGCTCCACGTGAGCGCCGTAGTTGTCGATCACGAGCGGCCCGTCGAGCGGGCGGCCGGACACGCGCATCGTGCCGTCGGCGCCGATCTGCACCCGCGGGTTCGCGAAGTCGTCGATCGGCACCGCCCCCGGCAGCAGCGCCACCCGGTCGACCGACCGGTTCCAGAACATGTGGATCATCGCCGCCGTCCGGTGCCCGCCGGCGGACTGCAGCAAGGTCGCCGGCCCGAGGTGGTGCGCGTCGATCCAGTCGAACCGGGCCGGCAGGTAGGAGTCGCGCACCGCGACGGAGTTGTCGCGGTCGAACGCGGCGGCGCCGGCGTAGCCCGCGAGCGCGATCGCGATCGCGCCGCCGAGCGCGAACCAGGTCGCGACCCGCCGGACGCGGGTCAGCGCGACGAGGATCGCGACCGCGACGAGCGGGACCGTGAGGACGACCAGCGACGTGACGCCGTCCGAGCCGCCGGTCTCGATCTTCAGCCAGTGGAAGGCCAGCAGCACCGGCGAGTTCCCCTGCCCGCGCAGGAGCAGGGCGGTCAGCGAGACCTTCGTCGCGGCGGTCGCGAGGGCGAGCGCCAGCAGGCCGTGCGCGACGCGGTGGGGCCAGCCGCGGCCGACGTAGAGCGCGAACGCGATCGCCGCGAGCGGCACGAGGTAGAAGACGTAGCGCTCGTGCGTCTGCCCGAGGTAGGCGCCCGCCTCGAGGTTCGTCGCGAGCGCGAAGGCGAGCGCGAGCGCGCCGAAGGAGAGCTCCGCGCGGCTGCGCGGCCGCGCGACCGCGAGCACGAGCCCGATCACGGCGCCGGGCACGATCAGCCAGCCGGCCGAGTAGACGAGCAGGAGCAGGTTCGTCGCCGCGGTGTCGAGCACGGGCATCGCGTGCACGGAGGAGTGGAGGACCTTCTGGTAGTAGCCGAAGCCGACGACGGCGAGCCCGAGCGCGCCGAGCGCGAAGAGGCCGAGCAGGAGCCGCAGCTCGACGATCGTCCGACGCAGCCGGCGCTCGCGCAGCCCGACGGCGAGCGCGGCGAGGACGAACGCGACCGGCAGCACGACGAACTGGATCCGCGCGAGCGTCGCGAGCACGGCGAAGGCGGCGAACGCGAGCTGCGAGCGCCACGACGGCCGCGTCAGCGCGGCGACGCCGGCGGCGACGGCGGCGAGCCCGAACGGGTACGCGAACGGCTCGCTCGAGACGAGCCCGACGAGGCTGAAGTCCGGCACCGCGAGCGCGAGCGCCGCGATCGCGAGCGCGGCCCTCGCGGTCAGCCCGACGCGCCGCGAGAGCGCGTAGACGGGAACGGCGGTGAGCGACATCGAGAGCGCCTCGATCCCCTTGACGATCCGGTACGAGGTGGCGACGTCGTGGACGAGCCAGGCGGGCGCGGTCAGGAGCGGCCCGAGGATCGCCGGAAAGCCGACGGACTGCCCGCGGATCAGCAGCCGGCCGCCGGCCGCGATCGAGCGGCCGAGCTCGGTGTAGATGTACTCGTCCGGGAAGAAGACCGGCGTCGCGTGCCCCCAGGCGACGAGCATGCGCACCACCGCGCTCACCGCGACGAGCCCGCCGAGCGCGAGCGCCGGCGAGACGGCGAGCGCGCGGATCCTGCGCCGGGGCGTTATCCCCGCTGCCGCTGGCGGTGCGAGCTCCACCCTCTCCCTATCGGCGCGAGGCGTCCCTCGCTTGAGGGACTACGTCGTCAGCCCGAGGTACGCGTGCAGGATCGCGCGCCCCCAGAAGAGGGCGACGACGCCGCCGAGCGCGAGGAAGGGCGCGAACGGGATCGCCATCTTCCGCGCCGCGCTGCCGTGGCGGGCGAAGAGCACGGCGCTCGGCACGAGCGCGGCGATCATCCCGAGCATCAGCGCGACCGGCACGGCGCGGCCGACCGCGAAGCCGATCAGCAGCATCAGCTTGACGTCTCCCATGCCCATCCCCTTCGGATAGGCGAGCGCGGCGGCGAACAGGAACGCGGCGCCGCCGAGGCCGCCGGCGGCCCACTCGACCCCCGGATGCAGCGCCGTCTGCGCGGCGAGCGCGACCGCGGCGCCCGGCAGCACGATCCGGTTCGGCACGAGCCGGTAGCGGACGTCCGCGGCCGAGATCGCGACGAGGCAGAGCGAGACGAAGGCCGCGACCGCCGCGTCGCCGGTGAGCCCGAAGCGGAGCACGGAGCCGGCGACGAGCAGCGCGCTCGCGAGCTCGACCGCCGGGTAGAGCCAGCCGATCGGCGCGCGGCAGCGCCGGCAGCGCCCGCGCAGGAGCGCGTAGGAGAGGAGCGGCACGTTGTCGTACCACGCGATCTGGGCGTCGCAGTGCATGCACGCGGAGCGGCCGGTCGAGACCGAGCGCCGCAGCGGCAGCCGCGCCGCGACGACGTTCAGGAAGCTGCCGAGCGCGAGGCCCGGCGCGAGCGCGACGGCTGCGAGCGCGAAGTCCATGCCATGCCTATCGGCAGTCGGGGCCCGCGACTCAACCCAGCACCGTCGGCGTCGTCGCGTCGGCGTAGACGTTCGGGTTCCCCGGCGCGCCGAGCGGCACCGTGTTGATCACCGGGAACGGCACGGCCGTGACGTTGTTCGTGACCATGAAGCCGCCGAGGATCATCGGCCCCTCGACCTTCGCGTTGTTGACGAGGTCGAGGTTGTTCTGCGAGTAGATGCCGCCCTCCCAGCGCGTGTTGTTGTTGAGCACGACGCTGTTCGAATAGGCGTCCTTGCCGTGGGCGACGACGATCAGCATCTCCGTGTTCGGGTCCCAGCCGGTCGCGCCGTTGAAGTCGCAGTCGGTGCCGGCCGCGTTCCGCTTCCCGCACATCATCGAGTTGTTGATCATCGTGAAGTATCCGGTCAGGTAGAGCGTCGCCTGGCCGTCGTACTCGTTGACGAGCCCGTTCGAGACGACGGCGTTCCCGTCGAAGTAGACGACGCCCTTGACGGTCAGCACGCGCGTCGTCGCGTTCCACGAGAGCTCGCCGTAGGCCGTCTGGCACGTGTACGACCAGGTCGGCGTCAGGTCGAGCGTGCCCGCGCTGCCGTTCGTATTCAGATCGAGGACGCCGTCGTTGTCGAAGGTCGGCGGGTTGAGCGCCGTCGCGGAGAGGCAGGGCGCGTCCGGCCCGAGCGTCGCCGCGGAGTACCAGCCCGTCCAGTCGGGCGTCGGCGGCGTGATCGGCGGCGAGCTGCTGTCCAGCGTCTTCGCCCAGACGGGGTCGTTGACGGGGCTCGACGGATCGCACGGGTGGACGTTCGAGAGCGAGGAGCCGCAGCCGCCGGCGATGTGCGCCTCCGTGATCGGCTGCGTCTTCGAGGCGCCGACGGACGCGTTGTTCGAGATCTGCAGCTTGCCCTTGACGACGACGCTGATCGGCGTCGGCGGGTCGTTCGCCGGCTCGGTCACGTGGGCGTTCGGCGACAGGCAGAGGTTCCCCTCGGCGTAGATCGGCGCGCTCAGCGTCGCGTTGTTCGCGACGGTGACGTCGCAGATGTCCGAGCCGGCCTTGCTCGTCGAGTAGATGTAGTTCCAGACCTGGTTGTTCAGCGGCTGGGTCAGCGACGGGACGACCTGCGAGACCGCGGTCAGCTCGCGCGTCCGGTCCGGCATCCCCGGCGAGGCGGGATCCGGCGCGTAGCCGATCGACGTGATGCTCCACTTGAGCGTCGTCGAGTCGAGCGTGCCGCCCCAGAGGACGTAGCCGGTGCCGTAGTCGTCGCGGCGCGCGCCCGGGTCGGGCGGCGGCGGCGGCAGCGTCGAGCCGTCGAGCGCGTTCGCGCCGGAGGCGTGCAGCGTCGCCATCGCGCTGTTGATGCCGGCCTCGGCGTAGGCGTAGGCCTGCTGCTCGGCCGTCGAGCGCACCGCGGTCCGCTGCGCGGAGGCGGTGAAGGTCATCGTCGTCGTCACGCCGGCCGCGAGCGCCGCCATCACGAGGAGCGCCATCAGCAGCGTGACGCCGGACTCGTCCCGCAATCGGTTGGCAAAGCTGGCCACGGCCGAACCCCTCTCTCTTCCGAACTGGCGCCGCAGCCATTTCAGTTGCCGTAGACGCAGTAAACCTGCACCCGCGCGCCCGCAAATCACCCTTTCGGCACCGAAACGTCCCTGAGTCGAGTGAACCCGCTCGGCCTAACCGGTGATCGTGGGCGGCAGCGCGTCCGCGTAGACGTTCGGGTTCCCCGGCGCGCCGGTCGGGACGCTGTTGATCACCGGGAACGGCACCGCGGAGACGTTCTGGTTGAAGTCGAGGTAGCCGGCGATGATCGGCCCCTCGACGACGGCGTTGTTCTTGAAGTTGAGGTTGTCGTTCGCGTACAGGCCGCCCTGCCAGTGCGCGCCGGGGGCCGAGAAGTTGACGCTGTTGCCGCCCGAGTCGTGCCCGTTGCAGACGACGATCAGCATCGTCGTGTTCGGATCCCAGCCCGAGCTCGAGCCGGGGACGTAGTTGCAGTCGGAGCCGTCGCTCGTCAGCGCGCCGCACATCTTGGCGCCGGGCACGTTCAGCCAGCCCGTCGCGTAGAAGGTCGCCTGGCCGACGTACCGGCTGATGCCGGAGAAGGTCAGGTTGCCGTCGTAGTAGATGACGCCGGCGACCGTCAGCACCCGCGTCGTCGCGTTCCACGAGATCTGGCCGGCGAGGGCGCCGCTCGAGTCGAAGCCCTTGCACGTGTAGCTCGTCGACGGCGTCAGGTTGAACGTGTTCGGCGTCGTCGTTCCGTAGGCGGGCGCGTCGCCGTTGCCGGTCAGATCCTGCGTCGAGTCGGAGTCGAAGGTCGGTGGGTTGACCGCGGTCGCCGCGTTGCACGGGTGCATCGGCCCCGGGTTCGCGTCCGTGTAGTACTTCTCGAAGTCCGGCGCGACCGCCGAGACCGAGGTCGGCGAGGTGTCGAAGGTGCCCGTGACGTGGATCGGATCGCTCGTCGGGCTGTCCGGGCTGCAGGTGTGCAGGCTCGAGAACGACGTGCCGCAACCGCCGGAGAGGTGCGCCTCGACGACCGGGTTCGCCGAGGTGCCGACCGCGCCGCCGTTCGAGGCCCATCTGGTCGCGCCCTTGACGACGACGTTCACCGGCGTCGGCGGGTCGTTCGTCTTCCCCTGGATCGAGGAGCCGTTCTCGAAGCAGAGGTTCCCCTCCGCGTAGATCGGCGCCGTCAGCACCACGTTCTGCTCCAGGTGGACGTCGCAGCTCGTCGCGCCGCCCTTGCCGAACGAGTAGATGTAGTTCCAGACCTGGTTGTTGACCGTCTGTGAGAGGTCCGGCTGGACGTAGGAGGTCGCCGTCAGCGTGCGCTTGCGGTCCGGCAGGTTCGGCGAGGCCGGGTTCGTCGCGTAGCCGGTCGAGGTGATCGTCCAGGTCTGCGTGTCGGTGTTGAGGACGCCGCCCCAGGTGACGTGGCTGGCGCAGGCGGAGGTGCAGCCGACGGGGAGATAGGTCGTCGTCGACGGCAGCGCGGCGGAGTTGAGGGCGTTCGTGCTCGAGGCATGCAGCGTCGCCATCGCGAAGTTGACCCCGGCCTCGGCGGCGTTGTAGGCGACCTGCTCGGCGGAGGCGCTCGTCGCCGTCCGGCCGCTCGAGCTGGAGACCATGATCGCCGTCGTCAGGCCGACCGCGAGCGCCGCCAGCACGAGCAGGGCCAGCACGAGGGCGAAGCCGCGCTCCTCCGTCGTCCGCCGCATCAGCCGCCGCATCCGCTTCCTCCTAGGGACAGTCCGTGCCGACGGTGCACCGGGGGCTGTTCCGGAACACGATGTCGTCGGCGAGCGTGTAGGTGTCCGTGCCCGATCCCTTGACGTTGTCCGGCAGGTTCACGTGCAGCCGCGCCAGCGAGTACGAATAGACCCCCGCCTGGGCCTGGTAGTTGTAGCCGTGGTAGGTGAAGACCGAGCCGGTCGTCAGGTAGTCGGCGTAGCGCGTCGCGCCCGTGCAGCTCGTGCCGGTCGCGCGGTAGAGGCCGTAGCGCGTGCCGCTCCCCTGCGTGCACCACGTGATCGCGTTCGTCGAGTCGCACGCGGTCGGCAGGTAGAGCGTCACCGACGAGTAGGTCGAGCCGTCGACGAGCGCGGTGCCGCTCGAGTCGACGCCCGAGCAGGCGACGTGGATGTCCTTGCGCAGCTTGTCGAGGCCGACGCGGAGCTCGGTCTGCGCCTGGAAGCGGTTGTCGAGGTCGGTCTGCGCCTTCGTCCCCGAGACGAAGAGCGTCGTCACGCCGGTGAGCACGATGCCGAGGATCGCCATCGTGGTGATCAGCTCGACGAGCGTGAAGCCGCGTTGGTCGGCGGGCCGCGCGCCGGTCACGAGGATCTCGCTTCGACCTCCGCCAGCGTCTTGCGGGCGACCGCCTCGCTGCGCTCGCCGATGCCCCAGAGCTGCCAGACGCGCTGGTCGACCCCGATCAGCGTGCGCAGCGCGTCGTCGCCGTGCCACCAGCCCGCCGCCGCGCCGTCGACGATCCAGGCGTGCTGGTAGAGCCAGTACTTGACGTTGCCGTCGGTCGGCTTCGGGTGCGTCCCGAGCCAGGCGCGGAGCTTCAGCGCCCGACGGGGCAGCGGCAGCTCGTTCTGCGGCTCGGGGCGCGTGCCCGGCCCGGTGAAGGCCGTCGGACGCGGGTGCGGGATCTTCGGCGCGGTCTTCTTCGCCGGCTTCGGCGCAGCGGTCGCGGGCTTCGCGGCGGCGGGCTTCGCCTTCGCCTTGGCGGCCGGTGTGGCGGCCGGAGCCGCGGCCGCGACGTCCGCGAGCTTCAGCGGCGTGCCGCTGAACGGCGAGGTGTTCTCGGGGTCGCCCTCGGGCGCGTAGGAGCCCCGGGCGAGCTGCAGCGAGATCATCGGCGCACCGGTGTCGATCACGCGGGTGCCGGGCGCGGGCAGCTGCGCGGCGACGAGGTTCGACGCGTAGCCGGGGACGCCGCCGGTGACCTTCCACGCGAAGCCGGCGTCCTCGAGGATGCCCTTCGCGAAGACGTACGCCTGGCGGCGGACGTCGGGGACGACGAGCACGGCGAGCTTCGGCGTCGTCACCGCCGGCGTGCTCAGCGCCGCGGGCGCCGGGCTCGACTGCAGCTTCTCGCCCGCCGCGAACGTGATCGCTGCGGTCAGCAGCAGCCAAACCACGGTCAGCGCCACGAGGCGCGGCAGGAAGGCGACGAGACGCGTCATCGTCCTCGTATTCGGCAGATCCCCGTCCGGACCTGAGGTCCTAGCGGGTGAAGAGCACGACGCCGCCCGAGGCGGGCGCAGGCGCGGGAGCAGCCGCCGGCGACGGCCCGATCACGGCGAACACGTCGCCGCTCTCGCGCACCGGCGCCACGCCGACCCCTTCGATCCCTTGTGACACAGTGTCACTAGGTACCGGAGCCGCGTCCTGCCAGGTGAACGCCGAGCCGGCGAACGACTGGAACCACGACTCGCTCTGCGGGTAGCGGTCCGCCGGCTGCAGCTGCAGGTGCAGGTGCGGCCCGGTCGCGTCGCCGGTCTGTCCGACGAGCCCGACCTGCGTTCCCGCCGAGACGCCGGCGCCGGCGACGACCGCCGGGTCGAGCACGGCGAGGTGGCAGTACGTCCACGTCTGCCCGTCGTCGGCGCGCATCGTGAAGCCGGTGCCGCACCTGGGGTCGCCCGTCCAGGCGTTCGTGACGACGCCGTCGGTCAGCGCGTAGACCGGCGAGCCCTCGGGCGCCGCGATGTCGGCCGCCGGGTAGTCGTGGTGGAAGTGCGAGACGGTGACGAGCCCGGGGCCGCCGCCGACCGGGAAGACGTAGTTGCCGGCGTAGTCGGCGCCGGAGAGGAGCGTCCGCGCGCCCGGGTCGAACGACGCGGCCTGCGCGTTCGACTGCGCCCGGTCGAGCGCCGTCTGCGCATCGGCGAGCTCGCCCTGCCGCCGCTCGACGAGCGCCTGGGCCTGCGCGCGCTCGCCGTCCGCCTGCGCCGCCGCCTTCTGCAGCTCGAGCTGGTCGGAGAGGAGCGCCGCCGACTGCGCCTTCGCGAGCAGCGCATTCTCCGCGTCGGTCGAGCGCTGCTCGGCCTGCTGCGCCGCCGCGAGCGCGTCCTGCGCCGAGACGACGGCGTCGCGCGCCGAGTCGACGGTCTGCTGCAGGTCGTTCAGGCCGGTCACCACCTGCAGGCCGCCGCCGTAGACCTGCGCGAGCTGCATGACCTCGTCGACGTACCACTGCGCGTGGTTGTAGGCGAAGACGGCTCGTGAGATGTCGGTCTGGCCGCCGCTCGCCGCCAGGTAGCGCGCAGCCGAGTAGATCGCGTCCTCGGGGTTCCACGGGTCGGCGATCCCGTCGCCGTTCGCGTCCGTGCCCCAGCGCAGCCAGGTGTCCGGCATGAACTGCATCCAGCCGATCGCGCCGGCCGAGCTCGGCCCCATGTTCTGGCCGAGGTTCGACTCGACCTTGTTGATCGCGGCGAGCACCTGCCAGGGGATCCCGTAGGCCGCGCCGGCGCGCTGCCAGAGGCCGGTCAGCTGCGCGAACGAGAGCTGCGCCGGACGGGTGGGCGGCTGCAGCAGCAGGGCCGGCAGCGAGACCGAGGCGGCGAGGTTCGGCGTCGCCGCGCTGAGCAGTCGCGGCTGGCTCGGCAGGACGCGGAAGGTGTCCGCGCCGGCGGCGCCGGCGCACGCGAGCGCGACGGCCGCCACGCAGAGGAGCCTGCGCGTCATTGCCCGGCGGGACGGACGATCCGCAGGCCCGGGGGCTCGTCCTCGAGCGGCGGCGGCGCGACGAGCAGCGTCGCCTCGGGCGCGGGTTCCTGCTCCTCGGCCGCGTCCGGTTCCGGCTCCTGCTCGAGCTCCGCGGCGGCGCGCCGCTTCTGCTCCCGCTCGAGCGCGATCAGGAAGTCGTGGCGGTTGTTGGCCGCGTTCGCCGCGATCTCGCGGTCGACCTCGCCGGCGCAGACGAGCCCGATCAGCGCCTGCTGGAAGGTCTGCATCTGGAAGAACTCGCCCTCGGCGACCGCGTCCTCGATCGCGTCCGCGTGGTTCTC
>DASSSQ010000113.1:0-7144 GCA_035708405.1 Gaiellaceae bacterium
GCGGCGACCTGCCCGTCGAGCTCGACGAGCGCGGCTCGTGCCGCCTCGGTTCCCGCCGCGTCCTCGCGGTACACCGCCTCGCCGAGCGCGCGCAGCCGGTCGTTCCGCTCGCCGAGCAGTCGCTGCAGCTCGACGCGCAGCGCGAGCTGCTCCCGCCGCGCCTGTGCCTGCGCGGCGACGGTCTCGACGACCGCGCGGCTGCGCGTGCGGACGCGGACGAGCGCGCGCGAGGTCTCGCGGCGGTGCCGCCGCCCGGCGTGCGCGGCGGCGACGATCGCGGCCACGAACACGAGCACGATCCCGGGGAGCCAGAGCGCGACGGCGAGCAGGACGACCGCGGCGGCGAGTATCGCCGTCGCCAGCCAGAGCAGCAGGTTCGCCGGCGGCGCGCCGAAGCGACGCACGGGCGTCGCGACCTCCTCGACGTCGAGCCGCGCGCCGCACTCCGGGCAGAAGCGCGCGGTCGACGGCCGCGGCGCGCCGCAGTTCCTACAGGTGCTCGTGCTCGGGATCGCGGGTTGCTGCACGGGCCGATCCTGCCCGCGGCTCCAGCGCTCGTAACGCCTCCGCCGCCTGCCGGCGGAGCGGCCCGACGAGCGCGCGGTAGTCCTCGTCCGAGATCTTGCCGGTGCGGTGGTCGAACTCGAGCTCCTTCAGCGCCGCGAGCGCGCGGTCGCGCTCCTCGGCGAGCGCGAGCTGCCGCCGCTCGAGGACGCCGGGCTCGTCGAGCCGGTCGCTCGCGGGCGCCGGCTCCCGCAGGAACGGCCGCGCCACGAACACGACTACCGCGACGGCGAGCACCGCCGCGAGCACGAGCGCGAGCGTCATGCCCGCGCCGGCACCCCCTCGGCGTAGCGGAGCGCGAGCCGCCGCTCCTCGCGCGCGTCCGGCCAGAGCGCGACCACCGAGCCGAGCACGAACACGAAGCCGCCGACCCAGATCAGGTTGACGAGCGGCTTGACGAGCACCTTCAGGAACACGCTCCCCTTCGGCCCGGACTGGTCGAGGATCACGTACAGGTCCTCGGCGCGCAGCCAGTTCGTGTGGATCCCGACCTCGCGCGAGCTCGACTGCTCGACCGGGTAGAAGTTCGTGCCGGTCGTCAGCGTCCCGTGCGCGCGGCCGCCGAGCGCGAGCAGGGCGCGCGTCTCGGTCGCGTTCGCCGACTTCGACTGCTGCAGGCCGAGATAGCGGAGGCTGTAGCCGCGCACGGACATCGACTGGCCGACCGAGAGCTTCCGCTCGACGGTGCGGCCGTAGAGGCTCGAGCCGGCGATGCCGATCGCGAGCAGCACGACCGCGGCGTGGACGACGTAGCCGCCGTAGCGGCGCCGGTTGCGGGCGACGAGCGAGGAGAACGCGCTGCCCCAGGTCTCGCCGCCGAGCGCGTGCCGTGCCCGCGTGCCGCGCACGAACTCGAGCGCGATCGAGCCGAGCACGAACGCGGAGAAGGTGTACGCGATCATCCCGGGCCCCGACGAGCCGGCACCGAGCGCGAGCAGCACCGCCGCGACGGCGAGCGCAAGGAGCGCCGGCCACGCGAACGTCCTCCCGAGCGCCCTGAGCGACGAGCGCCGCCATGCGACGAGCGGCCCGATCCCCATCAGCAGGAGCAGCGGCAGCCCGAACGCCTTCAGGAAGAAGTCGTAGTACGGCTTGCCGACGGTGAACGTCTCGCCGCGCACCGCCTGGGTCAGGATCGGGAACGCGACGCCCCAGAGGATCGTCAGGCAGAGCGCGACGAGCAGCAGGTTGTTGTAGAGGAAGCTCGCCTCGCGCGAGATCGGCGACTCGAGCTTCGTCCGCGCCCGCAGCTGCGGCAGCCGCGCGCGGAGCGCGAGGCCGGAGACGACGACGATCACGACGATGAAGCCGAGGAACCAGCCGCCGATCGAGCTCTGCGTGAACGAGTGGATCGAGTTGATCACGCCCGACCGGGTGAGGAAGGTGCCGAAGATCGAGAGGCAGAAGGCGAGGATCACGAGCAGCATGTTCCAGACCTTCAGCATGTTCTTCTTCTCCTGCACCATCACCGAGTGCAGGAACGCGGTCGCCGCGAGCCACGGCATCAGCGCCGCGTTCTCGACCGGGTCCCACGCGTAGTAGCCGCCCCAGCCGACCTCGGTGTAGGCCCAGTGCGAGCCGAGCAATTGACCCACCCCCAAGAAGGCCCACGCGGCGAGCGTCCAGCGGCGCGTGACGACGATCCAGCGCTCGTCGGTGCGGCCGGAGAGCAGCGCGCCCATCGCGAACGCGAACGGGACGGTCAGGCCGACGTAGCCGAGGTAGAGCATCGGCGGGTGCGCCAGCATGTACGGGTTCTGCAGGCTCGGCACCATGCCGGCGCCGTCCGCGGGCGCGAGCTGCGTGTTGAACGGGCTGGCGACGAAGACGAGCAGGATCCCGAAGAAGGTGGCGACGCCGCCGATCACCGGCACGGCCCAGGTGACGACGTCGCGCGCGGCGCGCCGGTGCAGCAGCACGGCGGCGGCGCCGTAGCCGGTGAGGACGAGCAGCCAGAGCAGCAGCGATCCCTCCTGGCCGCCCCAGAAGGCCGAGATCGTGTAGGCGAGCGGCAGCGTCCTGCTCGTGTGGCCGGCGACGTAGTCGAACGAGAAGTCGTGGCGGACGAGCGCCGAGAGCAGCACGGCCGAGGCCACGAGCGTCGTCGCGAAGGAGGCGACGAGCGCGTTCTGCGCCGAGAGGACGAAACGGCGGCGGCGCAGGTGGGCGGCGAGCGCGCCGCCGACGAGCGCGTAGACGACGAGCCCGAGACTGAGGACGAGCGCTGCGCGGCCGAGCTCGGCCACTACGTGTCGGAGTTGCCGCTGGTCTTCGCCGGCGCGTACTTCGACGGGCACTTGGTGACGAGCGTGCCCGGGACGGCGACGAAGACGCCGCTCCGCAGCGTCCCGTCGACGACGACGTGCCGGTTGGCGCGGAAGAGGTCCGGCACGGTGCCGCGGTAGAGCACCGGCACCGTCGTCTTCGAGCCGCCCTCGATGTCGCGGAGCCCGAAGCGGAGGCCTGCGCCGTGCGCGTCGCCGCGGACCGGCCCGATCACGTTCCCGCTCAGCGAGACGCGGCCGCTGTGGCCGGCGAGCTTGCTCGGCGAGAGCGACGGCGTCCCGGCACCGGCGAGGGCCGTGTAGAGCAGGAAGACGGCCAGGACGGCCGCGATCGAGAGCGCGACCACGAGGCGCGCCGGGCTGCGCTTGCGAGCCACGGCTGGGAGTCTACCGACGCCGGCACCCGCTTCGGGACGGTTCCTACGCGTCGGCCGAGGAGAGCCGGCGGCCGGGAATCCGGTACCCGTGCTCGGCGCACAGCGAGCCCGGCGACTCCTCGGTCAGCGCGTCGCAGTAGCCCTTGCCGTAGGCGGCGCGCATGAAGGCGGCGACCACCTCGAGGTTCCAATCCGTGATCGACTCCGCCTCGCGCCAGAGGTCGGCGAGCCGGAGGTCGATGTCCAGCTCGAGCAGGTCGATGCGCGAGGGCCGCTTCGCCATATCCGCCGAAAACGGTAGAGAGGCGGTCGGACGTCACGGGGCCGCGAGCGAGCGGGCGGCGGCGAGCAGGTCGTCGACCGCGACCGGCAGCCGCAGCACCGCGTCGGCGGCCGGCTCGCCGCGGTAACCGTCGAGCAGCGCGATCACGCGGCCGCCGTCTGCCTTGAGCCGCCCGCAGCGCGCCGCGTCGTCGGCGTCGGCGACGCCGACGACCGAGAGCGCCGCGCTGCCGTCGGCGACGACCGCGAAGCCGTCCCGCTCGAGCAGCTGCCGCAGCAGGTCGCCCGCGACATCGCCCGAGACGGCGAGCGCGACGCGTTGCGGCGCGCCCCGCCGCGGGCCGCCGCGGACGCCGAGCCGCTCGGCGAGCAGCCGGTGCGCCTGGCCGGGACGGGCGCCGCTCCCGATCTCGGCCCGGACGAAGCGCAGCTGGTCGACCTGCGCCCGCGAGTAGAGCCGCTGCCCGCCGGCGGTGCGCGCCGGGACGACGAGCCCGTAGCGCGTCTCCCAGGTGCGGATCGTCGCCGCCGGCAGCTCGAGCATCCGGGCGACGGCTCCGATGCTGAAGAGCGGCAGGTCGGCATCCGGCACGGTGCCGGAGATTAACGAGCCGTTCGCCGCTCCGAGACGTTTTCGCCGCAAAACACCTCGTCAGTCCTGGGTCACTCCGCTGCGGTAGCGTCGGCGCATGGGAGCGATCCGCTTCGGCCCGGGCGCGGTTCCGTCGCAGGAGAGCCCGGAGCAGGCGGTCGAGCTGCTCGCGACCGCCGGCTACACCGCCTGCGAGATCGACTTCGGCGGCGGCTTCTGGATGGACGCCGCCTTCGCCGGGCGGCTCGGCGAGCTCGCGCGGGCGGCCGGGATCGTCCTCTCGCTGCACGCGCCGCTGCCCGCCTTCCTCGGCCACGCCGAGCGCGGCCGGAAGCTGAACATGGCGATCGGCATGCTCGACCACTCGTGCGGGATCGCGAAGGCGGCGGGCGCGGAGGTCGTCGTCCTCCACCCCGGCTTCTTCCTCGGCCGCGAGCGGCAGGCGACGATCGATGCCGTCTGCGAGCAGGTCGGCGAGCTGCGGGAGCGGCTCGAGCGCAAGGACCGGCTCGTGCCGCTCGGCTTCGAGGTGATGGGCCGCGTCCGCGACTTCGGCTCGGTCGACGACGTCGTCGCGATCGCGGCGCGCTGCCGCTGGGTGCGGCCGGTGCTCGACTTCGCGCACATGCACGCGACCTCGGACGGCGCCTACCTCGACGTCGAGCCGTTCGCGGCCGCGCTCGCCGCCTGCGACGCGGTGCTGGCGCCCGGCGCGCCGTTCCACGTCCATTTCTCCGACATCGCGTACGCGAACCGCAACGAGTCGCGCCATCTCCCCTACGGCGAGGGCACGCTGCGCGCCGAGCCGCTGCGCGAGGCGCTCGCGCGCTTCGAGCGGCCGGCGACGGTGATCTCCGAGTCGCCGGACGAGGCGTCGACCCGCGCGATCGGCTCGATACTGTTGGCCGCCTGATGCTCGACCCGCAGGTGTTCAAGGCCTACGACGTCCGCGGGATCTACCCGGACGAGCTGGACGAGGCCGGCGCCTACGCGATCGGGCGCGCCTACGTCGAGCAGTTCGGGGCGCGGCGGATCGCCGTCGGGCGCGACATGCGGCTCTCGGCGCCGGCGATGGCGCGCGCGGCGGTCGCGGGGGCGGCCGACGCCGGCTGCGACGTCGTCGACCTGGGGATGGTCGGCACCGAGATGCTCTACTTCGCGGTCGGCGAGCTCGACCTCGACGGCGGCATCGCCGTCACCGCCTCGCACAACCCGAAGCAGTACACGGGGATGAAGATCGTGCGGCGCGGGGCGCTGCCGGTCGGCGGCGAGTCCGGCCTGCTCGATGTCCGCGACCGCGCGCTCGCCGAGCCGGCGCCGTCGCCGGGCCGCGGCACGGTGAGCGTGGAGGACGTCTACCCGCGCTTCGTCGACAAGGCGCTCTCGTTCGTCGACCCGGCCGCGATCCGCCCGCTGCGCGTCGCGATCGACGCGGCGAACGGGATGGCGGGCGCGATGCTGCCGCCGGTGCTGGAGCGGCTGCCGCTCGAGACCGTCCGCTGCTACTTCGAGCCGGACGGCTCCTTTCCCAACCACGAGCCGAATCCGCTGCTGCCGGAGAACCGCGAGTTCATCGTCGCGCGCACGCGCGAGGAGGGCGCCGACCTCGGCGTCGCCTACGACGGGGACGCCGACCGCTGCTTCTTCGTCGACGACACGGGCGCGTTCGTCCCCGGCGACTTCGTGACGGCCCTCCTTGCCGAGTCGATCCTGGCGAAGGAGCCGGGCGGCCGCGTCATCTACGACGTGCGCGCCTCCTGGGCGGTGCCGGAGACGATCGAGGCAGCGGGCGGCGTCGCGCTCGTCAACCGCGTCGGCCACGCCTACATCAAGCACCGGATGCGGCAGGAGGACGCCGTCTTCGCCGGCGAGGTCTCGGCGCACTACTACTTCCGCGAGTTCTCGCAGGCCGACTCCGGCGTCGTCCCGTTCCTGCTGATGGTCGAGCTGATCTCGCGCCGCGGCCGCAAGCTGTCGGAGATCCTGGCGCCGTACCGCGAGCGCTACTTCATCACCGGCGAGCTCAACTCGACGGTGGCGGACGCCGACGCGAAGCTGCGCGAGCTCGAGGCGCGGTTCGGCCCGGAGGGCGAGGTCTCGCATCTGGACGGGCTCTCGGTCGTCGCCGACGACTGGCACTTCAACGTGCGGCCGTCGAACACGGAGCCGCTGCTGCGGCTCAACCTCGAGGCGCGCGGCTCCGAGGAGCTGATGGAGCGGAAGCGCGACGAGGTGCTCGCGGTCATCCGCTCGTGAGGGCGCGCGAGCTCGGGATCCGGATCGGCGAGCTCGAGCCGGGGCCGCTCGACGCGATCACCGACGTCGCCGGCGTCCGCGTCGGGCACACGACGCTCGTCGAGGGCGAGGCGATCCGCACCGGCGTCACCGTCGTCGTACCGCCGGAGCTGCCGTGCTTCGCGGCGCCGTTCCGGCTGAACGGGAACGGCGAGATGACCGGCCTCGAGTGGGTGCGCGAGTCGGGCCTGCTGACGACGCAGGTGGCGATCACGAACACGCACTCGGTCGGCGTCGTCCGCGACGCGCTCGTCGCGGCGGCGATCGAGGACGGGACCGACCGCTGGCACCTCCCCGTCGTCGCCGAGACCTTCGACGGGCGGCTGAACGACATCGCCGGCATGCACGTGACGCGCGAGCACGTCGTCGCCGCGCTCGCCGCCGCGGCCGGCGGCCCGGTCGGCGAGGGCTCGGTCGGCGGCGGCACCGGCATGATCTGCCACGGCTTCAAGGGCGGGATCGGCACCGCCTCGCGCGTCGCGGACGGCTGGACGGTCGGCGTGCTCGTCCAGGCAAACCACGGCCGCCGCGCGCGCTTCGAAGTGCTCGGCGCGCCGGTCGGCCGCGAGGTCGACGCGCCGCTGCCGGCCGGCCCGGAGGGCGAGGGCACGATGACCGGCAAGGGCGGCTTCACCGTGCACGCGCTCGACGCCGACGCGCTCCTCGCCTCGCTTCGCCGGCACGGCCGGCTGTAGCATCGGCGACCGTGACCGGCGTCTACGAGCTCGGCCGTCCCACCGACGCGAAGC
>DASSSQ010000114.1:0-30116 GCA_035708405.1 Gaiellaceae bacterium
AGGTACCCGGAGGCCCGCCGAATGGCGGGCCTCCGTTTGTCCTGGACCCCGGGGGCCGGATTCGAACCGGCATCTCTCTCATGGACAGTGAGTCCCTCTACCCGTTGAGGTACCCCGGGGTCGTGGCCGAAGGTCTACGCAACCTGCGCCGCCCCCGCAAGATGTCCAACCGGGACAAGCACCCGCGAAGCAACTCGACCTGCCGCACCGCATGGGCGAGCCGCTCCCGCCCGAGTCGCGATGCGGCGCTACAGGTTCCCGCGCAGGGCCTGCTCGCGTTCGATCGCCTCGAACAGCGCCTTGAAGTTGCCGTCGCCGAAGCCGCGGGCGCCGTGGCGCTCGATCACCTCGAAGAAGAGCGTCGGCCGGTCCTGCGCCGTCTTCGTGAAGATCTGCAGCAGGTAGCCGTCGTCGTCGCGGTCGGCGAGGATCCGCAGCCGGCGCAGGTCGTCCCAGTCCTCGGAGATCTCGCCGACGCGGTCGGGCACGTCCTCGTAGTAGGTCTCCGGCGTCGCGAGGAAGACGACGCCGCGCCCGGTCAGGTCCTCGACGGTCTCGACGATGTTGCGGCTCTGCAGCGCGATGTGCTGCGCGCCGGGGCCGCCGTTGAACTCGAGGTACTCCTCGATCTGGCTCTTGCGCCTGCCCTCGGCCGGCTCGTTGATCGGGAACTTGACCTTGCCCTGCCCGTCCGTCATCACCTTGCTCATCAGCGCCGAGTACTCGGTCGAGATGTCCTCGTCGGAGAAGTGCAGCATCTCGGTCATCCCGAAGACGCGCTCGTAGAAGCCGACCCACTCGTCCATCCGGCCGAGCTCGACGTTGCCGACGATGTGGTCGATCGCATGGAGGCCCGCCGGCTCGGGGTCGCCGCCCGGGGTCGACTGCGCGACGTAGCCGGGCAGGTACGGGCCCGCGTAGTCCTGGCGGCCGACGAAGGTGTGGACGGTGTCGCCGTAGGTCGCGATCGACGCCAGCTCGACGCTGCCCGTGTCGTCGTCGAGCCGGTGCGGCTCGGCGACCCCGCGCGCGCCGCGCTGCACCGCCTGGCGGTACGCCTCGGCCGCGCTCGGGACGGTCAGCGCGATGTCCTTGACGCCGTCTCCGTGGCGGGCGACGAAGCGGCTGATCTCGTGGTCCTCGCGCAGCGCGCTCGTGACGACGAGCCGGATCTCGCCCTGCTCGAGCACGTACGAGCAGCGGTCGCGGACGCCGGTCTCCGGCCCCGCGTAGGAGACCCGCCGGAAGCCGTACGCGCGCTCGTAGTAGAACGCGGCCTGCTTCGCATTCCCGACCCAGAGCTCGACGTGGTCCCAGCCGTCGAGCGGCATGAAGTCCTCGGCCATGACCTCAGTATTACTCCACCGGTGTCTCGGGCGCATGCGAGGTCGGGATGCGCACGCGCTCGAGCAGGATGCCCGCGAAGATCAGCACGCCGCCGGCGATCTCGAGCCGGTGCAGCCGCTCCGAGAGCAGCACGATCGCGAAGAAGACGGCGAAGAACGGCTGCAGGTTCGAGAAGAGCGACGCGCGCGCCGCGCCGACCCGATCGATCGCCGTGAACCAGAGCAGGTTCGTCAGGAAGAGCGGTCCGATCACGGCGTAGGCGAACCCGACCCACACGAGCGCGCCGAACGAGAAGTGCTGCGAGGCGACCTGGGAGGAGCCGACGCCCGCGAGCGGCAGCCAGCCGAGCAGGAGCACGATCGACGAGATCCGGAACGGCGAGTAGCGGCGCATCAGCGGCGCGACCGCGAGCGAGTAGACGCCCCACGTGACGGCCGCGCTGAGGCCGAGCAGCGCCCCCTTCCGGCTCGTGGCGACGCCGCCGCCCGATGCGAGCGCGATCAGCGCGACGCCGGCGAAGGTGACGAGCGCCGCCGCCCAGAAGCGCCGCCCGAGCCGCTCCAACCCGACCGCGACGCCGATCACGCCGACGAACACCGGCGTCGTCCCGAACATCAGCGCCACCGTCGACGCGGTCGTGTACTCGAGGCTGTAGACGAAGCAGAGCTGGTTGACGAAGATCGTCGCGCCCGCGAGCGCCACGAGCGGCAGGTCGCGGCGGGCGATCCGGAACGACCGCTCGCGCCACCAGGTGAACGCCCAGAAGAGCAGAATCGCGATCGCGTAGCGGATCACGCCGTAGGCGAGCGGGTCCCAGCGGTGCGTCAGCAGGTACTTCGAGACGGTGGTGTTCAGCGCCCAGAGCAGCACCGTCCCGAGCAGCATCCCGTCGACGGCACTGACCCTGCGCACGGCCGGACGCTAGCGGGATAGTCTTCGGCCGCGATGACCGAGCCGTTCGGCCCCAGCAAGGACGACATCGACGCGCTCGTCGGCCCGGCGACGCCGCACTTCGCCTACCAGCTCCGGGCGCGCGTCCGCGAGCTGATCGCCGAGCTGCCGGCAGACGACGAGATCCGCCGCTACGGCGAGGAGCAGATGGAGCTGCTCGACCGGCTCGGCCACGCCTCCACGAAGGCCGTCGAGGGCGAGCGCGAGCCGCGCGAGCGGATCGGCTGGAGCGAGCTGCCGAGCTCGGCGCCCGCGTACGATCCGCTGCCGCGACGGCAGTGACCGTCTTCGTATCCGGGGGCTCGCGGGGAATCGGCCGGGCGATTGCGCTGCGACTCGCGCGCGACGGCGCGACGCGGGTCGCGATCGGCTACCTGCGCAACGACCGCGCCGCCGAGGAGACCGCCGAGGAGCTGCGCGCGGCGGGCGCCGAGCCCGTCCTCGTCCGCGGCAACGTGTCCTCGCAGCGCGTGCTCGACGAGGTCGCCGCGCTCGGGCCGCTCGACGTGCTCGTCCACAACGCGGCGACCGGCGTGATCCGGCCCGCGCTCGAGGTCGAGGACAAGCACTGGGACTGGACGATGAACGCGAACGCGCGGGCGCTGCTCGCGCTCGCGCGCGCGGCGGCGCCGCAGATGCCGGCGGGCTCCTCGATCGTCGCCCTCTCCAGCCTCGGCTCGACGCGCACCCTCGACAACTACGTCCTCGTCGGCACCTCGAAGGCTGCGCTCGAAGCGCTCGTCCGCTACCTCGGCGTCGAGCTCGCGCCGCGCGGGATCCGCGTCAACGCCGTCTCCGGCGGCGTCGTCGACACGGGCGCGCTCGAGCACTTCCCCAACCGGGAGGAGATGCTGCGGGCCGCGCGCGAGCGGACGCCGGCGGGCCGGATGGTCTCGGTGGACGACCTGGCCGGCGCGGTCGCCTTCCTCTGCGGGCCCGACGCGGCGATGATCTGCGGGCAGACGATCGTCGTCGACGGAGGCTTCTCGCTCCCGGCCTGAGCCATGGTGATGGATCCTTCCGACCGCCGCGCCTGGAACGCGGCCCACCGGGTCGAGGGCGAGCCCGCGCTCGCGCAGCGGGTACGCGACCGGCTGCCCCCGCTCGACGGCCTGCGCGTCCTCCACGTCCAGTGCGGCGACGGCGCCGCGGCGCTCGAGCTCGCCGCCTCGGGCGCGCTCGTCACCGGGATCGACAGCGAGGCGCAGGCGCTCGACCTCGCCCGCCGCCGCGGCCCCGACCTGCCGTGGGTGCAGGGCGACCCGCAGCACATTCCGGGCGAGCTGCGGCGCGGACGCTTCGACCTCGTCTTCATGGACCTCGGCTCGCTGGCGGGGCTGACCGACCTCGCCTCGTGGGCGGCGGGCGCGCTCGCGGCGCTGCGGCCGCTCGGCTGGCTCGTCGTCCACGAGGAGCACCCGGCGGCGCTCTGCCTCGACGCGGCGCTGCACTGGCGCGACGACTACTTCTCCTCCTGGAAGCTCGGCGACCTCGTGACCGCGGTCGCGCAGGCCGGCTTCGTCGTCAAGCGGCTGGAGGAGTACCCGGCCCGGCGCGACGCGTGGCGGCGCCAGGACCCGCGCGTCCCCGGCGAGTTCCTGCTGCGCGCGGAGCGGCCGGAATGAGGACGCGCTCGCTCGGCGGCCTCGAGGTGCCGGAGCTCGGGCTCGGCTGCATGGGCATGTCCGAGTTCTACGGCGCCGGCGACGAGGCGGAGTCGATCCGCACGATCCACCGCGCGCTCGAGCTGGGCGTGACCCTCCTCGACACGGCCGACATGTACGGCGTCGGCGCGAACGAGCGGCTCGTCGGCAAGGCGATCGCCGACCGCCGCGACCGTGTCGTCCTCGCGACGAAGTTCGGCAACGTCCGCTCCGAATCCGGCGAGTTCCTCGGCATCGACGGCAGCCCGGCCTATGTCAGGCAGGCCTGCGAGTCGAGCCTGCGCCGGCTGGGCGTCGAGGTGATCGACCTCTACCAGCAGCACCGCGTCGACCCGAAGACGCCGATCGAGGAGACCGTCGGCGCGATCGCCGAGCTCGTCGCCGAGGGCAAGGTGCGCTTCATCGGCCTCTCGGAGACGCAGCCCGAGGACCTGCGCCGCGCCCGCGCGACCGCGCCGATCGCCTCGGTGCAGACCGAGTACTCCCTCTTCACGCGCGACGTCGAGCGGAACGGCGTCCTCGACACGTGCACCGAGCTCGGGATCGGCTTCCTCGCCTACTCGCCGCTCGGCCGCGGGCTGCTGACCGGCCGCTTCAAGGCGGAGTCGGACTTCGCCGACGACGACTTCCGCGGCGGCGGCCGCTACCCGCGCCTGACCGGCGAGAACCTGCGGCGGAACCTCGAGCTCGTCGCCGCGGTCGAGGCGGTCGCCGCCGCGCGCGGCGCGCGGCCGGCGCAGGTGGCGCTCGCCTGGCTGCTCTCGCGCCGCGACTTCGTCGTCCCGATCCCGGGCACGAAGCGCGTGCGCTACCTCGAGGAGAACGCCGCCGCGGCCGACCTGGAGCTGACCGCGGACGAGCTGGAGCGCCTCTCCGCCCTGCCGGACGCCGCCGGCGCCCGCTACGGCGGCGGCCGCGTCCCGGACTGGGTCTCGCCGCCGCTCCGCTAGCGCGACGCGGCGAGCAGCAGCTCGAGCCCGCCCGCCCCGGCCTCGATCCGCGCAGCGTCGTCGCCTGCGAGCCAGACGAGGCTCTCCTCGGCGAGCGGCCGCTCCGCGTCCGGCAGCCGTACGCTGCCGGCGCCGGCGATCACGTAGACCATCGCCTCGCCGCCGCCGGCGGCGTGCTCGACCGACTCGCCGGCCGCGAGCGCGACCCGGCGCGCCGTCATCCCGGGGACGGCGATCTCGGCTCCGTGCACGACCTGCGCCATGAACTCAGGCGCTCCTCGCCCACGTTCAGGTGTCGTCCTCGCGCACCCACACCGTCTCGGCCGGCGGCGGCGCCCAGAACTCGACGAACGAGAAGTTCGCGTCGGTGTCGTTCGCGAACCAGTGCACCTCGCGCTCGGCGACCGCCGCGATGTCGCCCGGCCCGAGCCGGTGGCGCTCGTCGTCCGCGTAGAAGAGCCCGCTGCCGGCAAGGACGACGAAGACGTGGTCGCAGCCGACGTGGTAGTGCGCCGCGGCCGTGTCGCCCGGGTGGTAGACGACGCGGTCGGCGCGCAGCCGGGTCGCCCCGACCGGCACCGCGTCGGTGACGAGGTCGAGCCGGTCGCGCGTGTCGCGCGTCGAGGCCCAGTGCGGCAGCTCCTCCCTCGTGAAGACGCGCGCCATCAGCGCAGGGCCAGCAGCCGGCGGATCGTGTCGCCCGCGATGTAGCCGGCGATCGACGGGTTCTCCTGCAGCCGCCGCACCGAGTACTCGTACCAGTGGCTGCCGAAGGGGACGTAGACGCGCAGCCGGTGGCCGGCGCGGGCGAGCTGGTCGCGCCGCTCCTCGCGGACGCCGAGCAGCATCTGGAACTCGTACGCGTCCTCGTCGAGGCGGCGACGGGCGACCTGCTCGAGCGCGCGCCGGATCAGCCACTCGTCGTGGGTCGCGATGCCGACGTGGCAGCCGAGGTCGAGCAGCCGCTCGAGCGTCCGGGCGTAGCTCGCGCGCACCTGGTCGTCGTCGCGGAAGGCGAGCTCCGGCGGCTCGACGTAGATGCCCTTGCAGAGCCGCACGCGCGGCCGCAGGTCGGCGAGCGCCTCGACGTCGGCGCGCGTCCGCCGCAGGTAGGCCTGGAGGACGACGCCGACGTTCTCGTGGCCGGCCTCGCGCAGCCCGCGGTAGAGGGCGAGCGCGTCGTCGGTCGTCGAGGAGTCCTCCATGTCGATCCGGACGAAGCTGCCGCGGTCGCGCGCGTCGGCGACGACCTGCTCGAGCAGCTCGCGCGCGAGGTCGCGGTCGAGCTTGAGCCCGAGCGCGGTCAGCTTGACCGAGACATTGGCGCCGAGCCGCTCGCGCTCGATCGTCGCCAGCACGTCGAGGTACGCCCCGGCGATCGCACGCGCCTCGTCGGCGGAGCGGATCTCCTCGCCGAGCACGTCGACGGTCGCCAGCATCCCGCGTCCGTTCAGCGAGGAGACGGTGCGGACGGCGTCGTCGATCCCGGTGCCGGCGATATAGCGGTCGGAGATCTTCCGGACGATCGGCCGCGGCACCGCGGGCAGCAGGGACACGATCGCGCGGTCGTAGATCGCCACGGGCCGATTCTAGTCCGGCTCTAAAACCGGTTGCGCAGTGCTTACGTACCACGCTCCGCACGAGGCTTTCCGGCGAACCAGGAGGACGAATGCGGAACGAAAGAGCATGGAGGCTGCGGTACGGGCTGCTCGGCGCGGGCTTCGCGCTCGCGCTGGCGGCGGCCGCGATCGGCGGGCTCGCCGCCGGCCCGGGCGCCGCGGCGCCGAAGGTGACGGTCGTGAAGGTCGCCGAGCGCGAGTACAGCCTGACGCCGTCGGTGCGGAAGCTGCCCGCGGCCGGCAGGGTCACGTTCGTCGTCGCGAACCGCGGCAAGCTCACGCACGGGCTCGCGATCGGCGGCCCCGGCCTCGCCAGGCGGCAGGTCTTCGTCCGCAGCGGGCAGACGAAGCGGCTGACCGTCACGCTGCGGGCCGGCTCCTACCGCATCTGGTGCCCGGTTCCCGGCCACGCGGCGCTCGGCATGCGGGCGACGCTGCGGGTCGGGGCCGGCTCGATCGCGGCGGCGACGCCGGTGCCCGCGCCGACGACGACCGCGCCGGCCGCGAGCGGCGGCGGCGAGGCCGGCGGGTGGGGTTGATCGGCGCGAAAGCGCGGGGGCCGGGCGGCGCGCTCGTCTTCGGGCTCGCGCTCGCCTCGCTGGGCGGTCCGCTCGCGCTCTCCGCGCTCTTCGCCCCCGGCGTCGCGGGCCCGGCGGTCTCTTCCGTCGGGCTCGCGACGCTGCTCGGCGCGGCGCTCTTCTGCCTGCCGATCGCCGTCTGGTGGCGCTACTCGGAGGAGATCTCCTCCGCGGGCGGCCTGACCGCGTTCGTGCAGGCGGCGGCCGGGCGGCGGCTCGCCGTCGCGCAGGGCGCGATCTGGGCGGTCGCCTACTTCCTCTACATGCCGTACACGGTCTCGTACGTCGCCTACGACCAGCTGCCGGCGATCTTCCCCGGGATCGCGCCCTACCGCTTCCTGCTGCAGCTCGTCCTGCCGCTCGTCGCGATCGGGATCGTGCTCGCGCCGCTCGCCGGCGTCGCCGCGGCGCTCGGCCTGCTGGGGGCGGCGCAGCTCGTGCTGCTGCTCGCGCTCGGCGCGGTCGAGCTCCGTCACGTCGGCGCGCCGCTCTCCTCCTTCGCCGCGCACGGCGGCGCGCACGCGCTGACGCGGGCGACGCTCGGCATGTCGCTGCTCTTCGTCTGCGGCAGCCTGCCGCTCTTCCTCGGCGAGGAGGTGCGCGGCGGCGGCCGCACGATCCGGCTCGCGATCGCGGGCGCGTTCTGCCTCGCGGTGCCGTACGTCGTCTTCGCCTCGTTCCCGCTCGCGCGCGTCGCGCAGGAGCTGCGCGGCGAGGAGATCCCGGGGCTCTCGATCGCGCAGGCCTTCGCCGGACGGCCGTTCGCGGTCGCGGTCGGCCTGGGCGTCGTCGCGAGCACGCTCGTCCTGGTGCTGCTCGAGTACCTGGCGCTGACGCGGCTCCTGCATTTCGCGACCGGACTGCCGCTGCGGCGGCTGACGCTCGCGATCGGCGTCCCGTTCGTCGCCGCCGACGCGATCGGGCTCGTCGACCCGGAGCAGTTCTACGAAAAAACGCTGCTGCCCTCGCTGGGCGCGCTCTGGCTCTCGCAGCTCGTCGTCTTCGCCGTCTATCCGCTGTACCGCCGCCGGCGCGAGCGGCTGACCGCGCTCGACCTCGCCCTCGCCGCCGCCTCGTCGGCGCTCGTCGCGTGGGGCTTCTACCTCGTCGTCTCGGGCCAGGTCGGCGGCAGCTGAGCCCGTGGCACCGCTTCCTTGTGACACTCTGTCACAAGGAAGGAACGGCGCGGCGCGACCTACTCGCGCATGAACCCCTGGCGGGCGGCGCTGACGAGCGCGACCGCCTCGGGGAAGAGCACCCGCATCGCGTCGCGGAGCGCGATCGCCTGCTCGGCCGGATCGCCCTGGACGTCGAGCCGCCGCAGCGCGGCGCCGGTCAGCTCGACCGCGGTATTCAGCGTCAGCGTCGCGAACTGCTCGCGCTGGGCCTCCTGCACCGACTCGGCCTGCTTCTCGGCGAACTCGCGCAGCCCGCGCATCAGATCGTCCGGGTCGCCGCCGAACGGGAAGTTGAAGCCGCCTTCCATGTGGACAGTCTGCCTGCTCGGGGTCAGGCGAGGTCGAGCTTGTAGCCCTGCTCGACCTCGCGGACGAACGCCTCGACCGTTCCGACCGACGCCTTCATCGCCTCGGCGAAGGACGAGCCGCCGTCCTGGCCGAGCGCGCGCTCGAGCTCCATCGTCGCCAGGCCTACCGCGTCGAGGTACGCGGGCGAGGAGACCCGCGGCGGCGCGCCGATCGTCCGCTCGAGCGCGAGCGCGGCCGCCTCGGCGTCCTCGATCCCCGGCGGCGCCTCCGTCAGCCGCAGCTCGAGCAGCTGCCGCCGGAGCTCCTCGAGCTGCCCGCCGCCGGCCGTCTCCTCGGCCAGCTCGCAGACCGCGACGATCGACGCCGCCTCGCGGACGCGCTCGCGCCGCGTCACCGGCTCGCCGCTCTCGTCCAGCACGAGCCACGCGCGTGTCTCGCCCGCCGCGAAGGCGCAGAGGAAGAGACGGGCGCCTCCCGGCTCGGCGCAGAGCACGCCCGCGACCGCCTCGCTCGGCGCCGCGTGGCGCTCCGCGGCCGCCGCCGCCCGGCTCAGCTCCTCGCTCAGACCCATGCGGCCATCGTAGACTCGGCCCGTGGCGGCGACCCCCCGCACGCAGCACGCCCGCGCGCTCTTCGCGCCGCTCGGGCCGACCTACGACCGCTACGCCTCGCTGCTCTCGTTCGGCCAGGATCCGCGCTGGCGCCGCTTCCTCGTCTCGCGGGTCGAGGCCGGCCCGGAGGACACGGTGCTCGACGTCGCGACCGGAACCGCGGCGGTCGCGATCGAGCTCGCGCGGCAGAAGGGCTGCGCCGTCGTCGGCGTCGACCAGAGCGCCGAGATGCTCGAGATCGGCCGCCGCCGCGTCGCCCTCGCCGCCGCGACCCGCGAGATCCGGCTCCTCGAGGGCAGCGCCGAGTCGCTCGCCTTCGAGGACGGCCGGTTCGACGCGCTCACCTTCACCTATCTGCTCCGCTACGTCGACGATCCGGCGGCGACGCTGCGCGGGCTCGCGCGGGTCGTCAGGCCGGGCGGCACGATCGCGATGCTCGAGTTCGGGCTGCCGCGCGGGATCTGGCGGCCGCTCTGGGAGCTGTACGTCCGCGTCGGCCTGCCGGCGGCCGGCCGCGCGATCTCGCCCGGCTGGCACGAGGTCGGGCGCTTCCTCGGGCCGAGCATCCGCGGCTTCCACGCCGCGTTCCCGCCGGAGCGGCTGCTCGCGCTCTGGCGCGAGGCGGGGATCGAGGACGTGCGCGCGCGGCGGCTCTCGCTCGGCGGCGGCCTCGTCGTCTGGGGCCGCAAGACGTGAGCGCGCGCCCCGCCTGGTATGCGCTCGCGCCGGGGCGGAGACGGGACTACGTGACGCTGCTCCACCCTCCGTACACGGCCTGGCACCTGAGCTACGTCGCGCTCGGCGCCGCGCTCGCGCCGCGCTTCGAGCCGGTGCGGCTCTGGTGGGGGCTCGGCGCGTTCTTCCTCGCGCTCGGCGTCGCGGCGCACGCGCTCGACGAGCTGAACGGACGGCCGCTGCGGACGGCAATCCCCGACCGGGCGCTCGTCGCGCTGGCGGCCGCGAGCCTCGCGGGCGCGGCCGCGATCGGGATCGGCGCCGCCGCCGCCTGGGGCTGGGGGCTGCTCGCGTTCGTCGCGGTCGGCGTCTTCCTCGTCCTCGCCTACGACCTCGAGCTCCTCGGCGGCCGCTTCCACACGGACGTCTGGTTCGGGCTCGCCTGGGGCGCCTTCCCGGCGCTGACCGGCTACTTCGTGGAGGCGCAGACGATCCGCGTCGAGGCGGTGCTCGCCGCCCTCTTCGCGACCGCGCTCAGCCTCGCCCAGCGCGCGCTCTCGACACCGGCGCGGGCGGCGAGGCGCGGCGGCGGCGGCACCGTCGAGCCCGCGCTCGAGGCGGCGCTGCGCGCGCTCACGGTCGCCGCCGTCGCGCTCGCGGCGGCGCTGGTCGTCGTCCGTATGACCTGAGTACGATGGCGCGATGCACGTCGGCATCGACACCGCCGCCGCGATCGTCTTCGCGGTGGCGATCGTGCTCGCGGCCGCCGGCCTCGCCGCCGCGGCGCTCGAGCGAATGCCGCGCGCGGCCCTGTTCGCGCTCGTCGCGCTGACCGGCGCCGCCGCCGTTGCCGACTGGGTGCTGTTCGCGCTCCATCCGCACTCCTCGTTCGCCGTCCGCGCGGGGGGAACGACCGCGGCGGTCGTCGTCGCCGGCGGCGCGCTCGCGCTCCGGCTCGCGCTCGCGCGCGCGCGCCGGATCGACCTCGAGCTCGAGCGCGCGAAGTCGGAGCTCGACGCGCTCGTCGCCCGCGAGGTCGAGACGCGCGCCGCCGAGCTCGAGCGGACGCTCTCCCGCGCGCGCGCCGACTCGGTCTCGCTGCTCGTCGAGGAGGAGCGGCGGATCGCCGAGGAGCGCCGCCGCGAGGTCGGCGAGCGGGAACGCGACGCGAGCGCGCGGCTCTCGCGGGCCCTGACCGAGGCGCAGCAGCGGCTCGAGCGGCGGCTCGGCGACTGGGCGAGCGACCTCGAGCGCTCGCAGCAGGCACTCGCGGAGGAGCTCGTCCGCCTGGCCGAGCGCCAGCGCGCGCGGATGGCCGAGATCGAGTCCGAGATCGAGCGCGACGCCGACAGCGTCCAGGTCGCCGCGGACGAGCAGAAGGCCGTCGTCGCACGGCTGAAGCAGGAGCTCGACCAGGCCGCACACGCCGCCGTGCAGGCGGCCTCGAACGAGCTCGAGCAACACGGCGCCGAGCGCCGCCGCGCGCTGCACGAGGTCACCGAGCGGCTGCGGCGGCGCGAGCACGACCTCGCCGAGCAGGTCGAGCGGGAGCAGGCGAACGCGGCCGAGCGGCTGCAGGTCGCGCTCGGGGACGTCGAGCGGCGGCAGGTCGAGGCGCTGCAGCGGGTCGTCTCGCGCGAGTCCGCGCGCTTCGCCGAGGCCGCCACGCAGCAGTTCGACCAGCAGATCCGCACCGCCCGCGAGGAGGCCGCGCGCCGGCTCGGCCGCGAGCTCGACCTCGCCGTCGAGCGCTTCGCCCGCGAGGCGCAGAACGTCCTCTCCGAGCGGCTGGCGCAGGTCGGCGACCGGAGCGCGCAGACCGTCGAACGCCGCCTCGGTCAGCTCCGCGCGGGCCTCGAGCGCCAGCGCGACGAGCTGCTCGCCGCGACCGAGAGCCGGGTCGCGGAGATCGAGCACCAGCTGCGAGCGCGGATCGGCGAGCTGTCGGCGGAGGCGGAGGCGGAGCGGCTCGTGATCGAGGCCCGCCTCCACGACGTCGCGCGGCGCGTCGACGAGCTGCTCGTCCGCGCCGAGAGCCACGCGCGGTAGACAAATCTTTACGCGCCCCTTACGGTCAGGGCCAACTTTCGCGGGCAGGGTTCGTCTATTCGAGAACGAAGAAGGGCGACCACCATGGCGCAGACGATCGAAGAGCACACCGAGCGCGAGAAGGTGGAGAGCTGGCGGCTCCACGTGCTGATCGAGGCCGGCTACCCGATGGAGACCGCCGCCCGGCTCGCCGCGAGCGAGGCCGATCTGCACGTCGCCGTCCACCTGGTCGAGAGCGGCTGCCGCCACGAGACGGCCGCCGAGATCCTGCTCTAGCGCCCGGCCCTGCCGCCGCTCTTCCTTGTGACACAGTGTCACAAGGAAGGGAAGTCGCCGACGGCCTATCCTGAGCGGATGGCGAAGGTCGAGGCGATCGAGTACGGCGACCGCAAGGTCTACTCGGTGGCGGCGTTCAACCGCGGCGTCGCCGACTGGCTCTCACGGCTGCCGACGGTCTGGGTCGAGGGCGAGGTGACCGAGCTCCGCCGCCAGCAGCGCTGGGCCTCCGTCTTCCTGACGCTGAAGGATCCCGGCTCCGGCGCCTGCCTCGCCGTGCAGATGCAGCGCGGCCAGTTCGACGCGCTGCGGCTCGACCTCGTCGACGGCGAGCGCGTCCACGTCTACGGGCGGCCCGAGCTCTACGAGGCGAAGGGCGACTTCAAGCTGCGCGCGCTCACGATCGAGCGCTTCGGGCTCGGCGACCACCTGGCGGCGCTCGAGCGGCTGAAGCGGAAGCTCGCCGCCGAGGGCCTCTTCGACGAGCGGCGCAAGCGGCCGCTGCCGCGGCTGCCGCGGAAGATCGGGCTCGTCACCGGCAACGACGCGGCCGCGAAGCGCGACGTGCTCGTCGCGATCCGGACGCGCTTCCCGCCCGCGCACGTCGTCGTCGCGGAGACGTACGTGCAGGGTCCGCGCGCGGCGCTCGGGATCGTCGACGCGCTCCGCCGCGTCTGCGACTCCGGCGCCGACGTCGTCGTCGTCGCGCGCGGCGGCGGCAGCTTCGAGGACCTCCTCCCCTTCTCCGACGAGCGGCTCGTCCGCGCGATCGCCGCCTGCCCGGTGCCGGTCGTCTCCGCCGTCGGGCACGAGCAGGACGCGCCGCTCTGCGACCTCGCCGCCGACCTGCGCGCCTCGACGCCGTCGGTCGCCGGCCGGCTCGTCGTCCCCGACCTCGCCGAGCTGCAGGAGCGGCTCGCGCGCTCGCGGGACGCGCTCGGCCGCGGCGCCGGGCGCACGCTCGAGCGCCACCGCGACCGCGTCGACCGCGCGCACGAGCGGCTGCGGCGCGCGCCCGCGCTGCTGCTCGAGCGTCGCCGCTCGCGCCTCGAGCACCTGCACGCCCAGCTGCGCGCGCTCTCCCCCAGCGCGACCCTCGAGCGCGGCTATGCGATCGTCCGGCGCGGCGAGGAGCTCGTCCGCTCCGCCGGCGCGGTCTCCTCCGGCGACGCGATCGCGGTCGAGCTGGCCGACGGCCGCTTCGGTGCCCGTGTCGACTGAGCCCGCAGAGCCGGAGAGCTTCGAGGCCGCCCAGGCGGAGCTCGAGCAGGTCGTGCAGCGGCTCGAGTCGGGCCAGGCCGGCGTCGAGGAGGCGCTCGCGCTCTGGGAGCGCGGCGAGCGGCTCTACCGTTTCTGCGCAACCAGGCTCGCCGCCGCCGAGGGCAAGGTCGAGGAGCTGTCGCGCCGCGAGGAATCCGGTTAGGATCGGCGACCATGAGCGCTCCCGTCGAACTCCTCCAGCGCGTCCCCATGTTCCAGGGACTCGACCGCGGCCACCTCGAGACGGTCGCGCGCAGCTTCAAGGAACGCACGTTCTCCGCCGGCTCGTCGGTCACCACCGAGGGCCAGGGCGGCGTCGGCTTCTTCGTGATCGAGGACGGCTCGGCGACCGTCAGCGTCGCCGGAGAGGAGCGGCGCAAGCTCGGCGCGGGCGACTGGTTCGGCGAGCTGGCGCTGATCGACGACTCGCCGCGCAGCGCGACGATCGTCGCCGACAGCGATCTCAGGTGCTGGGGTCTGACCTCGTGGGAGTTCCGCCCGCTCGTCGAGCAGAACGCGTCGATCGCGTGGTCGATGCTGCAGACGATGGCGAAGCGGATGCGCGAGGGCTAGCCTCCTCGGCCGGCGCCTCCGCGGGAATCTCCTTCAGGAACGCGTAGCTGATCCCCTCGCGCGCGAGGAAGACGAGGCCGATGCCGATCCCGACCGACGCCTCGATCGCCTGCAGCCCGATCCCGTAGGCGAAGCCGCGCCCGTAGGCGACGCCGTACTGGACGAGCGGCAGCGCGACCGCCGCCTGCAGCAGGCCGAAGTTGCCCGGCCAGAGCGGCACGATCGTCACGACGTTCATCAGCAGCAGCACGAGCGCGGCCGCCGGCATCGGCGAGTGGATCCCGAACGCCCGCATCGTCGCCCAGACCGCGGCGAGCTGGAAGAACCAGCCGAGCGACTGGAAGAAGACGGCGACGCAGGCGGCGAGCGGCGCGTGCATGACGCCGAGGCCGTTACGGACGCGGACGACGAGGCCGCGCAGGCGCCCGAACTCGTCGAGCGTCGAGCGGTGGTGCGAGCGCGCGCTCGCGATCGCCGCGGTCAGCAGCGCGAAGCCGACGGCGACGATCACGATCAGGCTCGTCGTCGCCCACTGCGGGATCTTCGCCGCGACGAGCACGTACGCGATCAGCCCGACGACGGGGAAGACGTCGAAGACGCGGTGCGCGACGACGGTGCCGATCAGCGTCGGCCAGAGCCCGCGCCGCTGCGGCTCCTTCCGCGCGAGCACGGCGACGCGCGCGACCTCGCCGATCCGGCCCGGAAGCACGGCGTTCGCGAACAGGCCGACCGAGAAGGCGGAGAAGACGAGCGGGAAGCGCGGCGCCGGCGGCTGCATCGACTTCCGGATCACCGTCGACCACGCGACCGCGCGCACGAGCACCGAGACGAGGTTGAGCCCGATCGCCGCGACCACCCACTGCCAGTGAACGGCGGTGAACGCGTCGCCGACGGTCGACCACTTCGGCCCGCGCCACCAGAGCAGCGCGACGACGGCGCCCGCGATCGGGAGGACGGCGAGGACCCGCCAGCGGCCGCCCGGGATCCGGTCGAGGATCATCCGCGCGCCACCCCGACGCCGGCGGACGTGGCGACGAGCAGCTCGTAGATCGAGAGCAGCCGGCGGCCGATGTCCTGCCAGGAGTAGCGCTCGAGCACGAGCCGGTGCCCGCGGACGCCCATCTCCGCGCGCCGCTCCTCGTCCGCGAGCAGGCCGACGAGCGCCTCGGCGAGCGCGCGCTCGTCGCCGGGCGGAACGTGGAAACCTGCGTCGTCGCTCATGACGGCACGGTAGCCGGGGATGTCCGAGGCGACCACGGGCGTGCCGCGCGCGAGCGCCTCGGCGACGACGAGCCCGAAGCTCTCGCCGCCGAGCGCCGGCGAGACGAACGCCTTCGCGCGCGAGAGCTCCTCGGCGCGCACCTCGCTCGTGACGATGCCGAGCACGTCGACGCCGTCGTCGTCGACGCGGAGCCGCGTCCGCAGCAGGCCGTACTGGAGCGGATCGGTGCCGATCAGCCGCAGCCGCGCGCCGGTGCGCCGCCGGACCTCCGGCCACGCTCGCAGCAGCACCGCGAGCCCCTTGCGCGGGTCGTGCCGGCCGACGAAGACGATCCGGTCCTCGCGCCCGCGCGGCTCGACCCGCTCCGGCACGTCGACGCCGTTCGGAACGACGTCGTAGTCGCCGGGAAGCCAGCGCGCCGCCGAGAGCCGCGCCTGCTCGGAGACCGCGACCCGGTGGTCGACGCGGTCGGCGAGGAAGCCCCAGAAATGGAGCGCGTACCGCATCCAGCCGAGGTCGCCGGCCGCGTGCCAGGTGGCGACGACGGGGCACTCGGCGAGCGTGAGCGCGGCGACGCAGATCGCCGGCGTCATCGGCTCGTGCAGGTGGAGGACGTCGAAGCGCTCGCGCCGGAGGATGCGGCGGAGCCGCGGGTAGGTCGCCGGCGTGAGGACGATGTTCGGCAGCGAGCCGTTGGCCGGGACGATCACCGAGCGGCCGATCGGGATCACGTTCTCCGGCAGCGCGCCGTGGCGGCCGGTGCGCGGGTGGAGCATGCGCGTCAGCTTCCCGGGCGGGTCGTTGCCGACGAGGATCCTCGCCTCGACGCCGAGCCGCTCGAGCGCGCGCGCCTGGTTTTCCGCGTGCTCGACGACGCCGCCCCAGTAGGACCACGAGAAGGGGACGACGATGCCGACCTTCATCGCTCCGCAGCGTATGCGGTCTCGAGCGCACCGGCGAGCCGCTCGAGGCCGAGCTCGAGCGTCTCGTCGGCGACCGCGAGCGAGAGCCGTGCGAAGCCGGCGCCGCGCCCGCCGAAGCCCGCGCCGGGCGCGACCGCGACGCGTTGCTCGGCGAGCAGCGTCTCCGGCGTCACGCCGTCCGGCAGCTCGAGCCAGACGTAGAAGCTCCCCTCCGCGCCGGCGACCGCGGTCGCGAGCCGCGCGCAGGCCCGGTCGCGCCGGCGCTCGTAGACCGAGCGCCGCTCGGCGACGGTCTCCTGCGGCCCGGTCAGGGCGGCAACGCACGCCTCCTGCAGCGGCGTGAAGACGCCCGCGCGGACGTGGTCGGAGAGCAGGTTCAGCCGCGCGACGATCTCCGCGTTGCCGACGGCGAAGCCGACGCGCCAGCCGGCCATCCCGTAGCTCTTCGACATCGAGAAGAGCTCGACGCCGACCTCGCGCGCGCCCGGCTCGGCGAGGAAGCTCGCGGGCCGGCGCCCGTCGAAGACGAGGTCGCCGTAGGCGAAGTCGTGGACGACCGCGGCGCCCGCGCGCTCGGCGAACCGCACGGCTTCGGCGAAGACGCCGTCGGGCGCCGCGGCGGCGCACGGGTTCGACGGGTAGTTGAGGTAGACGGCGGCGACGCCGCTCGCCGGCGCGGAGGCGAAGTCGGGCGCCCAGCCGGCCTGCCGGTCGAGCGGCAGCGACCGTGCGCGCGCGCCCGCGAGCGCCGCGCCCGAGTGGTAGTCGGGGTAGCCGGGATCGGGCAGGAGGACGGTGTCGCCCCGCTCGGCGAGGCAGAGCTGCAGCTCGGCGAGCGCCGTCTTCGTCCCGGGCAGCACCGCGACCTCGCGCTCCGGGTCGAGCCGGACGCCGTACTCGCTCGCGTAGCGCGCCGCGATCGCCTCGCGCAGAGCCGGCAGGCCGCGAAACGGCGGGTAGCCGTGGATACGCGGCGTCCGCTCGGCCGCCGACCGCGCGAGCGCCTCGACGACGTGGGCGGGCGGCGGGACGTCCGGGTTGCCGCGCCCGAGGTCGACGAGCGGCTCGCCCTCGAGCGCCGCGGCCGCCGCGACGCGCGCGAGCAGGCCCGCGAAGTACTGCTCGGGCAGCCGCTCGAGCCGGTCCGGGCTTGCTCGCACCGTCCGATCCTAGTGCCCTAGACTCGGCAAATGGACGGCCTCGCGGAGCTGCACACGCACCTCGGCGGCTCGGTCGACTCGGCGACGATGTGGACGCTGGCGCACGAGCAGGGGATCGCGCTGCCGGTCAAGGACTACTGGGAGTTCGACCGGCTCGTCACGGTCTCCGACCCGCGCGGCGTCCCCGACCTGGACGCGCTCGACGCGATCTATCACTGGACGGAGCTGATCCAGTCGAGCCCGCTCGCGGTCGAGCGCTCCGTGCACGGCGCGATCGGCGGCGCCTACCGCTCGCAGGGGATCACGACGCTCGAGCTGCGCTTCAACCCGATGAAGCGGAACCGCGGCGGCGAGCGCGACCTCGACCACATCGTCCTCGCCGCGATCCGCGGCCTCGACCGCGCGCGGCTCGAGTACCCGCAGGTGCGCGCCGGCCTGATCCTGATGATGGACCGGACGTTCAGCGCCGAGCTGAACATGATCCTGGTCGAGAAGGCGATCGCGTGGGCGCCGCGCGGCGTCGTCGGCGTCGACATCGCCGGTCCGCGGCCGGGCGGCCGCTACGACTACACGCAGATCGTCCCGCACGTCGAGACGGCGCGCGCGGCGGGGCTCGGCGTGACGATCCACGTCGGCGAGGAGGGCGGCGCCTACGGCGTCGAGGAGCTCGGCGAGGTGATCGAGCGCCTGCGGCCCGACCGAATCGGCCACGGGATCCTCGCGGCGGACGAGCCGGAGCTGCTGGCGGCGCTCCGCGAGACGGGCATCGTGCTCGAGGTCTGCCCGACGTCGAACCTGCTGACGAAAGCGCTCCCGGACGAGGGTGCGCTGCGCGCGACGTTCCGCGCGTTCGTCGAGGCGGGCGTCCGCTTCACGATCGCCACCGACGGTCCGGAGATGATGCGGACTCATCTGCGCGACGAGCTCGACCTGCTGCGCCGCATCGGCGCGCTCTCCGACGACGAGCTGCGCGAGGCGAACGCGCGCGGCCACGAGGCGAGCTTCCTCGCCGGCGCCCGCGTGTCGGCGTAACCGCCGGGGCTACGCCCTACGACCGATAGGCGGCCGGCGCGGCGGCTCGTAGCCTGGTGCCATGTCCGCACTCCACTCCCCTGAGGTCGTGACCGACCGGCAGCGGCAGGTGATCGAGCTGATCGCCTCCGGCTGCTCGAACGAGGAGATCGGCGAGCGGCTGGGCATCTCCCCCCGAACCGCCAAGGCCCATTGCGACGTGCTGCGGCAGAAGCTCGGCGTCGCGCGGCGGCGGCAGATCCCGGTCGCGTATCGACTGCTCACGGGCGACGATCCTCTCTCCCCGAGCCTGGAGTCGGCGCTCGCCGACAACGGGGCCTGACTCCAGAGCGCCCGCGGCACGCGGCAGCCGCGGGCGCGCCCTTTTCGGACAGTCGAATTCGCGCCCGAACCGCGATACGTTTCGTGCAGGGGAAGCAGCGCCGGCAGGCAGGAGTTGTTCGAGGGGACCGTCACAGAGGCCGAGCTCGGCCACCGCTACATCATCGAGCGCCCGCGTCTGACGCAGCTGCTGGACGAGTCGAACGCGCGCATAATCCTCCTCCTCGCCCCCGCGGGGTACGGCAAGACGACGCTCGCGCGGCAGTGGCTCACATCGGCTTCGCGACGAGTCGCATGGTTTACCGCAGCGGCCGCTTCAGGGGATGTCGCCTGCCTTATCGCGGGGCTGACACGCGCTCTTGATCCACTCTTTCCAGATCTGGAGCGGAAGATGATTCGCCGACTCCGAGCGTCCCAGACTCCCGCAATCGATGCAGAGAGCCTCGGCCGGGCGCTTGCGGATGCCACGCGCGACTGGCCAGCCGACTTATGGCTAGCGCTTGATGATTACCAGTTCATCGCTGAGTCACACGCGAGTGACATGGCTTTTGGGGCGTTCGCTGATGCATCCAACGTACGGCTGTTACTCACTTCCCGAACTCGCCCCGCCTGGGCGACGGTGCGACGTGCGCTTTACGACGAGTTGAAAGTCGTTGGCTTTCCAGAGCTTCGCCTGACACGCGCCGAAACACTCGAAGTCCTGCGAGATCAGCGTCGTCCGCAAGCCGAACGCATCGCCGATCGCACGGAGGGCTGGCCCGCGGTTGTCCGAATGGCAGCTCTTGCAGGTGACGCCGACGTTCCGGATCCGAGCATTGCAGGCCCCCTGCACTCTTACTTCGCGGACGAGATCTTCCGCACCGCGGCGCCAAGCGTCAGGCGCCTCCTTGTCACCCTGCTCCCATACCCGACGCTAGACGAAGGCACTGTACGGCATAACCTTCGAAGCAGTCGAGATCACGGCGCGCTTAGGGATGGCGTTGACCTGGGCTTCTTGACCCGCGCCCCAGACGGCTCACTGGACCTCCACCCTCTACTGCGGGATTTTCTTGAAACGAAAGCGAGAGATCTTCGCAACTATGAATCGTCGTACCTTACGGCATTCAATGACTTGGTGGAGCGGAGACGCTGGGACGACGCCTTTGATGTTGCCGCTCATCTCAAACGGCCTGCCCTGACGGAAAGACTACTCGAGGCAGCGCTTGCGTACATGCTCGATGCAAATCGGTTAACGACGCTCACGAAATGGATCGCGTTCGGTACGTCCGAGGGCGGAGCAACACCGATGGTCGCGTTGGCAGACGCGGCTGTGGCTTCTCGGAATGGCCGATATGGACGTAGCGAAGCAAGAGCCCTATTCGCAGCGCAGAATCTCGGGCCTACGAGCACCCACGTTTCACGCGCGTACGCCCTAGCAAGCGAAGCAGCACGTCTGGGCCTACGCGACCGCGAAGCGATCTCCCACGCAAAGACGAGCGAGGAGCACGCCGTGTCACCAGACGATCTCCGTCGCGCGATATGGGCTCAGCTACTGGCAGTCAGTCAGAACGAGGCGCCGGGCGCCGAGGAGCTACTCCATCGACTGCAAGGACTTCATGACGGAACGGTCTCGATGACTTTACGCCTACTCATCGCACGTCAGGTGCAAGCCGGTTTCGAAGGAAATCTCGAGAGCATCTATCAAGAGGCGCGTCGATGGATCGATCTAGTTCGTGAGGCTGACGACCCCTTCACGGAGAGCTCGTTTCTTCACCGGATGACTTTCCTGAGCATCTTGCTCGCCGAATACGAAGAAGCACGGACGCTCTGCCGCACCACCCTCGACCTCGTAGAGGAAGCAGGACTCACGTTCGTCCGGCCTCACGCTACGGCAAGCGCAATCGCGATGCATATAGGCCTTCGGCAGTACGAATACGCCGATGCGCTGCTCAATCGGCTCGCCACGATGGTCTCTGCAGCAGATGAGGGATTTCAGCGATCGAACTGGCACGCGCTGCGGGCTCGGTTGCTGCTTTGCATCGGCTCGCTCGCTGCTGCTGCATCGGAGGTCGCTGTCGACATTGACGAAATACCAACAGTGTCTCTCCGCGGAGAATTCTTGGGACTTCGAGCATTAGCGGTTGCCTCCTCAACAGGAGGATCCGAGGTGGATAGGCTCATCGAGACGACTCTTGAGGTAAGTCGAGATGTGCAAGCTCGGACGCTCGCACGTTTGGCTGCTGCCGTGGTTGCTCTTCGAGAGAAGCGTAAATCCGTCGAGGACGCACTAACCACGGCTGGAGAGTTGCTCGCTCGCGAAGCTAATTACGACAGTCTCGTTACTGCGTATAGATCCTTCCCACCGCTGCTAGTCGCACTTCAGGAGAGCTCAGCAGTACCGCCATCGCAACTCGCAAGAGTCGTCCGCAACGCACACGACAGGTCTCTGGCTGCTTCCGTTGGGTGGAATCTCGAGCCCGCGCGCAACCCGCGTCCACTTCTATCTGCGCGCGAGCGCGACGTTTATGACTTATTACGGCAAGGTCTTATGAACAAGGAGATCGCCACAAAACTCTTCATCAGCGAATCAACAGTCAAAGTACACGTGCGCCACATACTAGAGAAGCTGGGCGCGCGGACACGCACTGAAGCAGTAATGCGATTTCAGAATGACGACTGAGCAGCAAGCACGAAAGCTGGCTCAAGTGCCAGACCCCCGATCGCCCGCCGGCTTTCAACTTCAGCCAGACGGAAGGTTGGATGTTGCCCGAGTCGATATTCCTCAGATGCGTGCGCAAGAATGGCCTCGAATGCCATGACAACCGATGTGTCGAACTGACTCTCGACTGCTTGTGCAAGGCGGAGCCGTGCGACGCGACTCGGCATGGCGTCCCGATAGGGTCGGTCGGACGTCATTGCGTTGTATGCATCGGCTACAGCCACAATCCGAGCAAGAAGTGGGATAGCATCACCTTCAAGCCCGTCCGGATAACCATTCCCGTCATAGCGCTCGTGGTGGTATCGGACGATTGAAGCGATGCCAACATAGCTTTCGACATTGGCGAGAATGCGCTCACCGATGACCGGATGCTGCTCCATCTGACGGCGTTCTTCGAGCGTTAGTGCGCCGGGCTTCTCGAGAAGCCCGGCCGAAAGCCCAATCTTGCCAATATCATGGACGAGTCCCGCAAGATGCGCGAGATGCTGCTCGTGCGCATCGAGGCTGAGACGCTCTGCGATGTCACGGGCGTACACCGCGACGGCAGCAGAATGGCCAGCCGTATAGCGATCACGGGCATCGAGAGTGGCCACCAGGGCAGATGCAAAGGATAGATTTGCGCCCTCAAGCCGAGCATTTGCCTGTACAAGTTCCTCAGTCAGACCTCGCTGGCGGTGGTAGAGACCGAACAGGTGCTGTGCGGCAAGCGCCGGCGCGAAGAACAGCGGGAGCGTCCAGACCGAAACCTGTGTATACGCAATCCCGAGAAGCGCGACGACAGGCGCGTACAACGGGATTGCCGCGGCCACCACTGGACCTGTAGCACGAATGCAGGCTCGGGCACTTCCTCCCCGAAGCCAGAACGTCACCGCAGCTAGGGCAAGGTCAAGAGGCTCGGCCGTGAAGGCCGCCGCGGCAGTCGCGGCAGCTACGGCACCAACCGGGCTTTCGATCTGACCTAGGGCGAGCGACGCCGCAAGGCCCGAGGCGGCACCATAGATCGCGCGAACCGACGTATAGATGCCCCAGCGCAGATACGGCTGGCTGCCTCTCTTAGATGCGGCGAGGAGGGGTGGGAACTCCCCTCCATAGGAAGCCGCCGCGACGATCATCGCGGCCAGCGGGCCGAACACGGCTGCCGCAAACACCGTCGGTAGTAGCGAGATTGACCCATAGACGTTCGCGCCCAACGAGACACGACCACGTTCGGCCACTGCAGCGGCGGCTGCGAGACCAGCCACAGCAACAGGAGCCGGGACATGATCGCCCCGCAACACGAAGCCGGCGGCGACACTGATGGCAGCCGACGCTAGGACGACTTGGTAGGCGATGAGACGAGACGACGCAGTCCCAATCGCGCACAGAACCTGATTAATCCTGCCGAACACTTGTCATATCACCCAAAAGGGGTAGAGTTGCGGCTGCCGTCAGTCCACAACAGCAGGGAGTTAGCCATGCTGAAGCTCGTTGCCCGCGTTTTCATTCGCCCCGTCGTGGGCGGCATTACTGCTTGGTAGAGCCCGCGTAGCTTCCGTTTTCCGCCGCCGCGTAGCCTCCCCCTTCCGAGGGATTTGTCCACAGGCGGTGGAAAACGTCCGATCAGCAGCTGGCTAGGCGCCCTGGGCTAGCAGGGGCCTAGCCAGTACGCACCGCGACGGGCGCGGCGCGTGGCTGTGGATAACTCAGCCGATCAGGCCGCGGCGGAAGCCGACGGCGACGGCGTGCGCGCGCGAGCGCGCCTGCAGCTTGGCGAGCAGATGGCGGACGTGCGACTTGACCGTCTCCTCGGAGAGGAACAGCCGCTGGCCGATCTCGCGGTTGACGAGCCCGTCCGAGATCAGCTGCAGCACCTCGATCTCGCGGCCCGTCGGCTCCTGCTCGAGCTCCTGGAGCGGGGCGGAGAACGGGATCACCTCCGCCTGATGGCCGTTCCCCGCGCGGCGGGTCGCAGCCTCCTCGAACCGGCGCGAGTGGTCCATGTACCGGGAGAGAATCTCTTTGCGCTCTGCAGCATCCACGCCGCTGGTATCGGCCGCGCGAATCACCCGCTTTAGCGTCGTCTGACCCCTAGAACGAGGGACTACAGACGAAACAGCTTCCGGCGCGCGCTGCGGAGCGACTCCGGCTCCCGCTCCTCGACGCAGCCGAGACCCTCGCGATTCGTCGCATGCAGGATGCGACCCTCGCCGAGCCAGAACGCGACGTGCGTGCACCGGTCGCCCTCGCCGTAGGTGATCAGGTCGCCCGGCCGCAACTCGTCCTCTCCCACCTCGCGGCCTGCCGCCTCCTGCTGGTCGGCGTCGCGCGGGACGAGGCGGCCGAGCCGGCGATAGCTCATGTGGACGAGGCCGGAGCAGTCGATGCCGGCCGCCGTCATCCCACCCCAGAGATACCGCGCGCCGAGATAGCTCCGCGCCTCCGCGACCGGCTCGCCGTCGCGCGCGGCGGGCAGCTCGCCCTCCCCCTCCTCGAGCGCCTGCTCGCGCACCCAGCCGGGATAGCGATAGGCGGTCCGAACGCGTGCCCAGCCGTCGCGCCGCTCCTCGACCTGCACGGGCTCGCCGCGCAGCAGCTGCGTCACCTGCTCGGCCGCCTCGTCCGGCGCCGCGCGCAGGGGCTCGACCTCGAAACCGCACCGCACCGATTCAGAGTAGCGATCTGCAGTTGCACCTTGACCTGTGCCTGATACGAATGGGATTCTTGCCCGCCGGGATGAACGGGAACACGACGAAAACCGCGGCCGAGGACGCGGCGGAGCCGCTCCGATGACCGTCGTCGCGGGCGCCGCCGATCTCGCGGCGATCCGGGGCAAGAGCCCGAAGCGGCTCTTCTGGGAGCGCTTCCGGCGCGACCGGCTGGCGCTCGCCGGGGGGATCGTCGTGGCCGTGCTCGTGCTCGTCGCGATCGCGGGCGGCCCGATCGCCTCGCGCGTCACCGGCCACAGCGAGAACGCCACCTACGAGGCGACGATGACCGACGCGTTCGGCGTCCCGAAGGGGCCGAACTCGAAGTTCTACTTCGGCGCCGACTCCTCCGGCCGCGACCTGTTCGTCCGCACGATGTACGGCGCGCGCACCTCGCTCGTCGTCGGCGTCGTCGCCTCCGCGTTCGCCGTCCTGATCGGCCTGATCGTCGGGCTCGCCGCCGGCTACTTCGGCGGCTGGATCGACACCGCGCTCTCGCGCACCGCCGACGTGATGCTCGCCGTGCCGCAGCTGCTGATTGCGATCGGGATCGTCGCCGCATGCTCGACGACCAAGGCCGGCTGCCTCGGCGGGATCATCCAGCCGGGGCTGCCGATCGTGATCGCGGTGATCACCTTCTTCTCCTGGTCGTACATCGCACGGATCGTGCGCGGCTTCACCCTCTCGCTGCGGGAGAAGGAGTTCGTCGAGTCGGCGCGCTCGCTCGGCGCCAGCAACGTGCGCATCCTCGCGACCGAGATCCTGCCGAACCTCGTCGGGCCGCTGATCGTCTACTCGACGCTGCTGATCCCGACCAACATCCTCTTCGAGGCGGCGCTCTCCTACCTCGGGCTCGGCGTGCCGCCCGACCAGGCCTCGTGGGGCCAGATCCTCTCCGAGGCGTCCGGCTACTACGACGTCGCGTGGTGGCTGATGGTGTTCCCCGGCGCGGCGCTGATCCTGACGACGCTCGCCTTCAACCTGCTCGGCGACGGCCTGCGGGACGCGCTGGATGTGCGCTCGGAGCGCTGACGCGTAATGTCTCGTTTCATCGACCCCCCGCGCACCGCCGGGGACTAAGGGAAGGAAAGGGAGGAACATGAGAGGTCAGATCCGCAAGGCGGTTCTGGGCATCGCCGCCCTTGCGCTCGCCGCCGGCGTCTTCGCGACGATCGGCTCGGCGGCACCGAGCAAGAGCGGCAAGAGCCTCGCCGGCGGCACGTACCGCGTCGGCTGGGAGCAGTCCTTCGGGTTCACCGACAACTTCGACCCGACGGGCGAGTACCTCGGCAACGCGTGGGCGCTGATGAGCAACCTGCTGATCCGCACCCTCGTCGGCTACAACCACGTCGCCGGCGCGGCGGGCAACAAGCTCGTGCCCGACCTGGCGAAGTCGATCCCGCACCCGACGCACGGCGGGACGGTCTACACGTTCCATCTGAAGAACGGCGTCAAGTTCAGCCCGCCGGTCAACCGCGCGGTGACGTCGCACGACATCCTCTACGCGATGGAGCGGCTCGCGAAGCCGGCCTACGGCGGCGAGTACGCCTTCTACTACGACGAGACCCAGAGCGGCGCGATCAAGGGCTGGCACGCCTACGCGACCGGCAAGGCGAAGTCGATCGCCGGGATCAAGACCCCGGACAAGAGCACGATCGTCTTCACGCTGACGAAGCCGGAGGGCGACTTCCTCTACCGGCTCGCGATGCCGGCGACGGGCCCGATCCCCGGTGAGATCGCCAAGTGCTTCAAGGGCTCGAAGGCCAACAGCTACGGCCGCGACCTGATCTCGTCCGGCCCGTACATGATCCAGGGCGCCGATCAGGTCGGCAAGACCTGCGCGACGATCAAGCCGATGAGCGGCTACGACGGGGCCAACGGCACGCATCTGATCCTCGTCCGCAACCCGAACTACAACCCGGCGACCGACTCGAAGGCCGCGCGGGAGAACAACCCGGACGAGTTCGACTTCACGATCGACTCGAACGCGGACGACATCTTCAACAAGGTGCAGGCCGGCCAGCTCGACGACGAGGTCTCGAGCCCGTCGCCGAAGGTGCTGCGCGAGTACGTCACCAACCCGAGCCTGAAGCCGAAGCTGAAGATCAACGGCGGCGACCGCACCTGGTACATCACGCTCAACCTGACGCAGCCGCCGTTCGACGACATCCACGTCCGCAAGGCGCTGAACTTCATCATGGACAAGGCCAGCCTCCAGAAGGCGTGGGGCGGCCCGACGGCGGGGTCGATCGCGACGCACATCGTCCCCGACGCGATGCTGAACAACGTGCTCAAGAACTTCGACCCGTACGCCTCGCCGGGCCACGCCGGCAGCCTCTCGAAGGCGGCGGCGGAGATGAAGAAGTCGAAGTACTCGGGCGGCACCGGCAAGTGCACGGCGTCGGTGTGCAAGGGCGTCCTGATGATCGCCGACACCCGCTCGGTCGACACGCGGATGATCCCCGTGATCGAGTCGAGCGCGGCGAAGATCGGCATCACCTTCAAGGTGCGCTCGGTCAACGGCGCCTACCCGGTGATCCAGACCCCGTCGAAGAACGTGCCGATCTCCGAGCGGCCCGGCTGGGGCAAGGACTACGCCGACCCGTCGACGTTCTTCAACGCGCTGTTCGCCAGCGGCTCGATCCTGGCGCAGGGGAACACCAACTACTCGCTCGTCGGCGTGACGCCGGCGATCGCGGCGAAGGTGGGCGCGAAGGGCACCGTCACGGGCGTCCCGAGCGTCGACAAGGACATCGACAAGTGCAACGCGGCCGCCGGCGAGTTCCGGAACGCGTGCTGGGCCGGCGTCGACCGCAAGCTGATGACCCAGGTGGTGCCGTGGGTCCCGTATCTCTCGGCGTTCAACCTCAACATCATCGGCCCGAACGTCACCAAGTGGAACTACGACCAGTTCTCCGACCAGACCGCCTACGCGCACGTCGCGGTGAAGTAGCAGTCAGCTAGAACCCCGGGGTGGGTCGTCCGCCGGGCGGCCCACCCCAGCCTTTCGCCCCATGCCCTTCTACATCGCCCGCCGACTCGTCTGGACGGCCGTCGTCGTCGCCGCCGTCCTGCTGATCTCGTTCATCGTCTTCTACAAGCTGCCGGCCGGCGACCCGGCGCTGCGCTTCGCCGGCAAATCGCCGACGCCGGAGCTGCTCGCCGAGATCCGCCACCGGCTCGGCCTCGACCGGCCGTGGTACATCGAGTTCGGCCACTACATCGTCACCTTCTTCACCGGCGACGAGTACGGCTGGCCGGGACTCGGCTTCTCGTTCTCCTCGAGCGTCTCGGTGCTCTCGCAGGTGACCTTCCGGGCGCCGCGCACGCTCTGGCTGATCGCCGGCGCGGCCACGCTCTGGCTGACCGCCGGCGTCGGCATCGGCGTCCTCTCCGCGATCAAGCGGCGCACGATCTTCGACCGGCTCTCGATGGGCTTCGCGCTCTTCGGCATCTCCTCGCCGGTCTTCTGGCTCGGGCTGATGGCGCTCTGGATCTTCTGGCGCCTGCTCGGGCTGACCGGCGGCACCGGCTACGTGCCGCTGACGCAGAGCGTCACCGGCTGGGCCTCGCACCTGATCCTGCCCTGGTGCGTGCTGGCGATGCTCTACGCCGCGTTCTACGCGCGGATCACGCGCAACAACCTGCTGGAGACGCTCGGCGAGGACTACATCCGCACCGCGCGCGCCAAGGGGCTGCCGGAGCGGACGGTGATCTTCAAGCACGCGCTGCGGGCGAGCCTGACGCCGATCGTGACGATGTTCGGGCTCGACATCGCGCTGCTCGTCGGCGGCGCGATCATCACCGAGTCGGTCTTCAACATCCAGGGGCTCGGCTGGCTCGCAATCAACAGCGCGCTCAACCAGGACCTGCCGACGGTGCTCGGCGTGACGGTGCTGACCGCGGTCTCGGTCGCGGTGATGAACCTCGTCGTCGACATCGTCTACGCGTTCCTCGACCCGCGCGTGCGGTACGCGTGATGGCGAGCGGCGGGGCGCTGCTGCTCGACGTCCGCGACCTGACCGTCCGCTTCCCGACCCCGGACGGCGTCGTCCAGGCGGTCTCCGAGGTCTCGTTCACGCTGCGGCGCGGCGAGACGCTCGGCATCGTCGGCGAGTCCGGCTCCGGCAAGAGCGTCTCCAACCTCGCGATCATGGGGCTGATCAACCGCAAGCGGGCCGAGGTGAGCGGGCAGGTGCTCTTCGAGGGCCGCGACCTGCTGGCACTGCCGAACGAGGAGCTGCGGAAGGTGCGCGGCATGGAGATCGCGATGGTCTTCCAGGATCCGTTCGCCTGCCTGCACCCGATGTACCGGGTCGGCGACCAGATCGCCGAGGCGGTGCGCGCGCACGCGAAGGTGCGGCGCGACGCGGCGCGACGGACCGCGGTCGAGCTACTCGACCGGGTCGGGATCCCGAACGCGCGCGAGCGCGCCCGCGACTACCCGCACCAGTTCTCCGGCGGGATGCGGCAGCGCGCGATGATCGCGATGGCGCTCGTCAACAACCCCTCCGTGCTGATCGCCGACGAGCCGACGACCGCGCTCGACGTCACCGTGCAGGCGCAGATCCTCGAGCTGATCGAGTCGGTCAAGCGCGACTTCGACATCGGCGTCATCCTCGTCACGCACGACCTCGGCGTCGTCTCCGAGACCGCCGACAGCGTGATGGTCATGTACGCCGGGCGCGTGATGGAGTACGGCGCGGCGACGGAGATCTTCGAGCTGCCGCAGCATCCGTACGCGTGGGGGCTGCTCGACTCGATGCCGACGGTCGAGCGGAAGCTCGACGCGCTCGTGCCGATCGAGGGCTCGCCGCCGTCGCTGATCCACCCGCCGAGCGGCTGCCCGTTCCATCCGCGCTGCAAGTACCGCTTCGAGCCGTGCGACGAGGTGCGGCCGCCGCTCTCGGTGCCCGCGCCGGGCGCGCACCCCGACGCCTGCCACCTGCCCTGGGAGCAGAAGCAGACGCTCGGCCGGCGGCGCGCCGTGGAGCAGGTGTGAGCGCGACCGGCGACGCGCTCGTCGAGATCGAGGGGCTGACCAAGCGCTTCCTCGTCAAGCAGGGCGTGTTCGCGCGCGGCCACGGCGAGGTGCATGCGGTCGAGGACGTCTCGCTGACCGTGCGCCGCGGCGAGACGCTCGGGATCGTCGGCGAGTCCGGCTGCGGCAAGTCGACGACGGCGCGGCTGATGCTGCGACTGCTCGACCCGACCGCCGGCACGATCCGCTTCGACGGGCGCGACATCACGAGGCTCTCGCAGCGCAGGCTGCGGCCGGTGCGGCGCGAGATGCAGATGATGTTCCAGGATCCGTACTCGTCGCTGAACCCGCGCAAGACGATCGGGCAGATTGTCGGCACGCCGTTCGCGATCCACAAGACGGAGCACGAGACGAAGACGAGGGTGCGCGAGCTGCTCTCCCGCGTCGGCCTCTCGCCCGAGCACTACAACCGCTATCCGCACGAGTTCTCGGGCGGCCAGCGGCAGCGGATCGGCGTCGCGCGCGCGCTCGCGCTGCAGCCGAAGCTGATCGTCTGCGACGAGCCCGTCTCCGCGCTCGACGTCTCGATCCAGGCGCAGATCCTCAACCTGCTCCGCAGCCTGCAGACCGACTACAACCTCACCTACGTCTTCATCTCGCACGACCTGTCGGTGATCCGGCAGATCTCGGACCGGATCGCGGTCATGTACCTCGGCCGGATCGTCGAGACAGGTGCGTCCGAGCAGATCTACGAGCACCCGAAGCACCCGTACACGGCGGCGCTGCTCTCGGCGGTGCCGCGCGCGGGCACCGGCGGGAGGCAGCGGATAGTGCTCGGCGGCGACGTCCCCTCGCCGGTCGCGCCGCCGCCCGCCTGCGTCTTCCATCCACGCTGTCCGCGCTTCCACAAGGGCCACTGCGACGTCGAGACGCCGCTCCTGCGCGACCTCGGCGAGCACCAGCTGGCGGCCTGCCACTACCCGCTCGAGCGCTGGCCGATGACGGAGGCGGAGATCCGCGAGGCGGAGGGCGCGATCCGCTACGAGCAGGGAGTG
>DASSSQ010000115.1:0-9311 GCA_035708405.1 Gaiellaceae bacterium
GAGCGGGCGAAGACGAGGTGTAAAGAGCGGGAGCGACGGGACTCGAACCCGCGACCTCCGGCGTGACAGGCCGGCGTTCTAACCAACTGAACTACGCCCCCGGGGCGCGGCCATTGTAGCCTGAGCGCCGCCCGGGGCCCCGGGTAGCTTTCGGACGGTGACGCGGGTCGACTGGATCGTCGTCGGGATCGTCGCGCTCGCGGCGCTCGCCGGGCTCCGGACGGGGCTGATCGCGGGCGCGCTCTCGCTCGCGGGGGTCGTCGGCGGCGCGGTGATCGGCGCGCGGATCGCGCCGCAGTTCCTGCACGGGGGCGCCGCCTCGCCCTACCAGCCGCTCGCGGCGCTCGCCGGCGCGGTCGTGCTCGCGGCGGTGCTGCGGACGGCCGGCGCGCTCGCCGGCTCGATCGTGCGCGGAACGCTGCGGCCGCTGCCGCCGCTGCGGATGCTCGACTCGCTCGGCGGCCTCGTCCTCGGCGCGGCCGCCGGGCTCGGGCTCGTCTGGGTGCTCGGCGCCGTCGCGCTCCAGCTCCCCGGCCAGACGACGCTGCGGCGGAACGCACAGAGCTCGACGATCCTGCGCCGCCTGAACGAGATCCTGCCGCAGCGGACGGTGCTGAACGCGCTCGCGCGGATCGACCCGTTCCCGTCGCTCGCGGGCCCGGCGCCGCCGAGCGAGCGGCCCGACCCGCGCGTGCTGCGGCTGCCCGGCGTCCGGCGCGCGTTCCCGAGCGTCGTCCGCGTCGTCGGCACCTCGTGCGGGATCGGCGTCGAGGGCTCCGGCTGGGTCGCGCGTCCCGGCCTCGTCGTCACGGCGGCACACGTCGTCGCGGGCGTCCGCTGGCCGACTGTGCAGCCGCGGGGGATCGGGCCGGCGCTCGCCGCGACCGTCGTCTCCTACGACCGCGGCAACGACGTCGCCGTCCTGCGCGTCGGCGGCCTGACCGCGCCGCCGCTGCGCCTCGCCGCGCCGCGCGAGGGCCGCTCGGTCGCGATCCTCGGCTACCCGGAGAACGGCGCCTTCGACGCGCAGCCGGGGCGGATCGGCGCCACGGTCGCCGTCGTCGCGGGCCGCCACACGCTCGGCGGCGGCGCGGTGCCGACGCGCGTGACGGCGGTCGCCGGGCTCGTGCGCCACGGCAACTCCGGCGGCCCGGCCGTCGACGCGTCGGGCGCGGTCGAGACGACGATCTTCGCCGCGCGCGTCGGCTCGAAGAGCGGCTACGGCGTCCCGCCGAAGTTCGTCGAGGCGGCGCTCCGGCGCGCCGGCGCCGCCGCGGTCTCGACCGGGCCCTGCTTCGGCTGAGCGGCGCCGGACTGGAGCTCCCAGGCGCCGATGACGGCGTCCTCGACCGCGTCGGCGTTGCCGTGCTCGAGGTCGGCGACGACCATCATGTGCTTGGCGAAGCGCTTCGGCACCGAGAACGTCTCGGGGAACGACTGCCGCCAGAAGTCCCTGGACGCGAACGACGCGCGGATCACGACATGGGTCCCGTCGAGCTGCCGGGCGACCAGGCGCCCCCGGTAGCGCCACTCGAGCAGTCCGTCGCGGCGCCGTTCGGCGACGCCGTCGACCTGCCCGGCCAGGCGGCCGAGGTCAGCGAGCCTCGTCGCCGCCCGGCCGCGGCTCACCGGAACTGCTCGATCCCGAGGCCGTCCTCCTGATCCCACCCGTAGGCGGCGATGTAGCCCCAGCAGTCCGGCCGGCTGCCGTCGATATCGGTGAAGTCGTACGCGTCCGCGAGCTGTCGGGCGCTGACGATCGTGCCGCCCCAGCGGTCGGCGTCGGCCGCGCGGGCGAGCGCCGCCACGCCTCTGGCGACGTAGGCCGGCGACTCCGAGATCGCGAATCCCGGACGCGTGACGCACGCGTCGCGCCAGGTCGCCTCGGTGACGCCGAAGTTCTCCAGCATCCGCTCCGAGCGCAGCCAGCCAGGCGTGACGCCCACCGCCGTCACCGGACGGCCCTCGAGCTCGGCGTCGAGGCCCTTCACGATCCGCTCGACGCTCGCCTTGACGAGGTCGTAGTAGAAGCCGACCCTGGGCCGGAAGTCGGCGTTCGCCTCCGAGGTGCCGTCGGTGATCTCGACCACGAGCCCTCGGCCTCCGCGCGGGCGAGCTCGACGGCGATCGCGCGGCCGGCGCCGCGCGTGGCCCCCGCGACGAGGGCAACCGGCTCGGACATCGCGCGGAACGCTACAACAGATCGAGCACGCCGAGCGGCCGGCGGAACGGCGCGACGACGTAGACGCCGGCGGCGCGCTCCCGGGACTCGGCGAGCAGCTCGCGCGCGAGCTCGACCCCGACCTCCGGCGCGCGCGAGCCCGCCTCGCGCAGGCGCTCCTGCACCGGCTCGGGGACGACGATCCCCGGCACCTCGTTGTGGATCCGCACCGCCAGCGCGTGGCTCGACGGGGGCCAGATGCCGACGAGCAGCGGGATCGGCGAGGCGCCGCCGAGCAGCTCGACGAACCGGTCGAGGTAGCCGAGGTCGTAGAGCACCTGCGTCATCGCGAACCGGGCACCGGCCTCGATCTTCCGCTCGAAGCGGCGCAGCTCGGCGTCGAGGTCGTCCGCCGACGGGTTGACGGCGACGCCGGGGAAGAACGAGGTCGGCGCGTCGATCTCGCGGCCGTGCCAGTCCTCGCCGCGGTTCAGCCGCGCCACGACCTCGACGAGGCCGATCGCGTCGACCTGGTAGACACCGCCGGCGCCGGGATAGTCGCCTTCCTCCGGCGGGTCGCCGGTGACGCAGAGGACGTTGCGGACGCCCTCGGCGTGGGCGCCGAGCAGCAGCGACTCGAGGCCGACGATCGTCGAGTCGCGTGGCGTCAGGTGCGGGATCGTCTCGACGCCGGTCGCCCGCTCGATCGCGACCGAGGCCATGATCCCGCTCATCGAGGCGCGGGCGCGCGGGTTGTCGTTGACGTCGACGACCTGCGCCTTGCCCGAGTCGCGCAGCGCCGTCGCCGCCTCGAGCAGCGCCGCGTTGTTGCCGCCGAGCGGCGGGTCGAGCTGGACGGAGACGACGAACTCGCCCGCGGCGAGCAGCTGCGCGAGACGCGTCTCCGCTGCGGCCGGCGGCGGCGGCGCGGTCAGCGCACCCTCGTCGACGAAGATCGAGCCGGCCGGCCGGCGCTCCTCGGCGATCGCGTCGCTGATCGCGCCGATCTGCGCCGGCGTCGTCCCGCAGCAGCCGCCGATCAGCCCCGCGCCGAGCTCGCGCGCCTGCGCGGCGAACTCGCCGAAGTAGTCCGGGCTCGCGTGCGGGTAGACGACGCGTGCGCCGGAGAGGCTCGCGAGGCCGACGTTCGGCAGCGCCGCGAGCACGACGCCGTCGCCGCGCATCTGCGCGAGCGCGCCGAGCGCCGCGGCCGGTCCGGCGCCGTGGTTGGCGCCGATCGCGGCGAGCCCGAGCGGCCGCAGCCGCCGTCCCGCCTCCGCCGCCGAGACGCCTGCCAGCGTCTGGCCGTCCAGGTCGAAGGTCATCAGCGCCACCACCGGCAGCGACGAGGTCGAGCGCACCGCGCCGAGCGCCGTCTCCAGCTCCTCGAGCTCGTAGAAGGTCTCGACCATGAACAGGTCGACGCCGCGGCCCTCGAGCACGCGCGCCTGCTCGGCGTACAGCTCGCCGCGCGTCTCCTCGCGCAGCTCGACGTCGCCGAGCGGGCCGATCGAGCCGGCGATGAAGACGTTCCGCCCCGACACCTCGCGCGCCTCCCGCGCGAGGCGCACGGCCGTCGAGTTGATCCGCTCGAAGTCGTCCTCCAGGAAGTGCTGCGCGAGCTTCGGCCGGTTGGCGCCGAAGGTGTTCGTCTCGATCAGGTCGGCGCCGGCGCGGATGTAGGCGACGTGCACGGAGACGATCGACTCGGGCGCGCGCAGGTTCGCCTCCTCGGGGCAGCGGAGCCCGGGGACGGCGGCGCTGACGAGGGCGCCCATGCCGCCGTCCGCCACGATCGGCGGCCCCTCGCGCAGCCGTGTCTCGAACGACGCCACGCGGCCAGATTAGTGCGCGCGAAGTGAAGTGAAGCAGTCAACCGCGAAAGGGTGATTGGTCAAGTGGCAACGGAAGATGCATAGTCCGCGTGTTGCACCGAGGCCCCGATGCGGCGAGGGCCTCGACCGAAAGAACCTCCGCGGGTGTGGCCCCGGTGCGGCGGCGGCCCCCGCGGAGACTTCCGGAAGAGACGAAGCGGGGCCGGGCGGCGGCCCCGCTTCTTCTATGCGCACGCAGGTTGGGTCGCCGACGACCCGCCGGCCCGAGCCGCGCCGGCTCTGTGAAGAAACCGTAACGCGCGTGCCGGGAATCTGTTCCCACGCGCGCGATCTCCGATGTAAGATCCGGTCCGCCGAAGGGTGGGCCGGGGGAGACTTGAACCGGCTCTTGCGTGTCAGGCTTCCCCGTCCCTACGCGAGAAAGGGTCTGCCGGAGTGCTCACCGTCGACATCGCTCTTCCTGACGTCGAGGAGCTCCAGAAGCTCGTTCAGGACGGACTGGAGAAGGGCTTCCTCTCGTACGACGAGATCGTCAAGGGCCTCGAAGAGGTCGAGCTGTCCAAGGAGCAGATCGAGGACTTCTACACCTATCTGATCGACCACTCGATCGAGCTCGTCGAGGGCGAGGAGCACAAGAGCCCGCCGCACGAGCAGCCCGCGCTGGCGGAGGACGAGAAGGCGGCGCCGAAGCTCGACCTGACCGTCGAGCCGTCGCTCGACTCGCTCCGGCTCTACCTCCGCGAGATCGGCAAGGTGCCGCTCCTGACCGCCGACCAGGAGGTGACGCTCGCCAAGCGGATCGAGCGCGGCGACATGTCCGCGAAGACGCAGATGATCGAGGCGAACCTGCGCCTCGTCGTCTCGATCGCGAAGGGCTATCTCGGGCGCGGCCTCTCCTTTCTCGACCTGATCCAGGAGGGCTCGCTCGGCCTGATCCGCGCCGTCGAGAAGTTCGACTACCGCAAGGGCTACAAGTTCTCGACCTACGCGACCTGGTGGATCCGCCAGGCGGTGACGCGGGCGATCGCCGACAAGGCGCGCACGATCCGGATCCCGGTGCACATGGTCGAGAAGCTGAACAAGGTCGTGCACATCGAGCGCCAGCTGGTGCAGCGGCTCGGGCGCGAGCCGCGCCCGGACGAGATCGCGGAGGAGCTCGAGATGACGACCGAGGAGGTGCGCGAGATCCTCCGGATGGCCCAGCACCCGGTCTCGCTCGAGAAGCCGATCGGCGAGGAGGAGGAGTCCGAGCTCGGCGACTTCGTCCAGGACGACCTCGCGGAGTCGCCGGACGAGGCCGCGTCGCTGACGCTGCGCCGCTCCGACATCGAGAACGCGCTCGCCTCGCTGCCGGACCGGGAGCGGCAGGTGATCGAGCTCCGCTTCGGGCTGAACGGCACGCAGCCGTGCACGCTCGAGGAGGTCGGCCGCGCCTTCGGCGTCACGCGCGAGCGGATCCGGCAGATCGAGAACAACACGCTGAAGAAGCTCGAGTCGCTGCCCGAGGCGCAGGGCCTCAAGGACTGCGTCTGAGCCCGGCTACGACGCGCTGGCCTTGCGCTGCCAGCGCGTCTGCCACGTCTCGCGGGTGAGGCCGGAGACGATCGCGCGGCGGCGCAGACGGCCGTCGCGGCCGCGGCCGAGGACGTGCACGCGGCAGAGCCGGTCGCCGAGCTCCGGCAGCTCGACCGAGGTCGTCCCGGCGGGCAGCGCCAGCGTCTCGCGGACGGCGTAGTCGGCGCGCGGGTCGGGCCGCTCGCTGATCCGCACCTCCCACTCGGCGACCTCGCGCGCGGCGTCCCAGACGAGCGCCGGCGTCTCCCCGTGCGGCTCGCGGCGCACGTCCATGTTGCCGGTGATCGTCGGGCGGGTGCTCAGCTGCAGGCGGCGGCGCGGCGCCGGCTGCGCGGGAGCCGGCGCCGGAGCGGGCCCGGCGGCGACGAGCTTCCGCGCCCGGTGCACGGCGAGCACGCGCGCGAGCCGGTCGAGCGCCTGCCTGCCGGCCGCGTCGTCGGTCGCCGCCGCGCGGATCCGCGCCTCGAGGGCGGCGGCGTCCGGCTCGCGACCGGCCGCGACCTCCGCGCGGGCCTCGTCGACGATCGCCGCGAGGGCGCGCGCCACACGGTCTGCCACGGCGACTAGCCCGCCGAGTCGAGCAGGTGGCGCTCCTCGGCCCGCTGGTACGGGACGAAGAGCTTGCAGTGCGGGCACTTGAAGCCGTTGTGCCGTGCCGCGTGGCCCGCGATCAGCTCGGCGGTGAAGGGCTTCTTGCAGTGCGGGCAGCTGACCTCGAACTGCTGACCCGGCTGCGGAAGCTCGCTCACGGAAGCCAGGCTAGCACCGCGCGCGCGCTACTCCGCCAGCTCGACGCGCTCGATCAGCACGCCGTCGAGCGGACGGTCGCGCGCGTCCGTCGGCACGGCCGAGATCCGGTCGACGACGTCCATGCCGCCGCTGACGCGGCCGAAGACGGTGTGCTTGCCGTCGAGCCAGGGGCACGCCTCGGCCGTGACGACGAAGAACTGGCTGCCGTTCGTGTTCGGCCCCGCGTTCGCCATCGCGAGCGCGCCGCGCGCGACCGGGTGCTCGTTGAACTCGTCCTCGAAGGTGTAGCCGGGGCCGCCCGAGCCGGTGCCGGTCGGGTCGCCGCCCTGGATCATGAAGTCCGGGATCACGCGGTGGAACGGGACGCCCTCGTAGAAGCCCTTGCCCGCGAGCTCGACGAAGTTCCGCACCGTCCTCGGCGCGTCCTCCTCGAAGAGCTCGAGCTCGATCGCGCCCTCGCTGGTGTGAAGCGTCGCGTTGGTCATCGCGGCAGCTTAGTGGCGGCCCGGCCGCGGGCGGTGAGGGAACCGACCGCGCGGCCGGGCGGCCGTCGCGTAAGTTCTGCCCCATGAGCGACTACAGGTACCTGATCGTGGGCGGAGGCATGACGGGCGACGCGGCCGTCAAGGGGATTCGCGAGCTGGACGCGGACGGCGCGATCGGCCTCGTCGGCGCCGAGGGGGATGCGCCGTACGCACGGCCGCCGCTCTCGAAGGCGCTGTGGAAGGGCAAGGACGAGGACTCGATCTGGCGTGGCACCGCCGACGCGGGCGCCGAGCTGCTGCTCGGCCGCACGATCGTCTCGCTCGACACGGGCGCGCGCCGCGCGACCGACGACCGCGGCGAGAGCCACGGCTACGAGAAGCTGCTGCTCGCGACCGGCGGCGCGCCGCGGCGGCTGCCGAACGCCTCGGACGACGTCGTCTACTTCCGCACGCTCGCCGACTACCGCCGCCTGCGCGAGGTCGCGGGCGAGGGGAAGCGCGTCGTGGTGATCGGCGGCGGCTTCATCGGCTCGGAGCTCGCGGCGGCGCTGCGCGCGCAGGGCTGCGAGGTGACGATCGTCTTCCCGGAGGACGGGATCGGCGCGCGGATCTTCCCGGCCGGGCTCGCGTCCTTCGTCAACGACTACTACCGCGAGCACGGCGTCGAGGTGCTCGCCGGCGAGCTGGTCGACGCGGTGGAGCCGGGTGCGGTGCGGCTCCAGTCCGGCCGGACGCTCGAGGCGGACGCGGTCGTCGCCGGGCTCGGGATCGTGCCGACGGTCGAGCTGGCCGCGGCGGCCGGGCTCGAGACCGGCGACGGGATCGCGGTCGACGACCGCGGCCGCGCGGGCCGCGACGACGTCTTCGCCGCCGGCGACGTCGCGCGCTTCCCCTCGAAGCTCCTGGGCGTCGACACGCGCGTCGAGCACGAGGACCACGCGAAGAGCCACGGCAAGCAGGTCGGCCGCAACATGGCCGGCGCCGACGAGCCGTACGATCATCTGCCCTTCTTCTACTCCGACCTCTTCGAGCTCGGCTACGAGGCCGTCGGCGAGACCGACCCACGGCTCGAGGTGCTGGCCGAGTGGGCCGATCCGAACCGGAAGGGCGTCGTCGCCTACCTCGACGGCTCCGGCCGGCCGCGCGGCTTCCTGCTCTGGGACGTCTGGGGCAAGGTCGGCGCCGCGACCGAGCTGATCCGCGACGGGAAGCCGGTCGACGCGGCCGCTCTGCGCGCGTTGCTGTAGGTGGATGTAGATGTGAGAGCTCCTTTCACAATGAACCTTGTGCCGCCGGGCCGCGCTGGACGCCGCCATGCGGCGTCCTCGGTCGCGCCCGTAGCCTCCGGCTACGAACGCTCCCTGCGTCCTTGCCTGGCGCCGACCATCGCGCCCCGTCAGCGAAGAACCATTCTGAAAGGAGCTCAAGGTGGCGTTTCCGCGGCTCGAGCACCCGATCGTGCAGGCGCCGATGGCGGGCGGGCCGGCGCGGCCGGCGCTCGCGGCGGCGGTCTCGGGCGCGGGCGGGCTCGGGTTCCTCGCGGCCGGCTACCGGGCGCCGGAGAGGCTGCGCGAGGACGTCGCCGAGGTACGGCAGCTCGGCGCCGAGCGCTTCGGCGTCAACCTTTTCCGGATCGAGGAGCGGCCGGTCGACGAGGCCGCGGTCGCGCGCTACGCCGCCTCGCTCGGCCCGGACGCGGGCGAGCCGCGTTTCGAGGACGACGACTTCGCGGCGAAGGTCGAGCTCGTCGCGGACGAGCGTGTGCCGGTCGTCTCCTTCACCTTCGGCTGCCCGCCGGCGGCGGCCGTCGAGCATCTGCAGGCGGCGGGCGCCGCGGTCTGGGCGACGGTGACGGAGGTCGAGGAGGCGGTGGCGGCGCGCGCGGCCGGCGCCGACGCGCTCGTCGTCCAGGGCGTCGAGGCGGGCGGCCACCGCGGTGGCTTCGACGACGAGGACGGCGCCGGCGAGCTCGGCCTGCTGGCGCTGCTGCGGCTCGTCGCGCGCGAGGTGGAGCTGCCGCTCGTCGCCGCGGGCGGGATCGCCGACGGCGCCGGAGTCGCGGCGGTGCTCGCGGCCGGCGCGCGCGCGGCGCAGGTCGGCACCGCGTTCCTCCGCTGCCCGGAGGCGGGAACCTCGCGTCCGCATCGCGACGCGCTCGCACGGCCCGGCCGCACGGCGCTCACGCGCGCCTTCAGCGGTCGCCGCGCCCGCGCGATCGAGAACCGCTTCCTGCGCGAGCACCGCGACGCGCCTTCGGCCTATCCCCACGTCCAGCACGTGACCGCGAGGCTGCGCGCCGCGGCCCGCGAGGCCGGCGACGCGGAAGCGCTCGCGCTCTGGGCCGGCCAGGCGTTCTCGCTCGCGGAGGAGGTCCCGGCCGCGGAGCTCGTCCGCCGGCTCGGCGCCGACGCACGCGCCGCGCTCGACGCCGCGTCCGCCCGCCTGCGAGGCTAGGGCGTGGACGTCGAGCGCTACCTCCTGCTCGGGCTCCGGCTCGGGCGTCAC
>DASSSQ010000116.1:0-10154 GCA_035708405.1 Gaiellaceae bacterium
GCTGAACTTCCTCGGCAACAAGCTGTGGTCGTTCCGCGGCCGCTGATCCTCGCCGCCCTGGCGGCGGCGCTCGCGGTCGCGCCGGCGGCCGCCGCCGCGACGACGCCGACGCTGCCCGTCTACGACAAGTTCGGCCACGTCGTCCAGACGCCGTTCGCGCCGGCGGCGGCGCCGACGCACCTCGACGCCTCGCGCGCGACCGCGAGCTTCCTCGCCGACCCGAAGGTCGCCGCCTGGCTGCGCCGCTACCCGCCGCGGCCGCAGACGCAGGCGACCTACAAGGACGGCAACTGGACGGTGAACGTCTGGTCGGGCAAGGCGGGCGAGATCGCGACCGGCACCGTGCAGGACGCGAGCGGCGCGGTCACCGAGGCGTGGACGGGGCCGCAGGTCGCCTGGCGGATGGCGCGCGGCTACGAGGGCGCATTCGGCGGCAAGCGGATCAACAGCTACCCGGTCTGGCTCGGCTTCTGCGCGGTCTTCCTGCTCGGGCTCGCCGACTGGCGACGGCCGCTCTCGCTGCGCAACCTCGACCTGCTCGTGCTGCTCTCGTTCAGCGTCAGCCTCTGGTTCTTCAACCGCGGCCAGGTCTTCGAGAGCGCGATCGCGGCCTATCCGCCGCTGCTCTACCTGCTCTGGCGCGCCCTGCACGCGACGCGACGGAACCGCGGCGCACACGCCTCGCGGCCGCTCTGGCCGGTCTGGCTGCTCGCGGCGGCGACGATCTTCCTCGTCGGCTTCCGGATCGGCCTCAACGTGCGCGACTCGAACGTGATCGACGTCGGCTACGCGGGCGTGATCGGCGCCGACCGGATCTGGCACGGGCAGATGCCGTACGGCCACTTCCCGGTCGAGGACGACCTGAAGCCGTGCGGGCCGGCAGACTCGACCGGCGAGATCCGCGACCGGATCCAGACGAACGGCCGCTGCGAGTCCGCGAACCCGCTCGGCGACACCTACGGGCCGGTCGCCTACGCCGCCTACCTGCCCGGCTACTGGGCGCTCGGCTGGTCCGGCAAGTGGGACGACCTGCCCGCCGTCCACTTCACCTCGATCCTCTGGGACGTGATCGCGATCGTCGGCCTCTTCCTCGTCGGGCGCCGCTACGGCGGCATCCGGCTCGCGGTCACGTTGGCCTTCGCGTGGGCGGCCTACCCGTTCACGCAGTACGCGTCGATGTCGAACACGAACGACTCGATCATGCCCGCCCTCCTCGTCTGGGGCTTCTGGCTCGCCTCGCGGCCGGGCGCGCGCGGCGTCTTCTGCGCCCTGGCCGGCTGGACGAAGTTCGCCTCGTTCGCGGTCGCGCCGCTCTGGCTGACCTACCCGGAGCGAAAGCCGCTGCGGCACCCCGCGCGCTTCCTCGCCGGCTTCCTCGTCGCGACGCTCGTCTCGCTCTCCGTGCTCGCGCTCGAGCCGTCGCTGCTGCACGCGGCGCGCGTCTTCTGGGATCGCACCGTCTGGACGCAGGTGACGCGCCACTCGCCGTTCTCGCTCTGGGACTGGGGGCAGTACCACGCGCAGGGGATCCCGAGCCTGCACGTCGAGCAGCGGGTGCTCGCGGGCGTGCTCGTCGCCGGCGCGATCGCGGCGGCCTTCTTCCCGCGCCGCAAGTCGCCGCTGCAGCTGGCGGCGCTGACGGCGGCGCTGCTCGTCGGGCTGCAGCTCGTCCTCACCTACTGGATCTACCTCTACATCCCGTGGTTCTTCCCGTTCGCCGCCTTCGTCGTGCTGGCGCCGGCGGCGGTGCGCGCGGAGGCGGCGGCGAGCGAGGCGGAGGATGAGCGCGGAGTCCCGCAGCTGGTCGCAGCCGGCTGAGGCGGGCCGCCGGGCGGCGCTCGTCGTCGCCGCCGGCTGCGCCGCCTTCCTCGCCGCGTGGGGGCTGCTCCACGTGACGCCGTGGCGGCTCGACCAGATCGTCGACACGCCGGTCTATCAGCACTACGGGCTCGACATGCGGAACGGCGAGGTGCCCTACCGCGACTTCACGCCCGAGTACCCGCCGGCGGCGCTGCCCGCGTTCGCGCTGCCGGCACTCGTCGCGCAGTCGGACGACGGCTACCGCGCCTGGTTCGAATGGGAGATGGCGCTCTGCGGCATCGCCGGCGTCGGCTTCGTCGCGCTCTGCGTGCGCGCGCTCGGCGGCGAGCGGCGGCTCGCGGCGACGACCTGCTTCGTCGCGCTCGCGCCGCTCGCGCTCGGCTCGGTCTTCCTGACGCGCTTCGACCTCTGGCCGGCGGCGCTGACGGCGGCGGCGCTCGCGGCGCTGCTCGCCGGTCGCGACCGGCTCGGCCTCGGCGCGCTCGGGCTCGCGACCGCGGCCAAGCTCTACCCGGCGGTGCTGCTGCCGCTCGCGGTCGCCTGGGTCTGGCGCCGTCGCGGCCGCCGGGACGCGCTCGTCGCGCTCGCGGTCTTCGTCGCCGTGCTCGCCGCCTGCTTCGTCCCGTTCCTCGTCCTCGGCCCGCACGGCGTGCTCGACTCGCTGCACCGGCAGCTGCGGCGGCCGCTGCAGATCGAGAGCCTCGGCGCGGGCTTCCTGCTCGCCGCGCACCAGGCGTTCGGGCTCGGGATCCGGATGGAGTCGAGCTCCGGCTCGCAGAATCTCGCCGGCACGCTGCCGGACGTGCTCGCCTGGGTGCAGAGCGTGCTCCAGGTCGTGGCGCTCGTCTGGCTCTGGCAGCGCTTCGCGCGCGGGCCGATGGAGGCGGAGCGGCTCGCCCGCTACGCGGCGGCGGCGGTGACGGCGTTCGTCGCGCTCGGCAAGGTGCTCTCGCCGCAGTTCCTGATCTGGCTCGTCTTCCTCGTCCCGCTCGTCCGGCGGCGGCTCGCGTGGGCGCTGCTCGCGGCGGCGCTCGTCGTCACGCAGGGCTGGTTCCCGTACCGCTACTGGAGCCTCGTCAAGCACTTCGACGCGCTCTCGTCGTGGCTCGTGCCGGTGCGCGACCTGATCCTGGTCGCGCTGCTCGCGGCGCTCGCCGCCCGCCGCGCCCGCGCGCCCGCGGGATGAGCCGGCGGCCGGACTACGCGTGAATCAGGCCTCGACGCGGACGAGCTCGCACGCGGTCGCGCGGCCCTCGGCGTCGCAGTCGACGAGCGCGCCCTCGATCCGGACGCCGCTCTCGGCGGGGTGGAAGCGGACGGGCATGCCGGTCCGCATCCGCCGGATCGCCAGCTCCGCCTCGACGCCGATCACCGACTCGTGCGGCCCGGTCATGCCGACGTCGGTGACCGCGGCCGTGCCGCCGCGGAGCACGCGCGCGTCGTTCGTCTGCACGTGGGTGTGCGTGCCGAGCACCGCCGTCACGCGGCCGTCGAGCATCCGCGCGAGGGCGATCTTCTCGCTCGTCGCCTCGGCGTGGAAGTCGACGAGGACGACCCGCGCCTGCCGGCGCGCCTCCGCCACCAGCTCGTCGGCGACGGCGAACGGGTTGACCGCGGGATTGAGGGTGAGCGCGCCGAGCAGGTTGAGCACGGCGACCGGCGTCCCGTCGGCGGCCGGGACGACGCAGAGCCCGCGTCCCGGCGCCTCCGCGGACATGTTCGCCGGCCGGATCACCCGCTCGGCCTGCCCGAGGTAGCCGCCGAAGTCGCGCTGGCCCCACGTCCAGTTGCCGAGCGTGATCGCGTCCGCGCCGGCGGCGAGGATCCGCTCGGCGAGCCGCGCCGTCAGCCCGCGCCCGTCCGCCGCGTTCTCGCCGTTGACCACGCAGAGGTCGGCGCCGAGCTGCGCGCGCAGGCCGGGCAACCGCTCCTCGAGCGCCTTCCGCCCCGGCGCCCCGAAGACGTCCCCGATGAAGAGGATCCTTATGGCAGCGAGAGCGTCGCCGCCGGATGAACCTCGACGAGGACGTGGTTGCCCGCGTCCTGCGTGTGGTGCGCGAGCGCCTGGCGCTCGACCGAGGAGAAGTCGAGCAGCGTGCCGAGCTTCGAGCTGCCCGCGACGACCGTCGAGCCGACGCCGTGCTCGGCGAGCGACGGGTCGGCGCGCACGTGCGAGACGTCGACGACGATCGAGGGCGCGTCGGCCGGCTGGATCTCGATCCGCTGGCCGTATGGGCGGCCGTCCAGGATCAGGTCGGAGATGCCGACGATCGTGCCGTCGACGGGCGAGTAGACGTCGGTCCCCGGCGCGGCGCCGACGTCGAGCGCGCTCGTCGGCGAGCCCTGCCCGCCCGGCAGCTGGTACCAGCGGACGCCGGTCGAGCCGGAGCCGACGAGCCGCCGCCAGAGCCGCTGGAAGAGCCCCGCGTTCGCCTGAACGCCGACCGGCGAGAGGCCGAGCGCGCCGCCGGAGCCGCCGCTGTAGCCGACGGCCGTCACCCGCGACTGCGCGACCGGCAGCTGCAGGCGCAGGTCGGAGTAGGTGGCGACGATCTCCGGCTGCGGCGGGCCCGCCGGTGCGAGCCGGGTCGCGAGCGCCGGCGCGGCCGCGTGGACGTCCGAGGCGGAGCCGCCGCCGAACGCCGAGAGCAGGAGCGTCGGCACGAGCACCGAAGCGAGCAGGAGCGTCACCGCGATGCGGCGGGCACGGCGCGCGCGGCGCTGCTGCTCGGGACGGACGCGCGTGCGCGGGCGCGGCCGAGGTCTCGGCGCGGACATCCCGGGCACCGTAGCGGAGCTTCCGGCAGGATTCAACCGGCGAGCTTGTGACACCCGTTTCTTAGGCGCGAACACGGGTTCCACCCATACTTCGTGCCGGTCGAGCGCGAGCGCCCCGTCCTCGAAGAAGGACCAGTCGAAGCCGCGCGGCTCGATCCGCACGACGGCGGCGCTACGATCAGGCCGATGCGCGCCGCCGGCGGGCCGCCCCGGATCGAGATCCCACGCTGGGTCCAGCTGGTCGGACTGCCGCTGCTCGCGCTGCTCGCGTGGGTGCTGGCGACGACCGCGTATCACGTCGTCGTCGTCTTCGTCGTCGCGGCGCTGCTCGCCCTGCTGCTCGATCCGCTCGTGCGCGCGCTGCAGCGGGTCCGGCTCCCGCGCGGCCTCTCGGTCGCGATCGTGTACCTGAGCTTCCTCGCAGCGCTCGCTGTCACGGTCGGCGCGCTCGGGACCGTCGCCGTCGATCAGACGAGGACGGCCGCGAACAGGGTCGACGACTACTTTACGAGGCCCGCCGGACGCCTCCCGACCCCCGCCGATCGCGACGTCGACCGGCTCCAGGGCTGGCTCGACGCGCACCACCTGCGGCAGCTGCGGGTGGAGCGGAAGGGGCACCGGCTCGTCCAGCAGATCCGCCGCAAGGACGTCGGCCGCTACACGAGCAAGGTCGTCTCCTTCGTCGAGGGCGCGGCGATCTCGATCGGCAAGACGATCTTCGAGGCGGTGCTCGTCCTCGTCGTCTCGATCTACATGCTGCTCGCGCTGCCGCGGCTCGCCCGGCGGCTCGACCGCCGCTTCCCGCCGCGCGCCGGCTCGCCGCCGCTGATCCCGCGCCTCGAGTCGGCGCTCGCCGGCTACGTGCGCGGCCAGGCGCTGCTCTCGCTGATCATCGGCGGCAGCGCCGGGCTCGGCCTCTGGATCTTCGGCCTGACGGGCCTGCTGCCGGGCGGCGACCGCTACGCGCTCCTCTTCGGCGCCTGGGTCGCGCTGACCGAGGTCGTGCCCTACGTCGGGCCGTGGGCCGGCGCCGTGCCGCCGCTCGTCTACGCGGTCTTCGTCCACCCGGTCGCCGCGATCTGGGTCGCGATCCTCTTCCTCTGCATCCACCAGCTCGAGGGCCACGTCGTCGCGCCGAACGTGATGGGGAGCGCGCTGCGGCTGAACCCGCTGCTCGTCATCTTCGGGCTGCTCGTCGGCGGCGAGATCTACGGGCTCGGCGGCGCGCTGCTCGCGCTGCCCCTGCTCGCCGCCGGCCGGGCCGGCTGGGAGTTCTCCTCGGAGCGCTTCGCCCTCGAGCCGTGGGGCGCGCGCGCCGCGGCGGTGCCGGTCGTCGAGCTCGAGGAGGAGCCCGAGCCGGAGCAGCCGCTCGAGGCGGCGCCGCTCCGTAACCTGTAGGGCATGGCCTTTCCCGTCACGCGCCTCCGCCGCCTCCGCCGCACCGGCGCGCTCCGCTCGCTCGTCCGCGAGACGCGCCTCGACCCGGACGACTTCGTGATGCCGTTCTTCGTCGCGCCGCGCAGCGAGCCGAACGAGGGGCTGCCCGCGATGAGCCGCTTCTCGGTCGCCGACCTCGTCGCCGAGGTCGAGGCGACGGCCGCGGCCGGCGTCGGCGCGGTCATCCTCTTCGGCATCCCGGAGGCAAAGGACGACGAAGGCTCCGGCGCCTGGGTCGAGGACGGCATCGTCCAGCAGGCGCTGCGCGAGCTGCGGCCGCGCTTCCCGGAGCTCCTGCTGCTGACCGACGTCTGCCTCTGCGAGTACACCGACCACGGCCACTGCGGCGTGATCCGCGACGGCGAGATCTGCAACGACGAGTCGCTCGAGCTGCTCGCGCGCACCGCCGTCTCGCACGTCGAGGCCGGCGCGGACGCCGTCTGCCCGAGCGACATGATGGACGGCCGCGTCGGGGCGATCCGCGAGGCGCTGCCGCAGACGCCGATCGTCGCCTACTCGGCCAAGTACGCCTCCGCCTTCTACGGCCCGTTCCGCGAGGCGGCCGGCTCGGCGCCGTCGTTCGGCGACCGGCGCAGCTACCAGATGGATCCCGGCAATCTGCGCGAGGCGCTGCGCGAGTGCGAGCAGGACGTCGCCGAGGGCGCCGACGCGCTGATGGTCAAGCCGGCGCTGCCGTACCTCGACGTGATCCGCGCCGTGCGCGAGCGCTTCGACCTGCCGCTCGCCGCCTACAACGTCTCCGGCGAGTACGCGATGGTGAAGGCGGCGGCGCGGGCCGGCTGGCTCGACGAGCGGCAGGCCGCGCTCGAGTCGCTGACCGCGATCAAGCGCGCCGGCGCCGACGTCGTCATCTCCTACTGGGCGCGGGAGCTCTCCTCCTGGCTCTGAGGCAGAAGTCGGAGCTCTTCCGGCGGGCGGAGTCGCTGATCCCCGGCGGCGTCAACTCGCCGGTGCGGGCGATGCGCGCGGTCGGGCTCGACGAGCCGTTCTTCGTCCGCCGCGGCGAGGGCGCGTACCTGGAGACGGCGACCGGCGAGCGCTACCTCGACTGGGTGCTCTCGTGGGGGCCGCTCGTCTTCGGGCACGCGGACGCGGAGACCGTCGAGGCGGTGCGCGAGGCGGCGCTCGCGGGGACGAGCTTCGGCGCGCCGACAGGTCGCGAGGTCGAGCTCGCCGCCGAGATCGTCGACGCGGTGCCGTCGGTGGAGATGGTGCGGCTCGTCTCGTCGGGCACGGAGGCGGCGATGTCGGCGCTGCGGCTCGCGCGCGGCTTCACGCGGCGCGACCGGGTGCTCAAGTTCGCCGGCTGCTACCACGGCCACGTCGACGCGCTGCTCGCCGAGGCGGGCTCCGGGCTCGCGACGCTGGCGATTCCGTCGACGCCGGGGGTGCCGACGCCGGTGACGGCGGACACGATCGTCGCGCCGTACAACGACGTCGTCGCGGCGGCGGCCGCGTTCGAGCGCTACTCGGAGGGGCTCGCGTGCGTGATCGTCGAGCCGGTGGCGGGGAACATGGGCTGCGTCCCGCCCGAGCCCGGCTTCCTCGAGGCGCTGCGCGCGCTCTGCGACGCGTCGGGCGCGCTGCTCGTCTTCGACGAGGTGATCAGCGGCTTCCGGGTCGCGCGCGGCGGCGCGCAAGAGCGGTTCGGCGTGCTCCCCGACCTGACGATCCTCGGCAAGATCGTCGGCGGCGGCCTGCCGCTCGCCGCCTTCGGCGGCCGCGCCGAGATCATGCGCGAGCTGGCGCCGGTCGGCTCGGTCTACCAGGCGGGCACGCTCTCGGGGAACCCGCTCGCGACCGCCGCCGGCCTCTCGGTGCTGCGCCGGCTGCGCGATCCCGCCGTCTACGAGGAGCTCGAGCGCAAGGGCGCGCGGCTCGAGTCCGCGCTCGCCGGCTGCGAGGGCGCGCGGCTGCAACGCGTCGGCGCGATGGCGACGCTCTATGCGGGGTCAGACCCCGTAACGAACTTTCCCCAGGCCCAGGCCTGCGACACCGAGCGCTACGCGGCGCTCTTCCGGCACCTGCTCGGTCGCGGGATCTACGTCGCGCCGTCCCAGTTCGAGTGCATGTTCCTGTCGCTCGCGCATTCCGACGAGGACGTCGACCGCACCGCCGAGGCGATCCAGGCCTTCTTCGCCGGGGGCGAAGCAGGCTAGTGGACATCTGGGGGACGCTCGCGGACGAGGCGTCGGCGGAGAGCGAGCTCTGGCGGAGAGCGCTGATCCCCAGCCACGAGCGCCAGCTCGTGGCCGTCTTCTCGCCGCTCGGCGAGGAGCGGTTCGCGCTCGGCCTCGAGACGATCTACGAGGCCTACCTCGTCCACTTCGGCCGGCCGCGCCTGTTCGCGCCGCCGGACGCGGACACGGCGCTCCTGCTCGGCGACTACCTCTACGCGCACGGGCTCGTCCGGATCGCGGCCTGCGGCGAGGTCGACGCCGTCTCGGACCTGGCCGAGCTGATCTCGCTCTGCGGCCAGCTGCGCGCCGAGCGTCGCGACGGGGACGGCGCCGCCTGGGCGGCCACCGCCACGCTGCTCGGCGCCGGCGCGCTCGCGGAGGCGCGCGCGGCGCTGCGGCTCGCGGCCGACGCGGCGCCGCTCGACCGGCTCGCGCGCGCGACCGCCGGCGACGAGACGGTCGACCGCGCCCTCGCCGCGCACGCCGCCCGCGCCGTCGGCTAGATTCTCCCCATGTCGCTCCCGCTCGCGGTCACGGAAGGCGTCAGCGTCATCCTCGCGATGCTCGTCGTCGGCCTGCTCTTCCTCACCGTCGTGATCCTCGGCGAGCTGACGCACCACTTTGGCGAGACGCGCCGCGAGCGCCGCGCAGCCCGCCGCACGCGCTACTACTAGACTCGGCGCGCATGGCGCCCCCCGTCGACCTTCGCGCCTGGATCGCGCTGCTCGAGCGCGAGGGCGAGCTCGTCCGCGTCGGCGCCGAGGTCGACGCGCGGCTCGAGATCACCGAGATCGTCGACCGCACCGTGAAGGCGGGCGGGCCGGCGCTGCTGTTCGAGAACGTCAGGGGCGCGCGCCACCCGCTGCTGATCAACCAGTTCGGCAGTGAGCGGCGGATGTGCCTCGCCTTCGGCGTCGAGCGGCTCGACGACGTCGCCGCGAAGCTCGAGGACGTGCTGGAGATGCAGCCGCCGCAGGGGCTCGCCGAGAAGGTGCGCGGCCTCAGGAAGCTGAAGTCGATCGCCGACTCGCGACCCGAGACCGTCCGCAGCGGCCCCGTCCAGGAGGTCGTGCTCGAAGGCGACGACGTCGACCTCGACCTGCTGCCGATCCAGCACTGCTGGCCCGGCGACCCGGCGCCGTTCGTCACGCTGCCGGCCGTGATCACCCGGGATCCGCGCACCGGCGTCCGCAACGTCGGCATGTACCGGATGCAGAAGATCGACCGGCGCACGACCTTCATGCACTGGCAGCTGCACAAGGACGGCCGCGCCGACTGGCTCGCCGCCGGCGGCCGGATCCCGGTCGCGGTCGCGCTCGGCCTCGACCCGATCACCGCCTACGCCGCCTCGGCGCCGCTGCCGAAGCACCTCGACGAGCTGATGCTCGCCGGCTTCCTCAGGGGCGGCGCGGTCGAGCTCGTCCGGGCGAAGACCGTCGACCTCGAGGTGCCGGCGCACGCGGAGATCGTGCTCGAGGGCCATATCGAGCCGGACGAGCTCGGCGAGGAGGGGCCGTTCGGCGACCACACCGGCTTCTACACGGCGCCCGAGCCGTTCCCGGTCTTCCACATGACCGCGATGACGATGCGGCGCGACGCGATCTACCCGTCGATCGTCGTCGGCAGGCCGCCGCAGGAGGACGCGTGGCTCGGCAAGGCGACGGAGCGGATCTTCCTGCCGGCGATCCGGATGACCGTGCCGGAGATCGTCGACTACGACCTGCCGGTCGCCGGCGCCTTCCACAACTGCGCGATCGTCTCGATCCGGAAGGCGTTCCCGGGCCACGCGCGCAAGGTGATGCACGCGATCTGGGGGCTCGGGATGCTGAGCCTGACGAAGGCGGTCGTCGTCGTCGACGAGCACGTGAACGTGCACGACTACGCCGAGGTCTTCTTCTACGTCGGCGCCAACGTCGA
>DASSSQ010000117.1:0-2341 GCA_035708405.1 Gaiellaceae bacterium
TGTAGCCGACGAGATCGCAGGCTGCGCGGCTCACCGCCACGAAGCGGCGGTTCTCGTCCACGACGAAGACCGCGACCGGGCCGTTGTCGACGGCTTCGCCGAGCAGCGACGACTGGATCAGCGCGTTGGCGGCGGCGCTCACGACGCCGATTGCAGCAGTTTTCTCTACGTTTTGCAAGCGAGATTTCTGAGATTTGCTCGCATACGTAGGATCAACGTCCGTGCCGCCGGAGGTCCTCGATCTGTTCTGCGAGCTCGCCGCCGTGCCGAGCCCGCCGGGCGAGGAGCGCGGCGTCGCAGACGGCGTCGTGCGCTATCTCCGCGACTGCGGCCTCCCGGTCGACGAGGACGAGACCGGCCCCGGCATCGGCTCGACGATGGGGAGCCTCTACACGCGGCTCGAGCCGACCGCCGAGGGCGAGCCGCTCTTCTTCTGTGCGCACCTCGACACGGTGCCGCCGACCGCGGCGATCGAGCCGATGGTCGAGGACGGCGTCGTCCGGAACGCCGCCGGCACGATCCTCGGCGCGGACGACAAGGCCGCCGTCGCGGTGATGCTCGAGGCGACGCGGCGGCTGCTCGCCGAGAACCGGCCGCATGCCGGCGTCGAGCTCCTCTTCACCGCGAAGGAGGAGGTCGGCCTCGTCGGCGCGTACGCGTTCGACCACACGCGCCTGCACGCGCGGACCGGCTACGTCTACGACCAGGCGGCGCCGATCGGGACGGTGATCCTGGGCGCGCCGTTCTCGCAGTCGCTCGAGGTGACCTTCCACGGGCGCGCGGCGCACTCGGGCATGCATCCGGACGACGGCCGCTCGGCGATCCTCGCGGCGGCGCGCGCGATCTCGGAAATGCGCCTCGGCCGCGTCGACGAGGAGTCGACGGCGAACGTCGGCACGATCACCGGCGGCACGGCGACGAACATCGTCCCCGAGTGGTGCACGTTCGTCGCGGAGGCGCGGTCGCAGGACGAGCGCAAGCTCGCCGACCTGGTCCAGGAGATGCAGGACGCGATCACGTTCGCCGCGGGCGTCGCGGAGTGCGACGTCCAGACGACCGCGCGGAAGAGCTACCGCGGCTACCGCTTCGCGAAGAGCGACCGCGCGGTCGCGCTCGCCGCGGACGCGCTCGCCGCGTGCGGTCACGAGGTGACGTACGAGCTGTCCGGCGGCGCCGCCGACGCGAACGTGTTCAACGAGCGCGGCCTCCAGTGCGTGAACCTCGCGAACGGCATGACGGACATCCACACGCCGAACGAGCACATCTCCGTCGCCGACCTCGAGGCGATGGTCGACGTGACCCTCGCGCTCGTCGACGCGGCTCGCGCCTGACTCAGTAGAAGAGATCGGTGTCGATGCGGCTTCTGAGCGGCTCGCCCGCCAGGTAGCGCCGCAGGTTCTCGCAGAAGAGCTCGACGATCCGCTCGTTCTCGTGACTCGAGAGCGCGGCGGTGTGCGGGCTGGCGATCACGTTGTCGAGCTCCCAGAACGGGCTCTCCTGCGGCAGGGGCTCCTCGGCGAAGACGTCGAGTGCCGCGCCGCGCAGCTTTCCGGTGCGGAGCGCGTCGACGAGAGCGCCCTCGTCGACCACCGCGCCGCGGCCCACGTTCACGAACACGGCGCCGGGCTTGATCAGGCCGATGCGCCGGCGGTCGATCAGTCCGCGCGTCTCACGGGTCAGCGGCAGCGTGACGACGATCGCGTCCGCCTGCGGCAGCAGCGCGTCGAGGTCGCCTTCATTCCGGCGCACCGAGAGCACGCGCATGCCGAACGCCTCGGCGAGCCGCGCGACCTCGCGGCCGATCGCGCCGAGCCCGACCACGAGCACGGTCGCGCCATGGAGCTCGTCCACGGGGAAGTGCGGCGCCCAGTGCCTCGCGCGCTGGTCGCGCTGCAGCTGCGGCAGCCCCTTCCGGAACGCGAGGATGCCGAACAGGCTCCACTCCGCGAGCGGTGTCACGTGGACCCCGCTCGAGCTCGCGAACGCGATGCGGCCGAGCTCCTCCGCCGTGAGGTCCGCGGCGGCGACCTGCTGGCCGGCGCCGGCGAACGTGCACTGCACGAACCGGAGCCGCGGCGCGTGGCGGACCGCCCACGCGAGCTCGGCCGGCTTCTCGTGCGGGAAGCCGTAGAGGATCTCGGCGCCGGCAATGAGCCGTTCGAGCTCCGCGGTGCGCGTCCAGTGCGGATCGCCGATGTGATCCGACGGGTAGCGCGCCTGCGGGAGGAGCCCAGGCTCGAAGAGCACCTCGAGCCGTTCGTCGACGGCGCGGATGCGCTCGACGAGCTCCGGCTCGACCGGCGTCGCGATTACGACGGTCGTCATGCGGCAAGAGTCTGCC
>DASSSQ010000118.1:0-23973 GCA_035708405.1 Gaiellaceae bacterium
GCGCACCTCCGGCCGTAGCTCGCGGAGCGCGATCGCGATCCCCGCGGCGAGGCCGCCGCCGCCGATCGGGACGAGCACCGTCCCGACGCGCGGCAGCTGCTCGGCCAGCTCGAGCCCGATCGTCCCCTGGCCCGCGATCACGACCTCGTCCTCGAAGGCGTGGACGAAGGTGGCGCCGGTCTCCGTCGCGTAGGCGAGCGCCGCCTCGAGCGCCTCGTCGAACATCGCGCCGCCGAGCTCGCAGGCGGCGCCGTAGCCGCGCGCCGCCTCGACCTTCGCCATCGGCGCGTCCTGCGGCACGAAGATCGTCGCGCGGACGCCGGCCCGGCGCGCCGCCCACGCGACCGCCTGGCCGTGGTTGCCCGCGCTCGCCGCGACGACACCCGCGGCGCGCTCGTCCTCGGAGAGCGTCTCCAGCTTGTTGACGGCGCCGCGGATCTTGAACGAGCCCGTCCGCTGCAGGTTCTCCGCCTTGAACTGCACCTCGCGGCCGAGCAGCCGCGACAGGTTCTCGGCGCTCGCGACCGGCGTCACGCGGGCGACGCCGGCGACGCGCGCCCGGGCCGCCTCGACGTCGCTAAGCGCGGGCACCGTCGGCCTCGTCGACGTGGAAGACCTTGTCCATGATCTCGCGCACGGCCGAGAGCGGGTCGAGCTCGCGCCGCTGCACCTCGTCGAGCAGGCGGCGCAGCTCGGCGTCGTCGGCGACCGCGCGCTCGAGATGCGCCTTCGCGCGCGCGGAGGCGACCGCGAAGACCTCGCCGGCGAGGTTGCGGCGGCGGCGCTCCTCGAGCTTCCCCTCCGACTCGAGATGCGCGCGGTGCGCCTCGATCTGCTCCCACAGCTCCGGGACGCCCTCGCCGCGCACGGCCTCGGTGAGCACGATCGGCACCCGCCACGCGCGCCGGCCGCCGAGCGCGAGCACCTGCCGCACCTCGTGCAGCATCGTCTTCGCCGCCGGATGGTCGGCCTTGTTGACGGCGATCACGTCGGGGATCTCCATGATCCCGGCCTTCAGCGCCTGCACGGAGTCGCCGGAGCCCGGCATCAGCACGAGCAGCACGGTGTCGGCGATCCCGATCACCTCGACCTCGCTCTGACCGGCGCCGACCGTCTCGAGCAGGACGAGGTCCTTGCCGGCGGCGTCGAGGACGAGCATCGCCTGCAGCGTCGTCTCGGCGAGCCCGCCGAGGTGGCCGCGCGTCCCCATCGAGCGGATGAAGACCTCCGGGTCGAGGAAGTGGTCGGCGAGCCGGATCCGGTCGCCGAGCAGAGCGCCCTGGGAGAACGGGCTCGACGGGTCGACCGAGAGGACGCCGACCGAGCGGCCGAGCCCGCGGACGTGGCCGACGAGCGCGCTGATCAGGCTCGACTTGCCGACGCCCGGCGGGCCGGTGACGCCGAGCGCGTACGCACCGCCGGTCTCCGGGTAGATCGCGCGGACGAGGTCGTAGGCGAGCGGGTCGGAGTTCTCGATCAGCGTGATCGCGCGCGCGAGCGCGCGGCGGTCGCCGCCGCGGACGCCGGCGGCGAGGGTCTCGGACGTCCAGTCGCGGCGGCCGGCCATGCCGGCGCCAACTCTAGTGAGACGCGGGGGCGGCCTGCGCGACGGCCTGCGGCGGCGCCTCGACGAGCAGCGCGCGGCAGAGCGCGCGGGCGAGCACGGCGGCGGCGAGCAGGACGAGCGCGCTACCGCCCCACAGCCAGCGGGCGCCGAAGCGGTCGGTCAACGGCCCGGCCGCGAACATCGCGGCGCCGAGGACGACGAAGTTCGCGCTCATGATCACCGTGAAGGCGCGCCCGCGCAGGTGGTCCGGCGCGCCGCGCTGGACGAGCGTGATGTTGGCGACGACCGCGATCCCGTTCCCGACCCCGGAGACCACCAGCGCGGCGGCGGCGACCCAGATATCGGGCGCGAGCGCCGCACCGCCGATCCCGGCCGCGAACAGCGCGATCCCCGCCGGGTAGACGTTCGCGATCGGCCGCCGCGCCGCCGTCCCCGCGAAGACCGAGCCGCCGAACACGAGCCCGACGCCGGTCGCCGCCCACAGCAGCCCGAAGCCGAAGGCGCCGCCGCCGAGCGTCTCCTTCGCGAGCACGACCTCGGAGACGTTGACGCCGCCGTTGGCGAGCATCGCGAGGTTCCAGACGACGAAGACGACGAGCAGCGGCGCGGAGCTGCGGACGAGCGAGATCCCGTCGCCGAGGTCGCGCCAGTGCCCGCGCGAGAGCGGCCGGTCGCTCTGCACGAGGTGCGCCTCGATGCGGGCGATCAGCAGCGCCGAGACGAGGAAGCTCACCGCGTTCACCCAGTAGGCGAGGTCGGGGCCGGAGACGGCGACGAGCAGGCCGCCGACGAGCGGGCCGGCCGCGGTCGTCAGCCATTGCGCGGCCGTCAGCAGGAAGTTGGCGTCCGCGAGCTCGTCCTCGGCGACGAGGTTCGGCACGCCGGCGAGCACGGCTGGCCGGAAGAACGCGTCGCCGATACCGGCGGCGAGCGCGAGCGCGACGATCGCGCCCGGGCTCGTGGTGAAGGGGAGCGCCGCGAAGACGGCGAGCCGCAGCAGGTCGGAGCCGATCATCAGCCGCTTGCGCGAGAGCCGGTCGACGAGCGGCCCGCCGAGCAGCCCGATGAACGCCGAGGGGAGGATCGCGGCGGCGTTGAGGGCGCCGAGCCAAGGCCCGGAGTGCGTCCGGTCGAGGATCTCGACGTTCAGCGCGACGATCGCGAGCCAGGTGCCCGCGCCCGAGCCGAGCGCGGCGAGGAAGAGCAGGCGGAAGCTCGACGCGCGACGGACGAGCGAAAGCTGGCGGAGGGCCCGGCGGAGCAAGGAACCCGAGGGTAGCCCACGTCGATCATGCCGACAACACCGCAAAATCGGCCATGTCCGCTTCGGCCGGGCCGTCGGTTGACATCCGTAGACGACGGCGGTAGAGAGTCAGCCATCGAGTGGCGGACCTACACCCCGGACGGGCGGGTGTTGACCGTACGGCGCACCGATGGCGGCTGGGCCGCCGCGTGCGACGACGGGGACGAGTACGCGAGCGAGAGCCTGCACGACGCGATCCGCGACGCGATCGGGCACGAGCGCGGCGAGTCGCTGCTGCTGCAGCGGGACGCCTACGAGGCGCTGACGGCGTGGGTGGCCCAGCAGGCGAGCCGGATCGAGCGCGAGGCCGGCGGCTGAACCGTCGCGCCCGGACAGGACACGGCCATTCGGGACATGGCCGTCCGGGTCGGGGCACCACCAGGTACCCGTAACCTCCTCCCCGCGTCGATCCTATCGCCGGAACTGCAACGTGTCCGTCACGGGACCGTGACGGAAGCGTGAACTCTCAGACCGCGGCGGCGTGCGCGGCGATCGCGCCGCAGCTCCATGCCTCGACGAGCGCAGCCGCCGGCTCCGGGTCGAACTGCGTGCCGGCGCAGCGCGCGACCTCCGCGAGCGCCGCGTCGACCGGCAGCGCCGGACGGTAGGGCCGGGTCGAGGTCATCGCGTCGAACGCGTCGGCGACGGCAAGGATCCGCGCCGCCAGCGGGATCGCGGTGCCCGCGAGTCCGACCGGATAGCCGCCCCCGTCCCAGCGCTCGTGATGGTGGAGCACGCACGGCAGCGCCGGCGCGAGCGCGCGGACGCCGCGCAGCATCCGGGCGCCCGCCTCCGGGTGCTGCCGGATCTGGGCGAGCTCGCCGTTGTCGAGGCGCCCCGGCTTGAGCAGCACCTCGTCGGGGATCGCGAGCTTGCCGATGTCGTGGAGCGGCCCGCCGAGCGCGATCGCGTCGAGGTCGGCACCGCAACAGCCCATCCGCCCGGCGAGCGCCTGCGCGATCGCCGTCACCCGCGCCGAGTGCCCCTGCGTGTACGGATCGCGCCGCTCGATCGCGGCGGAGAGTGCAACCAGTGACCCCATCGGCTCCACCCGATTCGCCCCGTGCCGCTGTAACCCTTCCGGGGGATACGAGCGTTTCAGGTCTCGCCGAGCGCGCGCCGCCGCCAGACGTGCAGACCGAGCGCTCCGACGACCACGGCTGCGGCGATCGCGACGGCCGCGTAGACGCCGTAGCGCGAGATCGCGTCGGCCGCCGCCCTGCCGGCGTAGAACGCGAGCAGCCCGACGGCCGCGGCCCAGACGACGCCGCCGGCCGCGTTCCAGGCGAAGAACCGCCACCAGGACATCCGGCTGATCCCCGCGAGCCACGCGGCCGTGAAGCGGAGGATCGAGACGAAGCGGCCGATGAAGACGGTCTTGCCGCCGTGGCGCCGGAAGAAGCGCTCCGCCGGCGGCAGCACGCGCTCGGCATAGCGATCGAGCAGTGGCGCCCGTTCGAGCAGCTTGCGGCCGCCGCTGCGCCCGGCCCAGTACCCTCCGTTGTCGCCGACGATCGCGGCGGCCGCGGCGACCGCGATCACCGCCGCAATCGAGAAGTGTCCCTGCGCGGCGAGCACGCCCGCCCCGACGAGCGCTGTCTCGCCCGGCAGCGGCACACCGAACGACTCGAGCGCGATCACGACGAAGAGAAGGATCAGCCCGTACTGGTCGAGCAGATGCGTCACGAGACCATGGTACGGACGACGGCCCGGTCCGCCCCCGGCCGGTCTGGAATAGTTGGACGCAGATGAAGGTCGGCGTCCCCCGCGAGATCACCCCCGGCGAGCAGCGCGTCGCTCTGATCCCCGAGACGATCGGCAGGCTGGCCGGTTTCGAGATCCGTGTCGAGCGTGGCGCCGGCGAGGCGGCCGGCTTCCTCGACGACGCGTTCGAGCAGGCGGGAGCGGCCCTCGTCGACAACGCCTTCGCCGACGTCGACGCCGTCGTCAAGGTGCAAAAGCCGACGGCCGCGGAGGCCGAGCAGCTGGCGAGCGGCGCGCTGCTGATCGCGTTCCTGCAGCCGCTGACCGACCGCGAGGGGATCGAGCGGCTGGCCGCGCGCGGCGTCGTCGCGTTCGCGATGGAGTCGATCCCGCGCACGACGCGCGCGCAGTCGATGGACGCGCTCTCGTCGCAGGCGACGGTCGCCGGCTACAAGGCGGTGCTGTGGGCGGCCGACCGGCTGCCGCGCTTCTTCCCGATGCTGATGACGGCCGCCGGCACGGTCGCGCCTGCGAAGGTGCTCGTGCTCGGCGCCGGCGTCGCCGGGCTACAGGCGATCGCGACGGCGCGGCGGCTCGGCGCGATCGTCTCCGGGTTCGACGTTCGTCCGGTCGTGCGCGAGCAGGTCGAGTCGCTCGGGGCCTCGTTCCTCGACCTCGGGATCGTCGGCGAGCAGACGGCGGGCGGCTATGCGACGGAGCTGACGCCCGAGCAGATGGCCGAGCAGCAGCAGCGGCTCGAGCAGCGACTGCCGGAGTTCGACGCGGTCGTGACGACGGCGGCGATCCCGGGCCGGCAGGCGCCGCGGCTGATCCCGGCGGCGGCCGTCGAGAAGATGAGGCCCGGCTCGGTGATCGTCGACCTCGCCGCCGAGACCGGCGGCAACTGCGAGCTGACCTCGCCCGGCGAGGAGATCGTCGCCAGCGGCGTCACGATCGTCGGCCTCACGAACGTCGCCTCCGCGATGCCGTACCACGCGAGCCAGCTCTACTCGCGCAACGTCGCATCGCTGCTCGGCCACCTGGCTCCGGGCGGCGAGCTCGCGCTCGACTGGGACGACGTGATCACGGCCGGCGCCTGCGTCACGCACGAGGACGAGGTCGCCGCGTGAAGATTCGCGAAGAATTGACGGTCGCGTTGCAGTCCCGTCACGACTTCGGCGCTAGTGTCGACTGCGAGGGAGGCGGGTTCGAAAGCCCCACCCAGGGTGGGGGGCTGGGCGCGGGCCCCACCGGAAAGGACACGGCCGGATGAGCCACAACACGCTGCTCGTCTTCGAGGTGACGATCCTCGTGCTCGCGATCTTCCTCGGCTTCGAGGTGATCGCGAAGGTGCCGACGCTCCTGCACACGCCGCTGATGTCAGGCACGAACGCGATCCACGGAATCGTGATCGTCGGCGCGATGCTCGTCGCCGGGATCGGCCACAAGGACACGCTGACGACCGTCGTCGGGCTGATCGCCGTCATCCTCGCGTCGGCGAACGTCGTCGGCGGCTTCGTCGTCACCGACCGGATGCTGGAGATGTTCAAGAAGCGGGAGCCGACGAAGGCCGCCGAGAGCGCGCCGTCCAACGGCGGCCGCGCCAGGGACGCCGAATGAGCCGTAGGCTCGACGGAGGCGACCAGAGAGCGGAGGCGGTGGCTCTACCGGCGCCGGAGCGGACATGAGCCGCGACGCGACGAACCTGCTCTACCTGATCACGATCGTCACGTTCATCCTCGCGCTGCGCTTCCTCTCGAGCCCCGCGCACGCGCGGCGCGGCAACCAGATCGGCGCGATCGGGATGCTCGTCGCGATCGGCGTCACCTTCGTCCAGAACCAGTCTCCGGTCGACAGCTACTGGGAGATCGCGGTCGGCATGGGCGTCGGCGGCGTCTTCGGCGCCGTCGCCGCGCGCCGCGTGAAGATGACCGCGATGCCGCAGATGGTGGCGCTGTTCAACGGCGTCGGCGGCGGCGCGGCGGCGCTGATCGCGCTCGCCGAATACCACAACAGGCAGCCGCTGCCCGGCCACCTCCACGTCGACATCAGCGCCTCGATCATCCTCTCGGCGCTGATCGGCTCCGTGTCGTTCACCGGCTCGATGGTCGCGTTCGCCAAGCTGCAGGAGCTGATCGGCGGCCGCCCGATCACCTACCCCGGCCAGAAGCTCGTCAACGGGCTCGTCTTCCTCGCGGCGCTCGCCGTCGGGATCGCGATCGTGGCGAACGTCGAGAACCAGTGGCTGCTCGCGGGCGTCCTGATCGGCGGAGGGCTCTTCGGGATCATGTTCGTCCTGCCGATCGGCGGCGCCGACATGCCGGTCGTGATCTCGCTGCTGAACGCGTTCACCGGGCTCGCGGCCGCCGCGACCGGCTTCGAGCTCGAGAACAACGTGCTGATCGTCAGCGGCATGCTCGTCGGCGCCTCCGGCACGCTGCTGACGCTGAAGATGGCGCACGCGATGAACCGCTCCGTCGCGAACGTCGTCTTCGGCGCCTTCGGCCAGGTGCAGGCGACGGCCGGGCAGGCAGGCGCGACCGACGGAGCCGTCCGCTCCGCCAACGCCGAGGACGTCGCGATCATGCTCGCCTACGCGCACAAGGTCGTCTTCGTCCCGGGCTACGGGATGGCGGTCGCCCAGGCCCAGCACGACGTCCGACAGCTCGCCGACGTGCTCGAGGGCAAGGGCGTGGAGGTCTCCTACGCGATCCACCCCGTCGCCGGCCGGATGCCCGGGCACATGAACGTGCTGCTCGCCGAGGCGAACGTTCCCTACCCGCAGCTGAAGGAGATGGAGGACGCGAACCCCGAGTTCGCGCGCACGGACGTTGCGATCGTGATCGGCGCGAACGACGTCGTCAACCCGGACGCGCGCGCGAACCAGGGCAGCCCGATCTACGGGATGCCGATCCTGAACGTCGACGACGCGCAGCAGGTCGTCGTCCTCAAGCGCTCGATGAACCCGGGCTTCGCGGGGATCGACAATCCGCTCTTCCTGAACCCGAAGACCGTGATGCTGTTCGGGGACGCGAAGGACTCGGTCACGCGGCTGATCGCGCAGGTCAAGGCGCTCTGAGCATCCCGTTCTTCACCGCGGCGCACGTCGAGCGCGCAGTCTCGCCGGTTCGCGCGGTCGAGGCCGTGCGCGACGCGTTCGTGCGCTACGCGCGCGGCGAATGGACGATGCCGCCGAAGGTCTACGTTCCCGCGTATCCGGAAGGCGATTTCCGGGCGATGCCCGCGCTCGGCGGCGGCTACGCGCTGCTGAAGTGGGTGACGTCGTTCCCCGGGAACCCGCTGCAGGGGCTGCCGACCGTGACGGGATTGGTTCTCGTCTCGGACGCCTCGAACGGGACGCTGCGGGCCGTGCTCGACGCGGGCGCGGTGACCGCGCTGCGGACGGGAGCCGCGGCCGTGCTCGCCGCCGAGACGCTTGGTCGCAGGGACGCGGGCGCGGCCGCGGTGATCGGCGCGGGCGTCAACGGCCGCGCGGCGGCGCGGACCTTCCTCGCCGGCGGTCGCCCCGTGCTGCTCTGGGACGTGAACGCCCAGCGGGCGCAACATGTCGCCGCGGAGCTCGGCTGCGAGGTTGCCGGGAGCCGCGAGGAGGCGCTCGCGGCCGACCTTGTCGTCACGGTGACGCCCGGCCGGGCGGTCGTCTTCGCCGCCGGCGGGCTGCGACCGGGGCAGCACGCAAGCCTGATGGGCGCCGACGGGCCGGGGAAGGCGGAGATCGCGACGGAGGAGCTTGCTCGAGTGCGCGTCTTCTGCGACGACTGGGGGCAGGCGAGCCACAACGGCGATCTCGCCGCCGGCGTCGAGGCGGGCGTCGTCGACCGGGACGACGTGACCGAGCTGGGCGCGGTGCTCGCGGGCGACGCGGAGGGTCGGCGCAGCGCCGACGAGACCACCGTCTTCGACTCGACCGGCCTCGCGATCCAGGATCTCGCGATCGCCCTCGCGGCGCTCGAGCGGGTCGACGAGGTGCCCGACCTGCCGCGCCTTCCGGCCTAGTCGAAGCGCGCGGGATCGAAGAGGGCGAGCTCGTCCGCCGGCCGCCCGCGGATCGCGTCCGCGACGAGCGCGCCGCAGACGAGGCCGAGGACGTTGCCGTGGCCCGAGTAGCCGGCGGCGATCCACGTCCGCTCGCGCCCCGGCACGCGCCCGACGAGCGGCAGCCCGTCCGGCGTCGTCCCCCAGATCCCGGACCAGCGGTGCGTGACCGCGACCGGGGCGCCGGCCAGCTCGGCGGCGAGCGCGTCGAGGCGGCGCTGGATCGCGGGCGTCGTCTGCTCGACGTCGGTCGTCTCCGTCTCGAAGCTCGCGTCGCGCTGGCCGCCGAGGACGAGCCGCCCGTCCGGGAGCTGGTGCCAGTAGTCGTAGCCGCGGCGCGCGTAGTGCGGCCGCTCGTAGCGCAGCTCCGCCAGCGGCTCCGTTGCGAGCACCTGGCCGCGTGTCGGCACGACGAGGCCGGCGAGCTCGGAAACCGCGCGCGCCGTGAAGCCGTCGGTCGCGACGACGACCGCGTCTGCCTCGCGCTCGGCGGCCTCGAGGTCGATCCGGCTCCCCTCGACGACCTCTGCGCCCGCCGCCGTCGCGTGCGCGGCGAGCCGGCGAACCCAGCGCGCAGGCTGGATCGCGCCGTCGCGCGGATGCAGGATCGCACCGCGGTAGAGCCGGTCGAGCGGCGGCGCCGGCTGCTCGATCCACTCGACGTCGAACCCGTCGCGGAGGAGCGCGTCGTGCTCCGCGCGAAGCTCGTCCCGCTCCGCCTCGTCGTGGGCGAGGCGAAGGCCGCCGGGACGGCGGAACGCGTCGCCGGCGAGCTCCTCGAGCCGGTCGAGCCCGCGCTCGGTCAGCGTCATCAGCCGCCCTGCACGCTCCCGACCGATCTGCCGGCAGAGCAGGTCGTAAGGGACCGACGCGCCGCGGAGCGCGAAGCCTCCGTTCCGTCCGCTGGCGCCGCCGGCGACCGTGCGCGCCTCGTGCAGCCGGACCCGAACGCCCTCCTCCGCGAGCCGCAACGCACACGAGCAGCCGGTGACGCCGCCGCCGACGACGAGCACCTCGGGACGCCCGCGGCCCTCTGCGCGCGGCAGCCTCGGCGCCGCCTCCTCGAGCCAGTATGAAGTTGTCGTCACCGCGGCGATGCTATCCCTGCCGCATCACCTCCCTGTAGGCGCCCTCCTGCTCGTCGACGACGCCCGCGAGCTCGAGCTCGACCAGCGCGCCGGCGACCGCGCCCGGATCGAGCGCGGTGCGGCGGACGAGCTCGTCCGCCGACGCGGCTCCCTCGCGCAACCCCTGGAGCACGGCCGTGGCGACCAGGCCGAGCTCGGTCGCCGGCGCGGCCGGCGACTCGATCCCGAGATGCTCGAGCACGTCGCCCGTGCGGGTCAGCGGGATCGCGCCGATCCTGAGCAGACGGTTCGGTCCGTCGGAGAGCCTCGACGTGATCTCGCCCGGCACCGCGAAGACGTCGCGCCCCTCCTCGAGCGCCAGGTCGGCGGTGATCAGCGCACCGCTCCGCTCTCTCGCCTCGACCACGATCGTCGCCTCGCAGAGTCCCGCGACGATCCGATTGCGCGCCGGGAAGCGCCAGGGCGCCGGAGCGACCCCGGGCGGATACTCGGAGACGACGAGGCCCGTCGCGGCGATCCGGGTCGCGAGCTCCCGATGCGCGGCCGGATAGTCGCGATCGACGCCGCAGCCGAGGACGGCCACCGTCCGGCCGCCCGCCTCCAGCGCGCCGCGGTGCGCCTCGCCGTCGACGCCGCGGGCGAGCCCGCTGACGACAACGAGACCCGCGGCCGCGAGCTCCCGCCCGAGCAGCCGCGCGGCGGCGGATCCGTACGGCGAGCAGCTCCGCGCGCCGACGACGGCGACACTCCGCTCGCCGAGCAGCTCCGGGTCGCCGGCGCCGCGCAGGAAGAGGCCCGGCGGCGGATCGTGGATCGCGCCCAGAAGGCCCGGAAACGAGGTCTCCGAGCGGCCGAGCCAGCGGTACCCGCGCTCGGCGAGCCCTCGCCGAACGGCCGCGGCGTCGAAGTCACGCGCGAACCGCTCGAAATCGCGGCCGCGCGGCGGCTCGACGAGATGGGTGTCGCGGCCGGCCGCGAAGACCGCGAGCGCGAGCTCGCGTTCGTCCGCCGTCACGGCTTCGTCTCCAGCGGCGACCGGTACGAGAGCGCCTCCGACACGTGCTCCGGCAGCACCTGCGGAGACGCGGCGAGCGCGGCGATCGTCCGCGCCACGCGGGCGACCCGCGCGCGACCGCGGCCGGAGAGCGGCAGGCGCTCGACCGCGCGGTCGAGCAGCCCCGTCGCGGCCGGCGTTCGCTGCGGCACCGCCGCGACCAGCCGCGAGCGGGCCGCGAGTACCCGCACCGAGACCGCGTCGGTCGGCTCGCCGGGCGCGCCGGAGAGCTCGTGCGCCCGCGGTCGCGGCACGGTCACGACCAGGTCGAAGCGATCGAGAAGCGCGCGCGAGAGCTTGTCGCGATAGCGCGCGAGCCGCTGCGCCGAGCAGGTGCAGTCGGCGGCCGGATCGCCGCGCGCGCCGCACGGACAGAGATTCATCGTTCCGACCAGCTGAAAACGCGCCGGGAAGAGCGCCCGCCCGTCGGCGCGCGCGACGCTGATCGCGCCGTCCTCGAGCGGTTGCCGCAGCGCCTCGAGCGCCGGCCGCGCGAACTCGGGCAGCTCGTCGAGCAGGAGCACTCCTCGGTGGGCCAGGCTGGCCTCGCCGGGTCGCGGACCGGAGCCGCCGCCGACGATCGCCGCCGTGGACGCGCTGTGGTGCGGCGCCCGGAAGGGCGGCGTGCGGACGAGGCCGTGACCCGCCGGTAGAACGCCTGCGACGGAGTGGATCCGCGTCACCTCGAGCGCCGCGTCGTCGTCGAGCACCGGCAGGATCCCCGGCAGCCGCCGCGCGAGCATCGTCTTCCCCGTGCCCGGCGGCCCGGCGAGCAGCAGGTTGTGCGACCCGGCCGCGGCGATCTCGAGCGCGCGTCGCGCGCGCTCCTGCCCGCGCACGTCCGCGAGGTCGGGAACCGCGCGACGCTCCGACCGCAGCTCGGAGGCGGGCGCGCGCAGCGCCGGCGGATCGCGCTCGCCGCGCAGGTAGGACACGGCCTCGACGAGATGGTGGACCGGCACCGGCGTCAACCCCGCGAGCGCGACCTCCGCGCCGGACTCCGCTGCACAGATCAGGCGCTCGAGCCCGGCCCGGCGTGCGCCCTCGGCGGCTGCGAGCGCGCCCGCGACCGGGCGCAGGCGACCGTCGAGCGCCAGCTCGCCGACTGCCGCATGGCCCGCGAGCGCGCGCGGCGGGATCTGCCGCGACGCGGCCAGCAGCGCGAGCGCGATCGGGAGGTCGAAGCCCGAGCCTTCCTTGCGCAGCCCGGCGGGCGCCAGGTTGACGGTGATCCTGCGCTCCGGCCAGAGGAGCTCGGCCGAGGCGATGCCGCTGCGGACGCGCGACTTCGCCTCCTGGCAGGCGCGATCCGGCAGGCCGACGATCGCGAACGCGGGAATGCCGTCCTCGAGGTGCGCCTCGACCTCGACGCGGCGCGGGTCGAGGCCGACGAGCGCGTGCGTGACCGTGCGTGCGAGCATGCTGCCAGCGTAGGCAACAAACCGTTACGCCTTCGTGCCGACTTCGCAACGGAATTGCAACTTCTTCGCACGGGTAGGCTCGGAGGCATGACCAGGAAGCAGCCGCTGACGAGCAGGGGCGTCGAGAAGCTGAGCGAGCGCGAGCGCGCGGCCGGCCTCGATCCCGACGACGAGGCCGCCCGCTGGCTGTCCGAGCACGACGCGAAGCCGGCGCCGCCGCGACCCAAGTCCGCGTCGAAGTCCAAGGCGCTCCACCGCTGGAAGCAGCGGCAGCAGCGCGGCGGCTAGCGTCCGCGCGCGACCAGCACGTCCTCGAAGAACTCGCCGCTGCGCCTGCCCGTCCGCCGGTTGACGTGGCGACGATACGTCGTCTCGAGCCGCAGGCCGGCGCGCTCGAGGATCTGCGGGTAGAGGCCGCGCCGGTCGTCGACGACGACCAGCACCGGCGCGCCCGGGCGGAGCGCCTCGCGCGCCGCCGTCAGCACCCGCACGAGTCCGTCGCAGTATGCCGCCAGCGCGGCGCGGCCGACGCCGCGCGCCGCCGCGCCGAGCTCGAGCTCGCGCCGGTCCTCGAGCCCGAGCAGCTCGTACGCGTAGCGGTGCTGCTCGTGGTAGTCGATCAGCCCCGGGTACGGCGGCGAGGTGATCGCCGCGTCGAAGGGGCCGCCGAGCGCGAGCTCCCGCGCGTCGCCGTGCAGCACCTCCGCCTCGCCGCGCCCGCGCACCCGCGCGAACTCCTTCAGCCGGGCCAGCGTGTCGAGCGTGTAGCGCGTGAGGAACTTCGCGGCCTCTCCGACCGGGCGGCACTCGCGGCGGTGCTTGTGGCACCAGTACGGCTCGAGCTGGGGTCGTTTCGGGAAGTCGAGGTCGAAGTGCGTCGTCCGCCGCGCCGAGCGCGCCGCGCGCGAGAGCACGACCCGCAGCACGTCGGCGTGCTCGTAGTCGCCGAGCAGCGAACGGAAGCGCAGGAGCTCGTCGGCGGCGCGCGGCGCGTACCAGTCGCGGACGAACGCCGAGCCGCGCTCCGCCTCCCCCTCCCCGCGCTCGAAGCGGCGCAGGCAGTCGCGCAGCTCGGACTCGAGCGCGAACAGGTCGTAGCGCCGCGTCTTCACGCGCGCGAGCAGGCAGTTGAAGGCGGCGACGTCGCAGCCGGTCGCCTCGATCCCGCTCTCGAGCGCCTGGACGAGCGTCGTGCCGGAGCCGGCGAACGGGTCGAGCACCCGCTGGCCGCGCGTCAGGTGCCGGTCGAGCAGCACCTCGACGAGCTGCGGGATGAACTTGCCGAGGTACGGATGGAGCCGGTGGACGTGCTTCGTCCGCTCGCGCTCCGGCAGATCGCGCTCCGACCAGGAGAGGTCGAGGTCGAGCCCGGCGTAGAGAGCCTCCTGCGTCGGCGCCACGCTCTCCGGTTCTGCGGAGGAGTTCTTAGACCTTCCTTAGCCGCGCTTCACGGATCCTTCACGGGCGCGTGCGAGGGTCGCGTCATGAGTACCGCGCAGCGTCTGCCGTACGATCGGGCGGGAGCGCGCGAGGACGCGGATGCGCTGCTCGAGGAGATCCGCGACCTGGTCGAGCGGCGGGCCGAGGCGGCCGCGGCGGGGCTCGCGACGGACGCCCTCGACGCGCGCCTCGGCTGGGCGCGCGGGCGGCTCGCGCGGCTCGTCAGCGGCGGGCCGGACCTCGACGACGCGGCCTAGTCAGGCGGGTCGCAGCTTGCGGGCGATCGCCTCGCGCAGCTCGAGCGCATGGAGCTCGCGGCGCTCCCTGGTCGTCGGCTCGTCCTCGGGCGCGACCGCACGATTCGGCGGCGGCGGCTGCTCCACGACGGCCGGGGCGGCGGCGATCGTCTCCACGGCGCGATTCTTACCGATCAGAACGCGGATGGAAACCTCTCGAGCTTCCCCGCCTGCTCGGCGACGACGTCGAAGCGGACGGCGAGACCGCGCAGCTCCGGCCGGGCCGCCAGGAAGCTCGCGGCCGCGCGGCGGATCCGCCGCACCTTCTCGGGCCCGACCATCTCGAGCGCGCTGCCGTACCGCGCGCTCGACTTCGACTTCACCTCGACGAAGACGACCCGCCGGCCGCGGCGCACGACCAGATCGAGCTCGTAGCCGCCGGCCCAGACGTTCGTGCCGAGGACGCGGTACCCGCGCAGCCGGTAGTGGCGGAGCGCCCGGCGCTCGGCGGCGCCGCCCGTCCCGCGTCTCATTCCCGGTAGCAGAGCGCCTGGAACGAGCGCCGGTGGATCTCGCACGGCCCGCGGGCGCGCACGACCGCCGAATGGCCCGGCGTGATGTAGCCGACGTGCGAGGCGAAGCCGAACTGCGGGTAGAGCGCGTCGGCGCGGCGCATGTACCGGTCCCTCGTCACCTTCGCGACGACCGAGGCTGCGGCGATCGCGGCGCTCTTCTCGTCACCGTCGACGACGGCGCGGTGCGGCGGCGCGGCGGCCCCGAGCCGGAAGCCGTCGACGAGGCACGCGTCGGCCGGCTGGCAGGCCCGGAGCGCGTCGCGCAGGCCGCGCAGGTTCGTCCGGTGCAGGCCGTTCCGGTCGATCACCGACGCCGGGAAGACGTGCACCGACACCGTCTCGGCGCAGGCGACGATCGCGCGGAAGAGCTCCTCGCGCAGCGCCGGCGAGAGCTGCTTCGAATCGTTCAGGAGCGCGAGCGGGCGGACACGGCGGTCGCGCAGCTTGCCGTAGTCGAACAGGACGCCGGCCGTGACGAGCGGCCCCGCGAGCGAGCCGCGGCCCGCCTCGTCGGCGCCCGCGACGCGGCGCGCGCCGAGCCCGCGGTCGAAGCGGAGCAGCTTCTGTCCCGTGCGGCGCGGCATGCGGCGAGGATAGCGCCGGCCGCCGCCGGCATCCGTGACGGGATCCCGACGTTTCGTCCACAGCCGGACGGGGATCGGGCCCTGTAGACCGGAACCCTCGGGGGGAGTTCCGGAACGGTCGACGAGGCTCCATGCGTCCGCGAGGGCGCATGCGCCTCGCGGCCGTACCCGCTAGCGCTTCTCGCGCACGCGGGCCCGCTTGCCGACGCGGCCGCGCAGGTAGTACAGCTTCGCGCGGTTGACGTCGCCGATCGCCGTCACCTCGATCCGGTCGATCTTCGGCGAGTGCAGCGGGAACGTGCGCTCGACGCCGACCCCGAACGACTGCTTGCGGACGGTGAACGTCTCGCGCGCCCCGGAGCCCTGGCGCTTGATCACGACGCCCTCGAACACCTGGATGCGGCGGCGCTGGCCCTCGATCACCTGGAAGTGGACGCGCACGCTGTCCCCGGCCTTGAAGGCGGGGACCTCGCGCAGCTGCTCGCGCTCGAGTCTCTCGATCGTCGTGCTCATAGGAGAGGGTCGGGTCGAAACCGACTGCGGAACGATAGCAGCCGTCTAGACGATCCGGATTCGCTGCGGCGGCCAGTAGATCGCGAAGACCTTGCCGATCAGGTTCCTGCGCGGCACCGTCCCCCACTCCCGCGAGTCGCAGCTCGAGGCGCGGTTGTCGCCCATGAAGAAGTAGCGGCCGGGCGGGATCCTGATCGGCCCCATCGTGCGCGTGTCGCGGCGCGAGGCCGGGATGTACGGCTCGTTCAGCTTCCGGCCGTCGATGTAGACGTAGCCGTTCCGCTCCGACCAGGTCTCGCCGGGCAGGCCGATCAGGCGCTTGACGAAGACGCCGCCCTCGCCGCACTTGATCGCCGCCTCGGGCGGCGTGTTGAAGACGATGATGTCGCCGCGCTTCGGGTTCTCGAAGTGGTAGATGAACCGGTTCGCGAGCACCCGGTCGGAGAAGCGCGCCTCGCAGCCCGGCGCGGGCGCGGCGCAGTGGAGGGCCGGCTCCATCGAGGAGGACGGGATCCGGTAGGGATTGACGATCCACGCCTTGATCGCGAGCACGATCAGGATCGCGCCGACGATCGTCACCAGCCAGTCGATCGTCACGCGCCACGGCTTCGGCAGGCCCTCCGTCAGCCGGTCGACCGGATTCTTCACCTCGCCGTCCTGGCGCGGCTCTGGTCGCGTCGCCAGGCGTCGACGCGCGCGTGGTCGCCGGAGAGCAGCACGTCGGGGACGCGCCAGCCGCGGAACTCGGCCGGCCGCGTGTAGTGCGGGTACTCGACGCCGCCCTCGAGCTCGGCGGAGAAGCTCTCGCTCTCGCCCGAGCCCGCCGAGAGCGCGCCCGGCAGCCGCCGCGCGATCGCGTCGAGCAGCACCATCGCCGGCAGCTCGCCGCCGGAGAGGACGTACGGGCCGATCGAGACCGCCTCGGTCGCGAGGTGCTCGACGATCCGCTCGTCGAAGCCCTCGAAGCGGGCGGAGAGGATCGTCAGCCGCTCCTCGGCGGCGAGCTCCTCGACGAGCGGCTGGTCGAGCGGCCGCCCCGCCGGCGCGAGCGCGACGACGCGGTGGCCGGGGACGCCGCCGTAGACGGCCTCGAGCGCGGCGGCGACCACGTCGACGCGGAGCACCATCCCGGCGCCGCCGCCGTAGGGCTCGTCGTCGACCTGGCCGGCGCGCAGCGGCGTCCAGTCACGGTAGTTGAGCAGACGCAGGTCGAGCCCGGAGCCGAGCACCGCGGCGAGCGGCCGCTGCTCCGTCAGCCACGCGAACGCGTGCGGCACCAGGGTGAAGACGTCGACCCGCACGAGGCGAAAGGCTATAGCCCTCAGCGAACCGAGATCCGGCTGGGCGGCCAGTAGGTCGCGAAGACGAGCCCGATGATGTCGCGGCGCGGCACCGTCCCCCAGCGGCGCGAGTCGCAGGAGAACTTGCGGTTGTCGCCCATGAAGAAGTAGCGGCCGGGCGGGATCTTCCGCGGCGAGTAGTCGTAGGCGTCGCGCGAGGTGTCCGGGATGTACGGCTCATGGAGCGGCTTGCCGTCGATGTAGACGACGCCGTTCCGCTCGGCCCAGGTGTCGCCGGGCAGGCCGATCAGGCGCTTGACGTAGGTGCCGCCCTCGCCGCAGTCGCGCTTGGCCGCCGGCGGCGTGTCGAAGACGACGATGTCGCCGCGGCGCGGGGCGCGGAAGTCGTAGCAGAAGCGGCACGCGAGCACGCGGTCGGAGATCGAGGCCTCGCACTCGGCGCCGGGCCGCGCGCAGTGCAGCGTCGGCTCCATCGACGAGGACGGGATCCGGTACGGGTTGACGATCCACTGCTTGAGCGCGAAGACGATCGCGACCGCGAACAGGATCGTCCCGGCCCAGTCGACGACGAGCCGCACGCGGTGCGGCAGCCTGTCGAGCGGCGACCGCCTCACGAGTCGGCCGCGAAGCCGGGCGCGACGACGATGCGGCCTTGCTCGAGCTCGACGGCGCGCACGCAGTTCTCGACGAGCGGCAGCAGGATCCCGGTGTCGAGCTCGAGCACGTCGTTCGCAGGATACGGGGAGACCTCGCGGACGACGCCGAGCACCCGGCCGCCGTCCTCGACGACCTCGAGGCCGACGAGCTGGAAGACGTAGTAAGAGCCCTCGGCCGGCGGCGGCAGCCGCTCGCGCGGCAGCTCGAGCGCGGCGCCGCGCGCCACCGGGCGGTCGAGCCGGATCGCGAGCCGGTTGCCGCCGACGCGCTTCGCGGCGACGATCTCCGCGGGCCCGTCCTCGACCCAGACGACGAGGCCGCGCTCGAGCCGCTCGCTCGGGTGCTCGACGACGAAGGAGCCGTCGAGGCCGTGCGGCCGGCCGACGCGGCCGACGACGACGCGGTCAGTCACGGACGAGGCTCTCGAAGTACTCCGCCGCCTCCCGCCGCGACGCCTGCGGGTACTCGTAGTCGCCGAGGGCGGCCCGGTCGTAGGCGGTGCGCTCGAGCTCGACGCCCGGGCCGAGCAGCGCCCAGTACGCGCCCGGCTCGTCCTCGTAGGCCATGCCGACACTGCCCGCGTTGACCCAGCGGACGGCGCCGACGCGGCGGTCGTCCTGCATGTGCGTGTGACCGGCGACGACGACGTCCGCCTCGACGTCCGCGACGATCCGCGCGAGCCGCCCGCCCGGCGTCAGCGGCGTGACGATGTCGAGGTCGTTCTGCGGCACCGCGTGGCAGAAGAGGACACGGCCGAGCCCGTCGACGTCGAGCTCGAGCCGTTCCGGCAGGCCGTAGAGGAACGCGACCTGCTCCTCCGTCAGCGCCGCGCGCAGCCGCTCGAGCTCGCCCGGCGGCGCGCCGCCCTCGCGCGGCGGCTCCTCCTCGACGAGCTCCCGCTCGGCGTTGCCGCGCAGCCACAGCGCGCGGTCGCCGAGGCCGCGCAGCCGCGCGACGGCCTCCGCCGGGAAGGGGCCGCCGACGACGTCGCCGCCGACGACGAGGAGCTCCGCGTCCGCCTCGGCCAGCACCGCCTCGAGCGCGGGCAGGTTGCCGTGGACGTCGTAGAGCGCCGCGACGCGCACGGGCTACTCGACGATCTCGACGAGCACGCGCCGGTGCTCCCGCACCGCGCTCGCGCGGACGAGCGTCCGCAGCGCGCGCGCGATCCGTCCCTGCCTTCCGATCACCTTGCCGACGTCGTCCGGCGCGACGTGCAGGAACAGGACGAGCGCGTCGTCCCGCTCCTCCGTCTCGACCCGCACCGCGTCCGGCGCGTCGACGAGCTCACGCGCGAGATACGCGAGCAGCTCCGCCACTAGCCGAGGTTCTGCGCCTTCAGGAGCCGCCGAACCGCGTCGGTCGGCTGGGCGCCCTTGGCGAGCCAGTCGCGCACCTTCGCCTCGTCGAGCTCGATCGTCGACGGGTCGGTCTGCGGGTTGTAGCGGCCGACGATCTCGAGGAACTTCCCGTCGCGCGGGGCCCGCTCGTCGGCGGCGACGACGCGGTAGATCGGGTTCTTCTTCGACCCGACGCGCGCCAGTCTCAGCTTCACTGCCATCTCTCTCCTCCTAGCCGTTTCGGGGCAAAGCCGGGAAACGGCCTTTGCCGATCTGCTTCATCATCTTCTCCATCTGCTTGCGCGCGGCGAGCAGCTGGTTGACCTGCTGGACGGTGACGCCGGAGCCCTTCGCGATCCGCAGCCGCCGCGAGCCGTCGATCACGTGCGGCATCCGCCGCTCCTTCGGCGTCATCGAGAGCACGATCGCCTCGACGCGCGCCAGCTCGCGCTCGTCGACGTTCACGCCCTTCAGCTGGTTGCCCATGCCGGGCATCAGCTTGAGCACGTTCTGGAGCGGCCCCATCCGCTTCAGCATCTTCTGGGCGGCGAGGAAGTCGTCGAAGGTGAACTGGCCCCTGCGGATCCGCTCCTCCATCGCGGCCTGCTCGTCCTCCTCGACGGCGGCCTCGGCGCGCTCGATCAGGCTCAAGACGTCGCCCATGCCGAGGATCCGCGACGCCATCCGGTCGGGGTGGAAGTACTCGAGCTGGTCGAGCTTCTCGCCGACGGAGACGAGCTTGATCGGCTTGCCGGTGACGGCGCGCACCGAGAGCGCGGCGCCGCCGCGGGCGTCGCCGTCGAGCTTGGTCAGGACGACGCCGTCGAATGCGATCCGCTCCTGGAAGGCCTCGGCGACGTTGACGGCCTCCTGGCCGGTCATCGCGTCGAGCACGAGCAGCACGTTCGTCGGCTGCGCCGCGTCGCGGACGCGGGCGAGCTCGTCCATCAGCGCCTCGTCGATCTGCAGGCGGCCGGCGGTGTCGACGATCACGGTGTCGAGGTCGTCCGCGCGCGCGCGCTCGAGGCCGGCGCGTACGGCCTCGACCGGGTCGGAGGTGTCCGTGCGGTAGACGGGGATCTGGATCTGGCGGCCGAGCTGCTCGAGCTGGTCGATCGCGGCGGGGCGCTGCAGGTCGGCGGCGACGAGGCCGGGCTTCCGCTTCTCCTTGCGGAGGAGCAGCGCGAGCTTGCCGGCGAGCGTCGTCTTGCCGGAGCCCTGCAGGCCCGCGAGCAGGATCACGGTCGGGCCGCGGCCGGCGCGGACGAGCTTCGAGTCGGACGAGCCCATCAGCGCGGTCAGCTCCTCGTGCACGATCTTCACGACCTGCTGGCCCGGGGTCAGGCTCTTCGCGACGTCCTGGCCCTGCGCGCGCTCGCGCACGTGCGCGACGAAGTCCTTGACGACCTGGAAGTTGACGTCGGCCTCGAGCAGCGCGAGCCGGATCTCGCGCATCGCGCGCGCGATCGCCTCGTCGTCGAGGCGGCCCTGCTTGCGGAGGTCGCCGAGGGCGTCCTGGAGCTTCTCGGAGAGGGTGTCGAACACGGCGGACAGTGTACGTGCGAGTTCGCGCGCTTCCGGGTAGGGGTGCCTCGTGGCCGAGACCGCGTCCGCGCCTCCGATCACCGTCGTCGGCTCGTCGCCGCGCGGCTACGCGCGGGCGACCGAGGCGGCGGTGCGCGAGGCGGCCCGGACGATCCGCGGGATCCGCCGCGCCGAGGTGGTCTCGCTGGCGGCGGTGGTCGCCGAGGACCGCGTCGTCGAGTACCGCGCGACGGTGGCGCTGACGCTGTAGACGACTCAGCCCGCGACGAGCGCGCGGGCGAAGTCCTGCGCGTCGAACGGCCGCAGGTCCTCGAGCTGCTCGCCGACGCCGACGAGCTTGACGGGAAGGCCGAGCTCGTGCGCGATCGCGACGGCGATCCCGCCCCTGGCCGAGCCGTCCAGCTTCGTCAGCGCGACGCCGGTGACCTCGACGGCGTCGCCGAAGAGGCGGGCCTGGACGAGGCCGTTCTGGCCGGTGGTGGCGTCGACGGTGAGCAGCGTCTCGTGCGGCGCGCCCTCGAGCCGCTGCGCGATCACGCGCCGTACCTTGGCGAGCTCCTCCATCAGGTTCGCCTGCGTGTGCAGCCGGCCCGCGGTGTCGACGATCACGACGTCGTGGCCGCGGGCGCGCGCAGCCTCGATCCCGTCGAAGGCGACTGCGGCCGGATCCTGGCCGCGCTTGCCGCCGACGAAGTCCGCCTTCGCGCGACCGGCCCAGATCTCGAGCTGCTCCTCGGCGGCGGCGCGGTAGGTGTCGGCGGCGGCGAGCAGCACCGAGCGGCCGTGGCGGCCGAGCTGCCAGGCGAGCTTGCCGATCGTCGTCGTCTTCCCGGTGCCGTTGACGCCGACGACGAGGATCACGGTCGGCGCGGCCGGCGCGGCGGCGAGCGTCGGCGGCTCGCCCATCAGCGCGGCGACCTCCTGCGCGAGCGCGGAGCCGAGGTCGGTCAGGTCGGGACGCGCCTCGAGTCGCAGGACGAGCTCGGCGGTCGCGCGCACGCCAACGTCGGCCTGGATCAGCGCTTCCTCGAGCCGCTCCCACGCCGCGTCGTCCCCCGGCTCGAAGGCCGCGGCCGCGATCGACTCGGTCAGCGCCCGCCGGGACTTCGAGAGCGAGTCGCGCAGGCGGCCGAGAAAGCCGGCGCGCTCCTCCTGCGTCTCGTCGGCACCGGCACGGGCACCGCCGTCGCCGAGCAGCTCTCCCCAGCTTCGCGTCATCGGCGCCGAACCTTAGCCCCGCGAGCCGACCGGCAGACGCACCCCCACCCTTTGGGTGGGGCTCCAACCCGCCTCCCTCGCAGTCGACGGTACTCCGGAAACCGTCACGGAGGTGTGACGGAAGCGTGAAAAATGTGGAGAATCTACGCGGCGCCGGCGGCTTCGGTCCCCTCGCGCGGCAGGCGGCGGGAGATGATCTGCGAGACGCCGTCGCGCATCGTCACGCCGTAGAGGAGGTCGGCGGCCTCCATCGTCCGCTTCTGGTGCGTGATCACGATGAACTGCGCCCGGTCGGCGTAGCGCCGCAGCAGCTCGACGAAGCGGCCGATGTTCGCGTCGTCGAGGGCCGCCTCGACCTCGTCCAGCAGGTAGAACGGCGCCGGCCGCGCGAGGAAGAGCGAGAACAGGAACGCGATCGCGCCGAGCGCCTTCTCGCCGCCGGAGAGCAGCGTCAGCCGCTGCACCTTCTTGCCCGCCGGCCTGAGCTCGACCTCGACGCCGGGCTCCGCCTCCTCGTCGTCGTCGGCCGCGACGAGCCGCAGCCGGCCCTCGCCTCCGGGGAAGAGCGTCTCCGCGACCTCGGCGAAGTGCCGCTGGACGGCGTCGAAGGTCTCCGCGAAGCGCTGCTCGACCGTGCGCGTCAGGTCGTCGCGGAGCTGCTCGAGCTCCTGCAGGCTCCGCTCGAGATCCTCGCGCTGGCCGGCCAGCTCCTCGAGCCGCTCCTTCTCCGCGTCGTACTCCTCCTTCGCGAGCGGGTTGACCTGGCCGATCTGCTCGCGGCGGCGCTCGAGCCGCGTCAGCGTCGCCGCCAGCTCGTCGCGGTCCTCGCCCTCGGTCGGCTCGGCGCCGGCAGCCTCGAGCCGGCGGCGGGCCTCGTCGGCCTCCGCCTCGATGCGCGCGAGCTCGACGTCGACGGCCGCGGCACGCTCGCCCGCCTCGCCCGCCGTCCGCCGCAGGTCGGCCTCCGCCTGGCCGAGCTCGCGCAGGCGCGCGGCGAGCTGCGTTGCCCGTTGCGCGCCCGCGTCGACCTTCGCCTGCAGGGGAGCCTCGAACCGTGCCGCCGCCGCCGCGGCCGCCACGAGCGCCTCGTCGAGGCGCTCGGCGCGCGCGGCGACGTCGGCGAGCCGCTCGGGATCGAGGTCGCGGAGGTGGCGCGGCACCGCCGCGTCGTAGGCGTCGGCCGCCGCGCGCGCCCGCTGCTGCGCCTCGTCCGCAGCCGCCGTCGCCGTCTCGAGCTCGCGCTCGGCGGCCTCGGCCGGGAGCTCCGTCTCGACCGGCTCGACCGCGAGTCGCGCTGCCGCCTGCTCGGCGCCGGCCGCACGTGCCGAGCTCTCGGCGAGCTCGCGGCGCACCTCGGCCTCGGCGCCGCCGAGCCGGCGCAGCTCCTCGCCGAGCTCGCCCGCACGCGCGCCGCCCGCCTCCGCGCGCTCGCGCAGCGGCATCGAGAAACGTGAGAGATCCGCGGCGAGGACGGCGTCGAGCCGTTCCGCCGCCGCGACGATCCGCATGAGCGTCGCCGGGTCGGCCGAGCGCGCGCGCCGCAGGTGGGCGACCTCGGCGTACGCCGACGCCGCAGCCTTCGCGGCCGCCTCGGTGCGCTCGGCCTCCTGCGCCGCCGCGGTCGCCTGCCGGTCCAGCTCCGCCGCCTCCTCGACGAGCGCGCGGCGGCGGGCATCGAGCTCGAGCAGCACCGCCTCGGCCGCCTCGCCGGCGAACCAGAGCTCGCCGCGCGCCGGGTCGTACCCGTAGCCCTCGGCGGTGACGGCCGGCACCTTCGACGCGAGCAGCCGCTCGCGCGGCACGACCGGCAGCAGCAGCTCGTCCGGCCGGCGGCCGACGAGGACGAGCAGGCTGCCGAGCCCCGCTTCCCGCGCGCGCTCGAGCAGCCGGAACGCGCCCTCGGCGTCGCCCGCGAGCAGCGCCGAGGCACGCGGGCCGAGCGCTGCGGCGACCGCTCGCTCCTGTCCGGCCTCGACCTCGAGCGCGGAGAGCACCAGCGTCTCGCCTTCCTCGGCGAGCGCGCGCGCCGCCGGCGGGATCCCCTCGCGCTCGGCGAGCGAGCGCTCCAGCGTCTCGAGCCGCTCGCGCGCGGCCCGGGCGCGCTCGACGAGCGTGTCGCGCTCGCGGGCGGCGGTGCGCGCGGTGGCCTCGGCGTCGTCGGCGGCGGCCTCGAGCTGCTCGGGACGCGGGCCGTCGGGGACGGCCTGCGCCTCGGCGAGCTCCTCCCGCGCCTGCTCGAGCAGCGTCTGCGCCGACTCGCGCCGCATCGCGAGTCGGTCGCGGGCGCCCTCGAGCTTCAGCAGCGCGGCGGCCGCTTCCTCGCGGCCGCCGGCCGCCCCGGCGAGCTCGGACTCGACCCCGGCGCGCGCGG
>DASSSQ010000119.1:0-5267 GCA_035708405.1 Gaiellaceae bacterium
GTGCTGCGCCGCCGGACGACGCTCGCGCTGCGCGGGCTCGACACGCCGGAGCTGCGGGAACGGCTCGCGCGGCTCGCGGGTGAGAGGATTCGCGCGTGAGCGTGCTTCGCGTCTCTTCCCGTGGAGCCGAGGGCGTGGCGGTGACGCCGGAGTCGGCCGGCTGGAGCTACGTCGGCTTCGAGGCGCGCCGCTGCGACGGCAGGCTCCAGCGCTCCTCGCCGGACCGGGAGACCTGCGTCGTCGTCCTCTCCGGCCGCTGCGACCTCGCCGCCGGCGGCGAGACCTGGCGCGACCTCGGGCGGCAATCCGTGTTCGCGGGCCCGCCGGTCGCGCTCTACGTGCCGCCGGGCACGGGTTGGAGCGCCGAGGGCGCCGCCGAGCTCGCGATCTGCACCGCGCCGGCCGAGGGGAAGCTGCCGCCGCGCCTGCTCGACGACCCCGACCTGCTGGCGCGCGGCGAAGGCGCGGAGGAGCGGCGGATCGCGAACATCCTGATGGAGGCGCAGCCGGCCGAGTCGCTGCTCGTGACCGAGGTGATCACGCCGGCCGGCCACTGGTCGAGCTGGCCGCCGCACAAGCACGACACCGACGACCCGCCGCGGGAGACGCTGCTCGAGGAGACCTACTACCACCGCCTCGACCCGGCCGACGGGTTCGCCGTACAGCGCGTCTACACCGACGACGGCTCGCTGGACGAGACGGTCGCGGTGCGCGACGGCGACGTCGTCCTCGTCCCGCGCGGCTACCACCCGGTCGCCGCCGGCCCGCGGCACGACCTCTACTACCTGAACGTGATGGCCGGCCCGGTGCGCGCGTGGAAGACCACGGTCGCGCCGGAGTTCCGCTGAAGCGCCCGCTGGACGCTGCGCCGCCGCAGGCGCGACGATACGGCGAATGAGCGGCGACCGCACCGCCCGGGTCGGCTACGGCGCCGCGCTCGCCTCGAGCGAGTTCCGGGCGCTCTTCGGCGCCCAGTTCGTCTCGCTGGCCGGCTCGAGCGTCGCCGCCGTGACGCTGACGGTGCTCATCTTCAGGCGCACGGGCTCGCCGCTCCTGGCCTCGCTCTCGTTCGCGCTCGCGTTCCTGCCCTATCTGCTCGGCGGCGGGCTGCTCTCCGGCCTGGTCGACCGGGTGCGGCCGCGGCTGCTCGTCTCCGGCTGCGACTTCCTCTCGGCGCTGCTGGGGGCGGCGATGGCGTGGCCGCGGCTGCCGGTCGGGGCGCTGCTGGCGCTCCTGTTCGGGATCGGGACGCTCTCCTCGCTCGCGAGCGGCGCCCGCGCCGCGCTCGTGCGCTCGACCGTCTCGGAGGAGGCGTACGTGCCCGGCCGCTCGCTGCTGCGGATCGCCGGTCAGCTGGCGCAGCTCGGCGGCAACGCCGCCGGCGGCGTGCTGCTCGTGCTGCTCGGGACGAGCGGCGCCCTGCTCGTCAATGCCGGCTCGTTCGCCTTCTCGGCCGCCGCCGTGCGGCTCGTCGTCGCCGACCATCCGATCGTCGCCGCGGCGGGCCGCGCACGGCTGCTGCGCGACTCGCTGCGCGGCGCCCGCGCGATCCTCGGCCTGCGGGAGCTGCGGCGGCTGCTGCTCGCCGGGTGGCTCGCGCCGATGTTCACGGTCGCCCCGGAGGCGCTCGCGGCGCCGTACGTCGCCGCGCATCACGGCTCCGCGAGACTCGTCGGCTGGTGGCTCGTCGCGCTCCCGGTCGGGCTGATCGCCGGCGACGTGGCCGGCGTCCGCCTGCTCGGCCCGGCCCGGCAGAACCTGCTCGTCGCACCCGCCGCGGCCGCGGGCTTCCTTCCCTATCTCGCCTTCGCGCTCGACCCGCCCGTGCCGGTCGCGATGGGACTGCTCGCGGTCGCCGGCGTCTGCGGCTTCTACTTCCTCGGCCTCGACCGGCGCGTCCGGGACGCCGCGCCGCCGGAGCTGTTCGCGCGGACGATGACGCTCAACTCGGCGGGCGTGATGACCCTGCAGGGACTCGGCTTCGCGCTCGCCGGCGCGATCGCCCAGGCGACCGGCCCCGCAGCCGCGGTCGCGCTCGCGGGCGCCGCCGGCCTCTCCTCGATCCTGCTGCTACTGCGGGCCGACCTGCGACCCGGCGCGCCGGAGTTCCGCTAGTCGGGATTCGGCAGCATGAAGTCGCGGATCGTGGCCACGAGATCCTGGTACGAGGCGATGAACCCGCGCAGCGTGCGCACGGTCGCGCCGTAGGTGTCGAACTCGTCGACGCTCATCCCGTCGGGGTCGTAGGCGCGCCGGAAGTCCGGCAGCCGCGCGTACAGCTCCTCGACGATCGCCGGCGGCACCTCGTCGTCGAAGCGCGGCCGCACCTCGATGTCGGACGCGTTGAAGAGCAGCTGCCACTTGTGCGGGATCGTCAGCACGACGTCGCCGCCGATCAGCTCGGACCAGTGGCCGTGGTGGCGGTAGGCGGCGGCGAGCAGGCGCGTCCGGTAGCCGCGCTCGCGGTAGATCCCGTACGCGCGCTTGATCGCCGCGATCCCCGACCAGTTGACGACGCCGGGCGTCAGCAGGATCCCGTTCTTGCCGGCGTAGATCTGCAGCCAGTCGTCGAGGCGGCCGACCATGATCGTGCAGACCGGCGTCATCGCCGACACGTCCTCGCCCGCCTGCTCGCGCCGCGCGAGGCCGCGCTCGACGGCCTCGGCGACCGCGAGCGCCTGCGGGACGGTGAAGCAGACGGTCGCGTTGATCACGACGCCGGCGGCGGTCGCGTCCTCGATCGCCTGCACCCCGGCCTTCGTCACCGGCGCCTTCACCTGCATGTTCGGCGCGAGGCCGGCGAAGCGGATCGCCTGCTCGACGATCCGGTCGGCGCTCCGCCAGAGCTTCGGATCGGTCTGGATCGAGAGCCGGCCGGCGCGCCCGCCCTCGCGCTCGAAGACCGGCAGCAGCAGCTCGGCGGCCTTGACCGCCATCTCCTCGATCAGCTGCCACGTGATCTCGTCCTCGGTCGCGGTCGGGCTCGCCGCGATCAGCTCGCCGATCCGGTCGCGCCAGAGGTGCAGCTCCTTCTTCAGCACCTCGCCGACGATCGTCGGATTGGACGTCGCGCCGACGGCGCCGTTCGCGATCGCGTAGGTCAGCTCCTCGATCGAGCAGGAGTCGTTCCAGAAGTCGGTCGCCGTCGTCGAGACGGTCTCGTGTAGCGGGCTCTTCACGTCGGTGGTCGCCATCTCCGCTCCTTGTGACAAGTTGTTACGAGCGCTCCGCGCGCTCCGCCTCGTAGCGCTCGCGGGCCGCGCGCACCGAGGCGACCGCGGACACCTCCGCGACGGGCACGTCCCACCAGCTCTCATATGAGGGTACGCCCTCGTCGCGGTCGACGGCGACGGCGACCACCGTCGTCCGCTCCTCCGCCTTCGCCGCCTCGAGCGCGGCGCGCAGCTCGGCGACCGTCTCCGCGCGGAGCACGTGCGCGCCGAGCGATGCGGCGTTCGCGGCGAGGTTGAGCTCGAGCCCGCGCTCCGTCCCGAACCGCTGCGCGCCGACCGACTCCGAGAGCGACCCGATCGACTTGAAGCCGCGACTGTCGACGAGCACGATCACGAGCTTCAGCCCCTCCTCGACCGCGGTCGCGATCTCGCTCGAGAGCATCAGGTAGGAGCCGTCGCCGACGAGGACGTAGACCTCGCGATCCGGCGCCGCCAGCTTCGCGCCGAGGCCGCCGGCGATCTCGTAGCCCATGCACGAGTAGCCGTACTCGAGGTGGTAGCCCTTCGGGTCGCGCGTGCGCCAGAGCTTGTGCAGGTCGCCGGGCATCGAGCCGGCGGCGCAGACGACGACGTCGCGCGGGCCGGAGGCGTCGTTGACGGCGCCGATCACCTCGCTCTGCGCCGGCAGCGGGCCGTGCCCGAGCGCGTAGAGCCGCCCCACCTCCTCGTCCCACTCGCGCACGAGCCGCTGCCACTCCTCGCGGTAGGCCGGCTCGACCTGCCAGCCGGCGAGGTCGGCGGTGAGCCGCTCGAGCGTCGCGCGCGCGTCGCCGACGAGCGCGACGCCGCCGTACTTGTGCGCGTCGAGGTCGGCGACGTTGACCTCGACGAAGGCGCGGGCGGCGGGAAAGGCCGTGCGCGACGCCGTCGTGAAGTCGCTCCAGCGGGTGCCGATCCCGATCACGAGGTCGGCCTCCGCCGCGATCCGGTTCGCGGCGCGCGTGCCGGTCGCGCCGATGCCGCCGAGCGAGCGGTCGTACGGGAGCGAGCCCTTGCCCGCCTGCGTCTCGCCGACGGGGATCCCGGTCTGCTCGGAGAAGCGCGCGAGCGCCTCGGTCGCCTCGGAGTAGACGACGCCCCCGCCGGCGACGACGAGCGGCCGGCTCGCCTCGCGGATCCGAGCGACGGCGCGCCCGAGCGCCGCCTCGTCCGGCAGCTGCCGCGGCACGTGCCAGACCCGCTTCTCGAACAGCTCCTCCGGGTAGTCCCACGCCTCGGTCTGGACGTCCTGCGGGAACGCGAGCGTCGCCGCGCCCGTCTCCGCCTGGTTGACGAGCACGCGCATCGCCGCGAGCGCCGCCGGCCCGACCTGCTCCGGCCGCCAGATCCGGTCGAAGTAGCGCGAGACCGGCCGCAGCGCCTCGTTCACCGACAGGTCGCCCGCCCACGGCGTCTCCAGCTGCTGCAGCACCGGATCCGGCCGGCGCGAGGCGAAGACGTCGCCCGGGACGAGCAGCACCGGCAGCCGGTTGACCGTCGCGAGCGCCGCGCCGGTGACCATGTTCGTCGCGCCCGGCCCGATCGAGGTCGTGCAGACGAGCGCGCCGAGCCGGTTGCGCATCTTCGCGTAGCCGGCGGCGGCGTGCACCATCGCCTGCTCGTTCTTCGCCTGCCGGTAGCGGAGCAGCTCCGGGCTCTCGAAGAGCGCCTCGCCGAAGCCGGCGACGTTGCCGTGCCCGAAGATCCCGAAGCAGCCGCCGAAGAAGCGGTGCTCGACCCCGTCGCGCTCGACGTGTTGCGCCGCCAGGAACCGCAGCAGCGCCTGTGCCGCCGTCAACCTCACTCTGTCGATCTCACTGGGTGAGCGCCTCCAGCTCGTGCTGCAGCTCGGCGAGCTCGCGCCCGCCGGCCATCAGCCGGACGAGCTCCTCGCGGTCGATCTCGCCCTTCGCGAAGTTGCCGAGGCTGCGGCCGCGGTTCAGGATCACGAAGCGGTCGCCGACCGGGTAGGCGTGGTGCGGGTTGTGCGTGATGAAGACGACGGCGACGCCGCGCTCGCGCGCCTGCAGGATGTACTTCAGGACGACGCCGGCC
>DASSSQ010000120.1:0-4269 GCA_035708405.1 Gaiellaceae bacterium
GTCGGCGCGCCACATGTAGAGCGTGCGGCCCTTCGCGTCGACGAGGATCCGGCCGAGCTTCGCCGTCTTCGCGACCTCGACGACGGCGCCGCCGGAGGCGGCGGACGAGCTGGCGGCGACGGCGAGCGCCGCCAGGATCACGGCGATCAGGCGCATGTATCCCTCTACGGCGTCGCGGCGCCGGCGGTTTCGAGCGCGGCCGGCAGCGGGAGCGCGTGGACGACGACGAGGGTCTTCGTCGGTCGCGTCAGCGCGACGTAGAGCTCGCGCAGCCCCTGCGCGCCGGCCTCGGCGACGATCGCGGCGGGCTCGACGACGACGACGTGGTCGAACTCGAGGCCCTTCGACTCGCGTGGGGTCAGCACCGGCACGTCGAGCTCCGAGAACGCGTTCCCGTGGGGAAGCAGGCCGGCGACCGAGGGCGGCGCGATCAGAGCGAGCAGGCCCTCCGCGGGAGCGAGCGCGGCCGTCTCCGCCAGCGCCGCCGCGACGAGCTCCCGCTCGGCGACCCGGCGGACCCGCGGCGGCGTGCCGCCCGTGCGGTACGCGAGCGGCGGCTCGACCGCCGGCGCGATCTCGTCGAGCAGCGGCAGCGCGAGCGCCATGATCTCCGCCGGCACGCGGTAGGCGTGGCGCAGCTCCTCGATCCGCAGCTCGACGCGGAGATGCCCGGCGAGCTCCTCCCAGCGGTCGTAGAGCACCGGCCCGGTCGCCTGTGCGACATCGCCGAGGATCGTCAGCCCCGCCGCGGCGCGCCGGGCGATCATGCGCAGCTGCATCGGCGAGAGATCCTGCGCCTCGTCGACGATCACGTGCCCGTAGGCGCGCGGGGGCCCTTCGAGCAGCGCGCGGGCCTCGTCGAGAAGCGGCAGGTCGTGCGCGCTCCAGCCGCCGCCGCGCGGCAGCTTCTCGGCGGCGAGCAGCCGGCGGACGAGCGGCGCGGGCTTCGGCAGCGGCAGCACGCGGTCGAGCCAGCGCTGCAGGTGGCCGCCCCTGCGGAGGGCCCGCTCCACCTCGTCGCCCGAGCGGAAGGCGGAGCCGCCGAGCCGCTCGCCGTAGTCGCGATAGAAGCGGCGCAGCAGCTCGATCCGGAAGCGCTCGCGCGCCGGGCCGAGCGCGAGACCGGACGAGAGCGCCTGCTCGAGCAGCTCCGCGACCTCTCGCTCGCGCACCTTGACGTAGTGACCGTCCATGTACGCGACGAGCTCCTCGGGCCGCGGCGCGATCGCCGCCTCGACGGCCGCCGCGACGAGCGCCGCCATCGCCGGGTCGGCCTTCGCGCGGGCGGCCTCCGGCGCGTCGGCGCGCGTCGCCTCCGCCCCGTCCACCAGCTCGTCGACCGCGCGCTGCTCGACCGCCTCCTCGCCGAGCGCGGGCAGGACGTGCGAGACGTACTCCATGAAGGTCGGGTTCGGCCCGACGACGAGCACGCGTCGCAGCCGCTCGCGGTGGGAGAAGAGGAGCCAGGAGGCGCGGTGCAGCCCGACCGCCGTCTTGCCGGTTCCCGGCCCGCCCTGGACGACGAGCGCGCCCTCCGGCTCGGCGGTGATCAGCCGGTACTGGTCGGCCTGGATCGTCGCGACGATGTCGCGCATCCGGCCCTCGCGCGTGCGGTCGAGCTCCTCGAGCAGGAAGTCCGAGACGGCCGCGCCCTCGAGCGCCGAGCCGTCGAGCGGCTCGTCCGCGATCTCGAGCAGCGTCCGGCCCTGCGAGCGGAAGCGCCGCCGCAGCGTCACCCGCTGCGGGTCGGCCGGCGTCGCCGTGTAGAACGGCCGCGCGGCCGGTGCCTGCCAGTTGACGACCAGCACCTGCCGCGCGTCGTCGTGCACCCAGCGGCGGCCGACGTAGAGCGGCCGCCGCAGCTCGTCGAGGTCGAGCCGCCCGAAGCAGAGCCCGCGGTCGGCGTCGGAGAACGTCTCGAGCCGGCGGCGCGCCCAGGCCTCGAGCGCGAGCCCCGTCACCTCGTCGTCGGCGGCCGAGACCGAGCGCTCGACGGCCGCCCGCATCCGTTCGAGGTGCGCGTAGGCGTTGTCGAGGTAGGCCTGCTCCTGTGCGAGCTCGGGGTGCGGCATGCGTCAAGACTAGAGCCCGGCGAGCCGCGCCAGGCTCGGCCGCCCGCACCCCCGCCCCTTTGGGTGGGGCAGCCTACCCACCGCCCTCGCGGGCGACGATACCGGCGGCAGGGCTGCCCGTCTGCAACGGAAGCGTGACGGTTTCGCAACTTCTTCTCCGCAGACAGGTCACGAGCGGGCGAGCCCGGCGCCACTGGCAGAATCCGGCGATGGAGTTCGAGACCCGCGCGATCCACGAGGGGCAGGAGCCCGATCCGGCGACCGGCGCCGTGATCACGCCGATCTACCAGACGTCGACCTTCGTCCAGGAGCAGGTCGGCGTCCACAAGGGCTACGACTACGCGCGCGTCGCCAACCCGACCCGCTCGGCGCTGCAGCGCTGCCTCGCCTCGCTCGAGGGCGGCGAGCACGGGATCGCCTTCTCCTCCGGCCTCGGCGCGACGACGACGCTGATGCACCTCGTCGATCCCGGCGACCGCGTCGTCCTGATCGCCGACGTCTACGGCGGCGTCTACCGGATGACCTCGCAGGTCTACGAGCAGAAGGGCTACGTCTTCGACTACGTGCCCGCCGCGGAATGGGGCGACCTCGGCCCGCACCTCGACGAGCGGACGAAGCTGGTCTGGCTGGAGACGCCGTCGAACCCGCTGCTGAACGTCGTCGACATCCGCACCGCCGCCGAGGCGGTGCACGCGGCGGGCGCGCTCCTCGTCGTCGACAACACCTTCGCCTCGCCGTACCTGCAGCAGCCGCTCGCGCTCGGCGCCGACGTCGTCGTCCACTCGACGACGAAGTACCTCGGCGGCCACTCCGACGTCGTCGGCGGCTTCTGCGCGACGAACGACGCGGCGGTCGCCGAGCGGCTCTTCTTCCTGCAGAAGTCGCTCGGCGCGGTGCCGGGGCCGTTCGACTCGTGGCTCGTGCTGCGCGGCGTGAAGACGCTCGCGGTGCGGATGGAGCGCCACTGCGCGAACGCGCGCCGGGTCGCGGAGTTCCTCGCCGGGCACGACGCCGTCGAGCGCGTGCTCTGGCCGGGGCTCGCGGGCCATCCCGGCCACGAGATCGCGGCGCGGCAGATGCGCGACTTCGGCGGCATGGTCTCGTTCCTCGCCGGCTCGGAGGAGGAGGCGGCCGCGTTCTGCGCGCGCACGCGGCTCTTCCAGCTCGCGGAGTCGCTCGGCGGCGTCGAGTCGCTCGTCGAGCTGCCGGCGCGGATGACGCACGCGTCGACCGCAGACGCGCCGTTCGCGGCGCCGCGCAACCTCGTGCGGCTGTCGGTCGGGATCGAGGCGGCCGACGACCTCGTCGCCGACCTCGAGCAGGCGCTCTCGCCGGCGCGTGGCTGAGGGGATCGCCTTCGCCGACGCGGCCGCGTTCGACGCCTGGCTGCGCGAGCACGGCGAGACCGCGTCGGAGGTCTGGATCCGGTTCGCAAAGAAGGGCTCGGGCGAGGCGTCCGTCACCTACGACGAGGCGCTCGACGCGGCGCTCTGCCACGGCTGGATCGACACGCAGGTGCGCGGCCTCGACGAGCGCTGGTACCTGCAGCGCTGGACGCCGCGGCGGCCGCGCAGTCCGTGGTCGAAGCGGAACCGCGCGAAGGCGGAGGCGCTGATCGCGGCCGGCCGGATGCAGGCGGCGGGGCTGCGCCAGGTCGAGGCGGCGAAGGCGGACGGGCGCTGGGACGCGGCCTACGACGGGCCCGCCGGCGCGACCGTCCCCGACGACCTGCGACGGGCGCTCGACGCGAGCCCGGCCGCGGCCGGGTGCTTCGCGGCGCTCTCGAGCCGGAACCGCTACGCGGTCCTCTACCGGCTCCAGACGGCGAAACGGCCCGAGACGCGCGCGAAGCGGCTCCGCGAGCTCGTGGCGATGCTCGCCGAGGGGCGCACGCTGCACCCGTAGGATCTTCCCGTGGACGTCTCCCCGATCGACCTGCTCCACCTCGGCAACGAGCGCGCGATCGGCTGCTACCTGCTCGAGACCGACGACGGTCCCGCGCTCTTCGACTGCGGCCCCGCCACCTGCCTCGACGCGCTGAAGGAGGGGCTCGCGGCGCGCGGGCTCGCGCTGCGCGACCTGCGCCACCTGCTGCTCTCGCACATCCATCTCGACCACGCGGGCGCGGCCGGCTCGCTCGTGCGCGAGCATCCGGGGCTGCAGGTGCACGTGTCGGAGATCGGCGCCCGCCACGTCG
>DASSSQ010000121.1:0-14156 GCA_035708405.1 Gaiellaceae bacterium
GCCGAGGTGGAAGTCCGACAGGTGCGCGATCCGCAGGCCCTCGAGCTCCGGCGGCAGCCCGGGCACCGGCAGCTCCCGCTCGCGCAGCCGCACCCAGCCCGCCTCGAACCAGCCCCAGCCGAGACCGGCGGCCGCGACCGCCCCGAAAAAGGGTCCGGCGCGGCGAGCGATGCTCACCGCGCCGGAAACTGCCCCTCCATCGAGAAAAGATGCGCGGCGGGCGGAAAACTTGCGGTCAGACCTGGAGCCGCTCGACGACCGGCTGCACCGGGACGATGTGGCGCCGGAAGCGCAGCTCCGACTCCTCGAGGCCGGCGGCGACGCCGATCAGCTGCGAGAGGTGCATGATCGGCAGTCCGAACTTCCGCCCGGTCGCCTTCTCGAGCTTCTGCTGCCACGCGTCGAGCGAGAGGTGGCAGAGCGGGCAGGGCGTCACCATCGCGTCGGCGCCGGCCTCCATCGCCTGCTCGATCGGCTGGATCAGCTCGCCGAGCGCCGTCTCCTCGCGCGCCTGGATGATCGGGAAGCCGCAGCACTTGATCTTCGCCGGATAGTCGACGGGGTCGCCGCCGCAGGCCTCGATGATCCGCTCGAGCGACCAGGGCCGGTCGGGATCCTCGAAGCCGAGAATCTTCGACGGGCGCAGGATCTGGCAGCCGTAGAACGGCGCGATCTTCAGCCCCTTCAGGCCCTTGTGCGCGGCCGACTGCAGCCGCTCGTAGCCCTCACCCTCGGCGACGAGCCAGAGGAAGTGCTTGACCTCGACGTCGCGCTCGTAGGCGGGGACGCCGACCGCGGCGAGGTTCTCGTTGATGCGGGCGCGCAGCTCCGGGTCGCCCTGGAGCTGGAAGTTCGCCTGGCGCAGGTTGAGCGTGCAGACGTTGCAGACCGTCATCAGCGTCGACGCGCCGGTCGCGGCCGCGTAGGCGAGGATGCGCGCGTTCAGGTGCAGGTAGTAGTCCGGCTCGGCCTCGTGGATGTCACCGGCGCCGCAGCAGGTGACCGACTCGAGCTCGACGAGGTCGAGGCCGACCTTCGGCGCGAGCGCCTGCGTCGAGATGTCCAGCTCCTTCGCCGAGAGCGACGCGAGGCAGCCCTTGTAGTACGCGACCTGCTCCACCTATTTCTCCCCTTCCTGGCCGGGCTGCTCGTCGGAGTACTTCTTCGTCGGCTCCTCACCGGGGGTGACGTCGGCCTGGGTCAGGCTGCCGACGCCGCCGGCCGAGCCGCCGGGGCCGGAGGCGAGCTGCGGGTCGCCGTCCTCGCCGGCGATGTACGGACGCGGCGCCGCGTCCGGCCGGTCGTACGGATCGCGGCCGGGGTCGTAGCCGTGCGCGAGGCTCGCGAGCGCGCGCTCGCCCTGGACGATCCCGGCGAAGCCGTCGCGGCCCTGCGTCTTGACGAGGTTGAAGAGCTTCCGCGACTCGCCGACGTCCTGCGCCACGTGCGGCGGGAAGGTGATCCCGGCCTTGTTGTGCCGGATCAGCTTCATCGCGAACTTCATCTGCTTGACCGAGGAGACGACGCCCTGCGTGTGCGGGACGAGCTCGGTCTCGCGCAGCCAGCCGGTCGTCTTGGCGGAGGTGACGAACCACTTCGCGTGCTTGGCGCCCATGTCGCTCGCGATCCCCTCGCGGATCGCCTCGGCGCCGAGCTTGGCGATCGCCTCGCGCGGGTCGACGCCCTTCGGGCAGCGCTCGGTGCAGAAGTAGCAGCGGGTGCACTCCCAGATCCCGTGCTCGCCCGAGTACTCCTCGAGCCGCTCCACCTTCGCCTGGTCGCGCGCGTCGCCGACGAAGCGCATGCCCTTCGCGAGCGCCTGCGGGCCGAGGAAGTCGGGGTCGGACTCCATCGCGTTGCACTCCGAGACGCAGCAGCCGCAGTTGATGCAGAGCGACTCCTTGTGGATCGCGTTCATCCGCTCCTGCGAGATCAGGTGCTCGCGGCCGTCGGCCGCCTCGGAGTAGCCCGGCTGCAGGTACGGCCTCATCGCCCGGAACTTGGCCCAGAAGGGATCCATGTCGACGACGAGGTCCTTGATGATCGGCAGGTTCCCCATCGCCGAGATCGTGGGGACGCGGCCGGCCTCGACGAGCGGCTTCATCGGCGTCTTGCAGGCGAGCACGGCGGCGCCGTCCATCCGCATGCCGCAGGAGCCGCAGATCATCATCCGGCAGCTCTTGCGGAAGGCGAGCGTGCCGTCCACCTTGTCCTTGACCGCGTCGAGCGCCTCGAGCAGCGTCGCCTCCTCGGGCACGTCGACCTCGTACTCCTTGAGCGCCCGGTCGCCCGTCGAGGAGTCGTACCGCCAGATCTTGAGCGCGGCGTCCATCAGTAGTGACGCTCCTCGGGCTGCCACTTCGTCACGCGGACCTCCTTGTACGAGAGCTCGGGATGGTCGCCCGCCCAGCGCGAGATCGAGTGCTGCATGAAGTTCTCGTCGTCGCGCTTGGGATAGTCGTACGGCCGCGAGTGGGCGCCGCGGCTCTCCTTGCGCGCGATCCCCGCCTGCACCATGCACCAGGCGGTGTCGAGCATGTTGCCGAGCTCGATCGCCTGCGTCAGGTCGTTGTTGAAGACGGTGCCCTTGTCCTCGACGTGGACGGAGCGGTAGCGCTCGCGCAGCTCCTGCAGGATCTGCTCCTGGCGCATCATCTTCTCCTCGCGCCGGAAGACGCCGAAGTTGTCGAGCATCGTCTGGCCGAGCTCGTCGCGGATCTTCCAGGGCCGCTCGCCCTCGGCGCGGTCGAGCAGCGCCTGCAGCTCGCGCTCGGCGTCGCGCTGGGCCGACTGGGGCACCGAGATCGTCGTGTTCGAGAGCGCCCATTCCGCCGCCGCCGTGCCGGCGCGGCGGCCGAAGGTGATCGTCTCCATCAGCGAGTTGCCGCCGAGGCGGTTGGCGCCGTGGACGGAGACGCACGCGCACTCGCCGGCCGCGTAGAGGCCGGTCAGCTCGGTCGCGCCGTCGTTGCCGGTCTCGATCCCGCCCATGTGGTAGTGCGCTCCGGGCCGCACCGGGATCGGGTCGAAGATCGCGTCGACGCCGGCGTAGGTCATCGCCAGCTCGCGCGAGCCCGGCAGCCGCTCGAGGATCCGCTCCGCACCGAGGTGGCGCAGGTCGAGCCAGATCGAGCCCTCGATGCCGCGGCCCTCGTCGATCTCCGTCTGCTCGGAGCGGGAGACGACGTCCCGGGAGGCGAGCTCCATCGCGTTCGGCGCGTACTTCTTCATGAAGCGCTCGCCGTCCTTGTTGATCAGGTAGCCGCCCTCACCGCGGCAGCCCTCCGTGATCAGGATCCCCGACGGGTACATCGTCGTCGGGTGGAACTGCATGAACTCCATGTCCTTGAGCGGCAGGCCGAGGTGGAGCGCCATCGCCATCCCGTCGCCGGTGCACGCCCAGGCGTTCGTCGTCGCGCGGTACTGGCGGCCGGCGCCGCCGGTGGCGAGCACGATCGTCTTGCCGCCGATCGTCTTCAGGCCGCCGTTCAGCAGGTCCCAGCAGACGACGCCCTGGCAGCGGCCCTCGTTCTCGATCAGCTTCCAGGCGAAGTACTCCTCGTAGACCGGGATGTCGCGCTTGACGACCTGCTCGTAGAGCACCTGGATCAGCACGTGTCCGGTGATGTCGGCCGCGAAGACGGTGCGCGGGGAGCCGGCGGCGCCGAACGGGCGCTGCGCGAGCTTGCCGTCCTCGCGGCGGGAGAAGACCGCGCCCCAGTGCTCGAGCTGGACGATGTCGCCGGGCGCCTCGTTGCAGAGGATCTCGATCCCGTCCTGGTCGCCGATGTAGTCGGAGCCCTTGACGGTGTCGTAGGCGTGGATCTCCGGCGAGTCCTCGGCGGCGTTGCCGAGCGCCGCGTTGATCCCGCCCTCGGCGGCGCCGGAGTGGCTGCGCGTCGGGTGCAGCTTCGAGACCATCGCGACATCGGCGCCGGCGTCGTAGGCGGCGATCGCCGCGCGCATGCCGGAGCAGCCGGCCCCGATCACGAGGACGTCGTGCTTGCCTTCCATCGCGCCTGAACCTACCCGAAAGCTCCCGTGCGGCGCGTCACATGCGGCGGCAGGCTATTCGGACCGCTGCTCGCGCGCCGTTGCGGCCCTCTCCTACCCCTTCGGGCCGGCGTTGCGCACGCGCTCCTCGACGTCCGGGAAGCTCGCGAAGTTCTTTCGGAACATCGCCGCGAGCTGGGCCGCCTTGCGGTCGTACGCCTCGGGATCGCGCCAGGTCGAGCGCGGGTCGAGCAGGCCGGCCTCGACGCCCGGCGCGCTCGTCGGCACCCGGAAGCCGAAGGTCTCGTCGGTGCGGAACTCGGCGTCGTCGAGCGTGCCCGACAGCGCGGCGTGCAGCACCGAGCGCGTCGCCTGGATCGGCATCCGGTGGCCCTCGCCGTGCGGCCCGCCCGTCCAGCCCGTGTTGACGAGCCAGACGCTCGGCCCGTGCCGCTCCAGCTTCTCGCCGAGCAGCCGCGAGTAGACCGCCGGCGGCTGCGGCAGGAACGGGTGGCCGAAGCAGGTCGAGAAGGTCGGCTGCGGCTCGTCGACGCCGATCTCCGTCCCCGCCAGCTTCGAGGTGAAGCCGGAGAGGAAGTAGTAGCGCGCCTGGTCGTAGTCGAGCCGCGCGATCGGCGGCAGCACGCCGAAGGCGTCGGCGGCGAGGAAGACGACGTTGCGCGGATGGCCGGCGCGCTTGGTCGGCAGCGCGTTCGGGATCTTCTCCAGCTTGTAGGCCGCGCGCGTGTTCTCGGTCTTCGAGCCGTCGTCGAAGTCGAGCCGGCCGCGCTCGTCGACGATCACGTTCTCGAGCACGGTGCCGAACGCGTTCGTCGCCGCCCAGATCTCCGGCTCGGCCTCGGCGGAGAGGTGGATCGTCTTCGCGTAGCAGCCGCCCTCGAAGTTGAAGACGCCCTCGTCGCCCCAGCCGTGCTCGTCGTCGCCGATCAGCTCGCGCGCCGGGTCGGCCGACAGCGTCGTCTTGCCGGTACCGGAGAGACCGAAGAAGATCGCGACGTCCCCGTCCGGGCCCACGTTCGCCGAGCAGTGCATCGGCATCACGCCCGCGAGCGGCAGCGAGTCGTTGAGCAGGGTGAAGATCCCCTTCTTGATCTCGCCCGCGTAGTAGGTGCCGCCGATGAGGATCTCGCGCCGCGTCGGGTGGAAGACGCAGAAGGTGCCGCTGCGGGTGCCGTCCTCGTCCGGGTCGGCCTCGAGCCCCGGCGCGTGCAGGACGAGCGCGTCCGGCGCGAAGCCCTTGCGCTCGGCCTCGGTCGGCGTGATGAACATCGTCGAGGAGAAGAGCGCGTGGTACGGCATGCCGGTGATCACGCGGACGGCGAGGCGGTGCGTCGGGTCGGCGCCGGCGAAGGCGTCGACGACGTAGAGGTCGTCGCGCTCGCCGAGGTACTCGCACACCTTCTCGCGCAGCCCCTCGTAGTGCTCCTCCGAGAGCTCGTGGTTGACGTCGCCCCACCAGATCCGATCCTCGGACTCCGGCTCGCGTACGGCGAACTTGTCCTTGGGCGAGCGGCCGGTGAACGCACCCGTGTCGACGACGAACGGACCTCCCTCGGCGATACGCGCCTCGCCCCGCAGGACGGCGTGCTCGTAGAGGACGGCGGTGGTCGGATTCGCGAGCACGCGACCGGACGGCGAGACGCCGTGCTCGGACAGGTCGACGCGTCCCTTCCGCTCAGGTGCGATCGTCATGCAGGAGGCTCCTTCCCGGGTGGCGACAGAAAAGAATCGGCGCGCTGCGGGAGCGCGTACCCGATTGCGAATCCTAAGTCATACCGCGCCCGCGCGGGGCAGCTCCTTGCCGAGGTCGTGCAGCAGCACCTGCGCCGCGTTGCGGCCGGGGCCCGCGGAGACCGAGCCGCCCGGGTGCGTCGTCGAGCCGGTCTGGTAGAGGCCGGCGATCGGCGTGCGGTGGCCGAAGCGGAGGCCGCCGGACTGGGCCGGGCTGAGCGCGCCGCCGTGGCAGGAGCCGTGCCAGTTGTGGCGGTTCTGGCGCTCGAGGCCGACCGGCGTGCGGATCGAGCTGCCGAGGATCGTCTCGTCGGTCAGGTTCGGCGCGTAGCGGCGCAGCATCTCGAGGTTGGCGCGCGAGACCTCCTCGGCGAGCTCGTCCCAGCGCGCGGGGCCGCCGTCGGCCAGGTCGTACGGCTGGAAGCCGATCACCTTCAGCGTGTGCCGGCCCTCGGGCGCGCGCCCGGGGTCCTCGACGGTCGGGCAGACGACGAGCAGGATCGGGTCCTCGAGGTCGAGCGCGCGCGCCGTGAACGCGTGCCCCATGCGCAGGTGGCGCTCGGGCGGCAGGCCCGTCCCCATCGCCACCGACTCGACGTGGCCGCCCTCGACCGGGAAGCGCGGCGGCTCGGTCGTCGCGTAGTGGGTGACGAACATCGAGACGCCGCCGTCCCAGGTGTCGGCCGCGTAGACGAAGTCCTCGCCCCAGGCATCAGCCGGCGCCATCTCGACGAGGTGCTTGACGTGGATCGAGGAGAGCACCGCCTGCCGCGCGAGGTAGCGCTCGCCGTCGGCGGTCTCGACGCCGGTGCAGCGGCCGCCTTCGAGCACGAGCCCGGAGACGAGCTTCGACGTGAGGACGGTCGCGCCGTGCTCCTCGAGCAGCCGGACGCACGCGGCCGGCAGCGCGCCGGAGCCGCCGCGCGGCAGCGTCCAGCCGTTCTGGTCGCGGCCGTAGGCGAGCGAGTAGGCGAGCACGCCGGTGCCGGGCCGCTCGACCGGCTGCACCGTCTGCGCGGCCATCCAGAGCATGAAGCCGCGCGTGTGCCAGTCCTCGAACTCGTGGGAGATCACGTCCCAGGCGGACATGCGGTTGATCCGCTGCCAGCGCGCCGGCAGCAGCTCGTCGAGCGGCGGGCCGAAGCCGATCGGCGTGTAGCGCGCCTTCCCGAACGCGCCGCGCACCTCGCCGTAGTCCTCCATCATCCGCACGTACGCGTCGGCGTCGCGGCGCGAGAAGCGGGCGAGCTGCTCGCGGGTGCGCTCGCGGTCGCGGTACTGCGTGATCGAGGTGCCGTCGAGGAACGGGACGTGGACGGCGATCTCCGGGAAGACGTACTCGAGGCCGTAGCGCGAGAGCAGCTCGAGCTCGTCGTCGCGCAGGGTCGGGCTCGCCTGGATCAGCACGTGCGCGGTCGAGCAGCTGTCGTGCATGAAGCCGGGCACCGTCAGCTCCTCGGTCGCGGTGTCGCCGCCGACGATCGGGCGGTCCTCGAGCACGCAGACCTCGTAGCCGGCGCGGGCCAGGTAGCAGGCGGCGATCAGGCTGTTGTGGCCGGCGCCGGCGACGACGACGTCGTACGTGTCAGGCATTGAGAGCCTCCTTGACGGCCTCGACGATCTGGACATAACCGGTGCAGCGGCAGAGGTTGCCGGCGAGCGCGTCGCGGATCTGCGCGTCGTCGAGGGCCTGTCCCCGCAGCGCGTCGACGGTGATCAGGATCCCGGGCGTGCAAAAGCCGCACTGCAGGCCGTGATGGGCGTGGAACGCCTCCTGCAGCGGGCCCCACTCGAGTCCCTCGACGGTGCGGACGCTGCGGCCGTCCGCCTGCACGGCGAGGAGCAGGCACGAGCGCACCGGCACGCCGTCCAGCTGGACGGTGCAGGCGCCGCAGACGCCGTGCTCGCAGCCGACGTGCGTGCCCGTGAGGCCGCAGTCGTGGCGGACGAAGTCGGAGAGCAGCGTCCGCGGCTCGACGTCGCGCTCGTACGGGCGGCCGTTGATCTCGACGGAGACCCTCATGCGAGCGCCTCCTCCAGGAACGCGCGCTTCCAGGGGTCGTCGACGACGGCGAGATCCCGCGTCAAGCGGGGCCTGTCCCCGGTTGCAAACAGTGCTGTGCGGTCGCCGGCGACGGCGGCGCCGACCATCGCCCAGTCGCCGTGCGTGCGCGCGTACTCGACGAAGCGCCACTGCGGCGGGTGCGGCGGCACCTCGATCTCGACGAGCAGCTCGTCCGGCTCGAGCACGGTCGTCAGGTAGCCGACGAAGAAGTCCTCCGCCGCGACGACGCGCGTGCCGGACGCGGAGCGGACGTGGAAGCGCGCAGCGAGCGCGAGCAGCGCCGCGGGCAGCTCGGCGGCCGGGTCGGCGTGCGCCGCCGAGCCGCAGACGGTGCCGCGGTTCCGCGTCTGCGGATGGCCGACGTGGTCGACGGCGTCGCGCAGCAGCGGCCACGCCTCGAGCTCCGTCAGCTGCACCTGGCGGGCGAGCATGCCGATCCGCAGCGAGCCGCCCTCCTCGCGCACGTGGTCGCAGCCGGGAATCCGGTTCAGGTCGACGAGCCGCTCGGGACGCGCGAGCCGGAAGTTGAGCAGCGGCACGAGGCTCTGCCCGCCGGCGAGCGCCTTCGAGCCCTCGTCGAGCAGGCCGAGCGCCTCGTCGAGCGACTCCGGCGCCGCGTACTCGAAGCGCGCCGGCTTCATCGGATCGCCTCCCAGAGCTTCTCGGCGCCGAACGGCGGGTCGATCTTCCGCCCGCAGGCGTCGCCGACCGCGTTCGCGATCGCGGGCAGGACGCCGATCGAGCCGCCCTCGCCGATCCCCTTCGCGCCGAGCGGGTTGAGCGGCGACGGCGTCTCGACGAAGGCAGGCTCGACGGGCGGGATCTCGGCCGCGGTCAGAAGATGGTAGGAGGCGAACGAGGTCGCGAGCGGGTTGCCCCACTCGTCGGTGCGCGCCTCCTCGACCAGGCATTCGCCGAGTCCGTAGGCGGTGCCGCCGTAGACCTGGCCCTCGGCGAGCAGCGGGTTGACGACGCGGCCGCAGTCGTCGACGGCGGCGATGCGGAGGATCGTCAGGCGGCCGGTCGCGCGCTCGACCTCGACGACGGCGGCGTAGCAGCCGGACGAGAAGACCATGTCCGACTCGAAGCGCACCGTGGCCGAGTCGCCGCCCTCGGCGAGCAGCTTGCGGCAGGCGAGCGCGACCGCGGAGCCGGCCATCGCCACCGAGCGGCTCGCGAAGGTGCCGATGCCGCCGCCCTCGAAGCGGACCTCGACCTGCTCCGCCGGGACGCCGAGCTCGTCGGCGGCGATCTGCGCGAAGGTGGTCGCGTGGCCCTGCCCGTGCGGCGAAGAGCCGGCGGTGACGACGACGCGGCCGTCCTCTCGCGCGACGGACGCGGTCTCCCACATGCCGCCGGCACGCTCGACGTAGCAGCCGATGCCGGTGCCGACGAGCCGCTCGCCGTCGCGGCTCCGCTCGGGCCGGACGAGCTCGAGCGCGCGGTCGAGGCAGCGCTCGAAGTCGCCGGAGTCGTAGACGTAGCCGAGCGGCGTCCGGTGCGGGAACTCGCGGACGAAGTTCCGCCGCCGCAGCTCGACGGGGTCCCGGCCGAGCTGCCGGCCAGCCTCCTCGACCATCCCCTCGACGAGCAGCGCAGCCTCCGGCCGGCCGGCGCCGCGCGAGGGCCCGACCGGCACCTTCGTCGTCCGCGCGCCGTAGACCTCGACCGCGCAGGCGGGGATCGCGTAGCAGCCGCAGAGCAGGTTCGCCGTCGTCTGGCCGGGCGTCGGCGTCGTCGGGTAGAGGTAGGCGCCGGCGTCGGCGTAGAGCCGCGCGCGGATCGCGAGGAAGCGGCCCTCGCCGTCGACGGCGAGCTCGACGTCGGCCTCCAGGCCGCGGCCCTGGTAGGCGGCGAGGAAGTTCTCGAGCCGGTCCTCCGTCCACTTGACGGGACGGCCGAGCGCGGCCGCGCAGAGCGCCGTCGCCGCGTACTCCGGCGCGATCGCGCCTTTCGAGCCGAAGGCGCCGCCGACGTCCGGGACGACGACCTCGACGTCGTCGCGGCCGAGCGCGTGCCGGAGCTGGTCGCGCGTGCGGTCGCGGCCCTGGGCGGAGGCCCACACCGTCAGGCCGCCGTCGGGGCGCGGCGCGGCGATCGCGCCGTGCGTCTCGATCGGGGAGGTGACGATGCGCGGGATCGAGAAGCTCTGCCGGATCGTATGCTCGGCGCGCGCGAAGCCGCCCTCGACGTCGCCGCCGCTCCCCGAGTAGCGGTAGAGCCACTCCGGCGCCGCGCGCGGGTCGACGACCGCGTCGAGCGGCTCCCAGTCGACCTCCACCAGCTCGGCCGCGTCCTCGGCCTCGGCCCGGCTCACGGCGACAACGGCGGCGACCGCCTGGCCGACGTAGCGCGCCTCGTCGCGCGCGAGCACCGGGTGCGCCGCGTCCGCGAGCTCGATCCCCGGCAGGGTCTGCGTCGGCAGCCCGCGCACCTCCGGGCCGAGGTCGGCGGCGGTGAGGACGAAGACCCCGTCCGGCTTCGCGATCCCGCCGATCCGCGCGCGCGGAAACGGGCTGCGCACGAAGGCGACGTGCAGCATCCCGTCGAGGTGCACGTCGTCGAGGTACTGCGCCTGCCCGCGGAGCACGCGCTCGTCCTCCCGCCGCGGCACCGCACGACCGACCTGCCGACCTTGTGACACTGTGTCACTAGGAGGCAAGGGCGCTCCCGATCGCGTCTTCGATCGTCTGCAGGGCGGCGAGGCCTTCGGCGGCGCCGGTCTCCGGCTCGGCCTCGCCGCGGATGCAGCGCGCCAGCTCCTCCAGCTCGGCGACGAGCGGGTCGATCCGGTCGAACTCGACCGCCCCGGCATTCCTCCGGTCCGGCTCCGTCGAGCCTACGCCGCCGACCTCGAGCGTCGTCACCTCGTCGAGCCGCTCGGTCGCGGGCCAGACGGACATCTCGACACGGTAGTCGAGCACGGCCTCGGTGCCGGAGAGGCGCAGCGCGTAGGTCTTCGGCGAGACGTAGCTCGAGGCGATCGTGCCGAGCGCGCCGGAGGAGAACTCGAGCGTGGCGACGCCGACGTCGTCGACGACACGGGAATGGACGCGCGCGAGCCGGCCGGTCGTGCGGGCGACCGGGCCGAGCAGGTAGGCGAGCGTGTCGGCGTGGTGGATGCCGAGCTGGACGAGCGGCGTGCCGCGGCCGCCGGCCTTCCACGAGCCGGGCTCGACGCGGGAGGACAGCGAGAGGTTCGCCTCGGCGAGGACGACGGTGCCGAGCGTGCCCGCGTCGACGAGCTGCTTCGCCTTGCGGGCGGCGCCGAGCCGGCGCAGCTCGTGGCCGACGAGGAGCGTCACCCCGGCGCGCTCGCAGGCATCGCGCATCCGCTCGCCCGCGGCGACCGTGTCGGCGATCGGCTTCTCGACGAAGACGTGCAGGCCGCGCTCGGCCGCCGCGAGCGCCTGCTGCTCGTGCGTGTCGTTCGGCGTCGCGAGCAGCACGCCGTCGACTCCCTCGAGCGCCGCCTCGAAGGAGGGCGCCGCCTCGCAGCCGAAGCGCTGCGCGAACGCGGCCCGCCGCGCCTTGTCGCGCGACCAGCAGCGGGCGAGCTCGAGCTCCGTCTTCGCCGCCGCCTGCGCGAGCTTCGCCGCCCAGAAGCCGGTGCCGATCAGCGCGACCCGGCTCACGAGGCGATCAGCGGCTCGAAGGGAAGGCCGTGCAGCGTCTCGGCGCCCGTGTCGCGGACGACGGTCAGCGCGCCGAGCTGGAGCCCCATCCGCTCGTCCGGGGTGATCGGATTCGGCTGGATCACGACCGTCGCGCCGCGCTCGACCGAGCGGCCCGGCGGCGGCTCCTCGCCCGTCTGCCAGTAGCGGACGCAGTCGCGGTCGACGAGCGGCGGGCCGTAGTCGCTGCCGTAGCCGTGGATCAGGTCGTCGTAGATCGCGAAGCCGGCCTCGCCGATCACCGCCGCGTTGCGGATCGCGTCGCCCTCGGTCGAGCCCGGGACGAGCCCGGCGGCGATCCGGTCGTACGCCTCCTTCGCGACGCCGAAGAGCCGCTGCCACTCCGCCGTCGGCTCCGCCTGGACGAACACCGGCCGGTGCACCTGGCCCGAGTAGGCGCCGAGCGAGGCGGAGAACTCGGTCAGGATCACGTCGCCGCGCTCGAGCCGGCGGTCGCTCGCGTTCTGCGCCGGCAGGCAGCCGTTCGGCGCGTCCATCGCCATCGAGCGGAGGTACGTGATCCGCGTCGTGCCGCCGCGCAGCCGGTAGGCGTGCTCGCAGATCGCGACCAGCTCGTGCTCGCTGCGGCCCGGCTTCGCCTCGCGCTGCAGGGTCAGGATCGCGAGGTCGGAGAGCTCGGCGGCGCCGCGCAGCCGCTCGATCTCCTCCTCGGACTTGACCGCGCGCAGCCGCGCGAACTCGGCCGTGACGTCGACCGGCTCGAGGTCGCGGATCGCCTCGTAGTGGAGGTACGGCATGCCGACGCCCCAGGTCGAGGCGACGCCGACGAGGCCGACCCGCTTCGCGCCGAGCTCCGCGAGCCGCGCCGCCACCGTCTTCCCCGGCTCGTACCCGCCCCACTCGACGATCGGGCAGTCGGCGAGCTCGCGCGCGTTCGGCACGTGGTTGACGAGCCCGACGTAGAGCGCCGGCTCGCCCTCGCGCGGCACGACGAGATAGCAGTGGTGCCGGTCGAGGTACTGCGTCAGCCAGAACGGATTGACGTTGTTGTGGCGGTTGGCGCCGGAGTTGCCGTGGACGACGAGCGCGTCGAGGCCGTGCTCGGCGGCGAGCCAGCGCGCGAGCGCGTAGCGCCGCTCCATCTCGGCCGGGGAGAACCTCGTCGCCATGCGGCTAGGTCCCGGTCACCACGAGCTCGAGGGGAAAGTCGTCGAGGCACTCGCGGCCGTCCTCGGTGACGACGAAGGTGTGGCCGACGAACATGCCGAGGGTGCCGTCGGCGGTGACCGGGTTCGGCTCGGCCATGATCACGTTGCCCGGCCGGAAGACCTGCTCGAACGGCTCGGCGGCGACGTGGTCGGCGAAGACGTGCGGCGCCGAGGAGACGAGGTCGATCCCGTGCGCGTGGATCGGCCGCGACTGGACGCCGTGCTCGCGGAAGAACTTCCCCGCCTCGCGCAGCCCGTCGACCGGCTTGCCGGGCCCGATCGCCTCCGCCATCAGCTCGAAGCCGGGCTTCGCGATCTCGTCCCAGAAGCGGCGCACCTCCGCCGGCGGCTCGCCGACGCAGACGGGCGAGCCGATCTGCGCCGCGTAGCCGCGGTAGCCGGCCGCGAGCTCCATCAGCACGAGGTCGCCCTGCTGCAGCACGCGGCGCGACGGCCGCGGGTTGCCGAAGATCAGCGCCGGGTCGGCGGTCGGCGTCGAGCCGACGATCAGGAAGTCGATGTCGCCGCCGCCCCCGAGGATCGCCGCGCCCGCCGCCGCCCGCAGATCCTCCTCGGTCGCGCCCGGCCGCGCGCGCTCGACGAGCGCGTCCATCGCCTGCCGGCAGAGCCGCCCGGAGACGCGGAAGCGCTCGATCTCCTCGGGGCTCTTCACCGACATCAGCTCGTGCAGGATCCCCTTCGTGAAGACGAGCTCGGCCTGCGGCAGCCCGCGGCGGAGGTCCTCGTACTGGTTGACCGGCAGGTAGTCGACGTGGCGCGCGTCGATCTCGAGCAGGCCGATCCGCCCGCGCTCGAGCCCGAGCTCGCGCAGCCGCTCGACGATCACCTCCGCGAAGCGGCCGTTGCGGCTCGGTCGCACGTCGGAGACCGCGGCCGCGGTCTCGCGGCGGACGGCCTCGATGTGCGTGCCGCCCATCGCGTAGACGAGCGTCGGCTCGCCGTCGAGCGGGACGACGAGGTACGCGGCGAGCGCGTGCCACTCCCAGTGGCCGGTCAGCCAGACGACGCCGCCGCCGAAGCTCCAGTGACTCGGGCCGCCGGGGACGATCGCGCAGTCGAGCTCGAGCGCGCGCAGCTTCGCCCGCAGCGCCTCGTAGCGGCGCGCGTACTCCTCCGCCGAGAACTGCTCGTAGACCGCGTCGCGGTAGTACGGCGTGTCGCGCATCGCGTTGAACGTCTTGCCGTCGTCGATCCGGCGGCGGATCTCCTCCCAGCTCATACCGCCGCCGCCTCGCGCGCGCCGAGCCGCTCGGCCAGCCAGTCGCCCGCGAGCGGCCGGTAGCGGTACGGCAGGTTGTTGCAGACGTGGTTGCCGTCGTCCCAGACGACCCAGGTCGAGCGCGGCGCCTCGTCGGCGATCCGCTTCGTGTCCCGCCAGGGGACTAGCCGGTCGCGCTTGCCGGTGACGACGAGCAGCGGCTGCTCGATCCGCCCGGCGACGCCGGTCAGGTCGAGCTCGGCGACGCGCTCGCGCGCCTCCTC
>DASSSQ010000122.1:0-8074 GCA_035708405.1 Gaiellaceae bacterium
ACGCGCTTGGGTAGAGGCGGGTGAGGACGAATTCGTGGTGGCCGAGGGTTTCGGCGCTGGTGAGGCGGCCGTTGGCGGTGCGGATGGTGAGGTCGAGGAGTTGTTGGCCGGCTTGGTCGAGGGTGAGCTCGCGGGTGAGCAGGCCGGAGACGTCGAGGTCGATGTGTTCGCTCATCGTGGCCGCGGTTTTCGGGTTGCCGGTCAGCTTGATCACGGGCTCGACGGGGTTGCCGATCACGTTGCCCTGCCCGGTCGGGAACAGGTGCAGGACGGCGCCGCCGGCGCACATCAGCGTGATGTGCTCGGCCGCCGCCGACGAGGAGTCCATGAAATACAGGCCGGAGCCGTTTTGGGGGGGCTGGGCGCGGTCGAGGACACCGACGACCGGCTTGCTTCCGGTCTTTTCGATGTTGCCGAGCGCTTTCTCCTCGATCGTCGAGAGGCCACCCGCGATGTTGCCCTGCGTCGGCTGCGACCCCAAAAGATCCGCGCCCGTCTGCTCGATCGCGTCCGTGTACCGCTGAAACAGCCGCATGAACTCCCGCTTCACCGTCTCGTTGGCGCAGCGTTGCGCGATCAGATGCTCGCCGCCGGTCAACTCCGGCGTCTCCCCAAACAACACCGTGCCGCCCGCCTCGACCAGCCGGTCAACGACCCAACCGACCGTCGGACACGACGCCAAACCCGTCGTCGTGTCCGACTCGCCGCACTTGATACTCACCTTCAACTCGCCCAACTCCACCCGCTCCCGCCGCACCTCCGACGCATGCTGCAGAAGCCGCTGCGCCGCCCTGGAGGCTTTCCGCACCGTCTCCAGGTCGCCCTGCCCCTCGATCGAGAACACCTCAACCGGCTTCCCCGTCTCCGCGATCCCCTCCGCCAACCGGCCCGCCCAGTTCGGCTCGATCCCGACCACCACAACCGCAGCCACATTCGCATTGCAGCCGGTCCCGATCAACGTCCGGAAATGCAGCTCCAGATCATCCCCATACTGCAACCGCCCATACGCATGCGGCAACGGCAACGTCCCCGGCACCTGCGCCGCAACCGCACGACAAACCGCATTCGACAAATCATCAACCGGCAGCAGCACCACGTGATTGCGGACACCAACATCACCATTCTCACGCCGAAAACCCTCCACTACCATCGCGCACTCCGCAAATTGTGCGTATGCACGTACTCGCCCAACCCGAACCCGTCCGGCGCCACACCGATCGGCAACCCGTACTCCACCACCGTCGCACCACCCGCAACCGGCTCAATCGCGATCTTGTGACCGAGCGGAACCGCGTCCCGGGCATCGATCCGCAGCTCGGAGTCGTCGTCCATGAACACCCCGACGACACGCTGGCCCGCCTCGATGTCGGAGACGGCCACGCCCACGTGGTCGCCTCGTTTGTGGATCAGGAACTTGTGCGTCACGCACGACCTCCTTCAGTGGGTGATGAGCTGGAGAACGGCACGATCGAGCTCCCCTGCCCGGGGACTGTCCCCGGCGTGGCCGACGAGCTGCGACACGGGTGCGAGCAGCGCCGCGTCCGCGGCGACGGGCCCGGCGCGGGCGACGAGGTACTCGGTCACGGCGGCGTAGAACTCGGCGTCGGCGGCGCGTTCGGGGCCGAAGAGCAGGACGCCGTCCGACTCGAGGTCGATCAGCGCGCGCAGCAGGAACTCGCCGTCGGCGCGGGCGAGCGACCTCGCCTCGACCTGGTCGACGACGCGCGCCTTCGCGGCGGCGAGGAGCGCGTCGAAGACGGCGCCGCGGGCGACGCTAGACATGGGCGACCTTCGCGATCGCGACGGCGCCGACGACGAGCAGCGCGAACGAGACGGCGAGGACGCCGCGCTGGAGCAGCCGCCGGCGGCGACCCGTCGCGTAGTCCGCGAGCGCGAGCCGCACGCCGACCGCGCCGTGCGCGAGCGCCGCCGCCAGCATCGTCGAGTCCCAGACGACCCAGATCGCGGACGAGAGCCGGCGCGCGACGAAGGCGGAGTCGTCGTTGGCGACGTCGGTGACGAAGTGCGTGACGGCGAAGTGGCCGAGCACCAGCACCGAGAGGACGAGCCCGGTCGCGCGCAGGAGCACGTAGTCGACGGCGCGCCGCGTACGCTCGTCCTCGACCGCGCCCGGCGAGGGCAGCTCCCAGGCCGCGGGCCGTGGAGAGACGGTCTCGATCATCCGAGCACCGGCCCGAGGATCAGGACGCTGCCGGCGACGCCGCACGCTGCCGTCAGCGCGACGACCACCCGCAGCAGGCGCCGCGTCCAGGCGGCCGACAGCCGCACGAGGTCGACCGCGAGCAGGCGCAGCCCGTTGCCGGTGTGGAAGAGGACGGCGAAGAGCAGCCCGCACTCGAACACGCGCAGCGCCGCCGAGCCGTAGATCGGCTGGACGTCGTCGTAGAGCCGCCGCGAGACGCTGTAGAGCGCGACGTCGAGGATGTGGAGGGCGAGGAAGGCGAAGATCCCGAAGCCGGAGAGGCGATGCGCGAGGAAGGCGGCGCGGCCGTCGCGCGCGTGCTCGGTCGCGCTGCCGAGCAGGCCGAGGCCGGCGGCGCGACCGCCGCGCGCGGCGCTGCGGACGACGACGAGAGAGAAGACGGCGATGCCGGCGAGCACGAGGGCGAACCCGCAGAGGAAGACGGCCTGGGCGGCGTTCACGCGGCGCTCCCGGCGACGGCGGCGGGCGGCCGGCTGCGGGTGAGCGCGACGGGTCGCGTCCCGATCTCGAGCGAGCCGTCCCCGTCGCGGCGGACGACGACGTAGCGCAGCCAGGCGTCGTCGCGGCGCTCGGGGAAGTCGTCGCGGAAGTGGGCGCCGCGCGACTCCTCGCGCTCGAGCGCCGACACGATCATCGTCTGCGCGACCTGGAGCTGGTTGACGACGTCGAGCGCCTGCTGCCAGCCGAGGTTCCACTCGCGCCCACCCGGCGCGGCGGCGCGGCCGGCACGCTCGAGCAGGCCGTCGACCGACGCGGCCGCCGCTTCGAGCCCTTCGCGCGTGCGGACGAGCCCGCAGCCGTGCCACATCACGTCCTTCAGCTCGGCCATCAGCGCGGACGGCGACTCGCCGCGCTCCCGCAGCGGCGCGACCGCGCGCGCGAGCGACGCGGCGACGAGCCCCGGGTCGGGCTCCGCGAGCGGCAGCTCCCGGGCGAGCCCGGCGGCGACATCGCCGGAGCGCGCGCCGAAGACCGTCGACTCGGCGACGCCGTTGCCGCCGAGCCGGTTCGCGCCGTGCGTGCCGCCCGCGTCCTCGCCCGCGACGAGCAGCCCCTCGACGCTCGTGCGGCAGTCGCGGTCGATGACGGCGCCGCCCATCTGGAAGTGCGCGGTCGGCGAGACCTCGACCGGCTCGCGCGCAAGGTCGGCGCCGACGAGCCGCGTCCGCTCGACCATGCCGCCGAAGCGCCGCTCGACCTCCTCCGCCCCGAGGTGGGAGATGTCGAGCAGCACGCCGCCGGACTCGGTGCCGCGCCCGCCGACGATCTCGAGGTAGCTCGACCGGGCGACGACGTCGCGCGTCGACCGCTCGAGCCGCTCCGGGTCGTAGCGCTCCATGAAGCGCTCGCCGAGGCGGTTGTAGAGGTGCGCGCCTGCGCCGCGGAGGCCCTCCTCGAGCACCGAGCCGGTCAGCAGCGAGTCGCCGGCGAGCAGCCCCGTCGGATGGAACTGCAGCATCTCCATGTCGCGCAGCTCGAGCCCGGCGCGCAGGCACATCGCGAGCCCGTCGCCGGTCTTCTCGCGCGCGGGCGCCGCGATCCGGTACATCGTCGCCGAGCCGCCCGTCGCGACGACGACGACGCGCGCGCGGATCAGGGCGAAGCGGCCCGAGGCCGCGTCGAGCACCGTCAGGCCGGCCAGCCGTCCCTCGCCGTCGAGGACGAGGTCGAGCGCGCGCACGTCCTCGAGCTCGCGCGCGCCGATCCGCAGCGCCTGGTCGCGCAGGCGCGCCATGATCTCGATCCCGGTCAGGTCGCCGCGGTGGACGGTGCGGTCGAAGCTCTGACCTGCGAACGGCTTCTGGTGCAGGCGGTTGTCGGCGGTGCGGTCGAAGAGGCAGCCGCACTCCCGCTCGAGCTCGCGGATCACGCCGGGCGCGTCCTGGACGAGCGTCCACGCGAGCTCCTGGTCGTTCAGGTAGGCGCCGCCGGCGAGCGTGTCGGCGAAGTGGAGGTCGAGCGAGTCGCGCTCGTCGAGCACGGCGTTGTAGCCGCCCTGCACCATCCGCGTGCAGCCGGAGCGGCCGACGGCGCCCTTGCTGACGAGCACGACGTCCAGCTCCGGCGCACGGCGGCCGAGGTGCAGCAGCGACATCAGCCCGGCGCCGCCGCTGCCGACGATCACGACGTCGGCGGTCAGCGTGTCGTAGGCGAGATCAGGCACGGCCTGCCAGCCGGAGTCGGCGGAGCTCGACGATCGACCGCGCCGGGTCGAGGCCGACGGGGCAGGCCGAGGTGCACGCGCCGATGTAGTGGCAGCGGTCGACGCCGCCGCGGCCGCCGACGATCTCGAGTCGCTCCTCGGCGGCGCCGTCGCGCGGGTCGGCGATCAGCGCGAGCGCCCGGTTCAGCGCCGCCGGCCCGATGTAGTCGCTGCCGTGGCCGGCGATCTCGCAGCTCGAGTAGCAGGCGCCGCAGGAGATGCAGCCGAGCGCGCTCTCGACGAGCTCCTCCGCCGCGCTCCCGACCTCCACCTGCACGGGCTCGCCGCCGGCGGGCACGAACCACGGCTTCACGCGCGCCCACTCGGCCCAAAACGGCCGCGTGTCCACGATCAGGTCGCGGACGACCGGCAGCCCGGCGAGCGGCGCGACCTCGATCTCGTCGACGTCCGGCTCGAGCACCGCGCGGCAGGCGAGCCGGCTGCGCCCGTCGACGCGGACGCCGCAGGTGCCGCACATCGCGACGCGGCACGAGTAGCGGAAGGCGAGCGAAGCGTCGTGCCCGGTCTGGATCTGCCGCAGGAGGTCGAGTACGGTGATCGGATCGCTCGCCCGGACGACGAACTCCTCGCGCGCCCTGGACGCGCTGCGGCGGACGCGGACGCGGACCGTCCGCTCGCCCGCGGCACGCGACGATGGGGCGCGCGTCGCCCTGGGGACCGTCGCGGTCACCGGCCACCGTATGCAATCGGTCTAACCACTTACGATCCAAGTTATAGAACATCAGCGTGTCTATAAGCAACTCCGCATCATCTGAGGCGTGGCTCGACGCCGGCGACCTGCGTGCCGTCGAGGACGCGACGGCGACGCTGCCCGAGCGGATCGAGCGCCGGATCGGCGAGCTGATCGAGGCCGGCACGCTCGCGGCGGGCGCGCGCCTGCCGTCGGAGCGGGAGCTCGCCCGCATCTTCGGCGTCAGCCGGCTCGCGGTGCGCGAAGCCGCGCACCGGCTCGAGGCGCGCGGGCTCGTCGTCGTCCGGCGCGGCTCGGGCTCGTTCGTCGCCGCACCGGCCGCGGGCGCCGAGCCGGCCGAGGCGCAGGCGCCGCTCGCCGGCGCGAACGGCGACGAGCTCGCCGACGTGCGCTTGCTGCTCGAGCCGGCGGCCGCCGACTGGGCCGCGCGCCGGGCGGAGCGCTCGTCGGTCGCGGTGCTGCTGCGGATCGCCGAGCAGTTCGAGGCCGCCGTCGACGAACCGGACCCGCGCTTCGACCTGCTCGCGGCCTCCGACATGGAGCTCCACCTCGAGATCGCGCACGCCGCCGACAACGCGCTGCTCGCCCGGCTGATCGAGGAGCTGCACGGGATCTACCGGCTGCAGCTCGAGTGGAGCCTGCGCCGTCCCGGCCGGCTCGAGGAGACCGCCGCCGAGCACCGTCGCCTCGTCGACGCGATCGCCGCCGGCGACCCGGCGGGCGCGCGCGACGCGATGACGGCGCACCTGAACGCCGCGGCCGCCTCCTTCCGGCTCGCCCCGCGCTCGCCCTCGCTCGACTAGAGACCGAGCAGCCGGCGCGGGTTCTCGTCGAGGATCGCCGCGCGCTGGCGCTCGCCCAGGCCGAGCCCGTCGAGGTGACGCACGCGCAGGGCGACGTACTGCTGGCGCGGCTCCGGCGCGAGGCCGCCGTCGGTGCCGTAGAGGATCCGCTCGAGTGGACAGCGGTCGATCAGCGCGCGCAGGGCGTACGGCGGGGTCGCGCACAGGCAGACGTGGACGTTCGGCGCCGCCGCGACCGCGGCCGCCGCCTCCCGCCAGAGGTCGTGCAGGCCGCCGTGGCCGAGCACGATCGCCGTCCGCGGGTGCCGGCGCGCGAGCACCGCGAGCTGCAGCGGCGCCGAGAACGGCGGCGTCCCGTCGTGGAAGAGGATCGGGATCCCGAGCTCGGCAGCGACCTCGCAGATCGGGTCGAGCCCCGGCGAGTGCGGCGAGAACGCCTGCACCCACGGGTGCAGCTTGACGCCGCGCATGCCGTGCTCGCGGACGCAGCGCCGGATCTCGTCGGCGGCGCCCGGGTCGGTCGGGTCGACGGTCGCGAAGGCGACGAAGCGGCCGGGAACCTCGGCGGCGAACGCGGCGAGCGAGTCGTTCGCGGCCGCGCCCGGGTGGCGGAGCCCGTCGAAGGTGAAGATCGCCGAGAGCTCGATCCCGAGCCCGGCGGCGAACTCGGCGTACTCCGTCGCCGAGTACGGCAGCTCGCCGCCGACGCGCGCGGGCTGGTGCACGTGGAAGTCGATCACGGCGTCGATCGTGTCACAGGAAGCGCGGGAGCAGCGGCCCGGAGCTGCGCGTACGACCTAGCGCCGAACCTCGAGCACGGCGTCGATCTCGACCTCGATCCGGATTCCCGACTGGGTCGTCGTCCGCGCCGGGTACGGCTCGTGGAAGAACTCGGCGTAGACCTCGTTCAGCACCGGGAAGTTCGCCATGTCGCGCAGGTAGACGCCGACCCGGACGGCGTCTGCAAGCGTCCCGCCGGCGGCTCCGGCGGCGGCGGCGAGGTTTCGCAGCGTCTGCCGAACCTGCTCGTCGAACGGCCCGGGGATGGCGCCGGTCGCCGGGTCGAACGGCCCCTGGCCGGACAGGAAGACGACGTCGCCGGTGCGGACGGCGTGCGAGTAGGGGCCGGCCTTCGGCGGCGCGGCGTTCGAGTCGAATGCTTCGGACATGGCTCTCCCTGGTCGTGGACGGCGGTGTGCGGCGGCATCCTCTCAGCGGTGCTGGACGGCGGCGCGGACGCCGGTACGATGGGCGATCGGCGCGGCGGAGGTTGCATTTCCCCGCGATCTGATAAAGAATTGCCCCTCTTGGGTCGCCGTAGTCATAACGGACGTCGACAACTTGTCTGATCAATTTGCCCCCACCGGCGCCGACGGCGCGCTTCGCCGGCTCGGAATCGAGCAGCCGTCCGGGGTCGCGCCGAGCCCGCTCCGCTTCGCCGACGGCGCCCACTTCCGGATCGAGATCCCGAGCGTCGAGGGGCCGCGCGTGCTCGAGGCCGTCCTCGACGCGGCGCGCGAGCACGACGTCGTCATCAACCGCGTCTCGCAGGGGAGCGGCGCGATGCTGCTCACCGAAGCGGAGCTGCGCGAGCTGTCCGCGCTCGGCGCCGACGCCGGCGTCGAGGTCTCGCTCTTCGTCGGGCCGCGCGAGGGCTTCGGGATCGGCGCCCACGCGCGCACGCCCGACGGCTCGGCGCACTTCGGCCAGATCCGCGGCAACCGGCAGCTCGCCTACGCGGTCGAGGACGTCGTCCGCGCGGTCGAGGCCGGCATCCGCAGCTTCCTCGTCGCCGATCACGGCCTGCTCGCGGTGCTGGCGGAGATGCAGCGCGCCGGCGAGCTTCCCACGGAGTGCGTCTGGAAGGTGTCGGTGATGACGGCGCCGTCGAACGCGGCCTCGCTGCGCGTACTCGAGCAGCTCGGCGCGACGACCGTCAACATCGCCTCGGACGTGACGCTCGGCCAGCTCGCGGAGCTGCGCGCCGCGTCCAGCCTGCCGCTCGACCTCTACGTCGAGTCGCCGGACGCGCTCGGCGGCGTCGTCCGCGGCAACGAGGCCGGCGACCTCGTCGCGGTCGGCGCGCCGCTGCACGTCAAGCTCGGCCTCCGCAACGCCCGCGCGCTCTATCC
>DASSSQ010000123.1:0-15194 GCA_035708405.1 Gaiellaceae bacterium
GTACCCGGGGCACAGCGACCCGGACGAGCAGCACGAGCGCGTCGGGCTGCCGCGCGAGGACGAGAAGCGCGAGCCGAACGAGCGCGACTAGCACGCGGCCCCGCGCCCGGCGCTACCGTGACCTGGTGGACGCGCCGCAGATCGAGGTGACGGTCGCGACCGTGAAGGCCGGCGACAGCGCCTATGTCGTTACCGTCGGCGGCGAGCTCGACCTCTGCTCGGCGCCGCGGCTCACGGCGGAGCTCGAGGCGCTCGTCGCGGACGCGCCGGAGATCGTCCTCGACCTCGGCGGCGTCACGTTCGCCGACTCGACGGCGATCGGCGCGATCCTCGCCGCCGCGCGGAGGCTCGCCGACTGCGGCGGCCGGCTGTCGCTCGTCGTGCCCGCCGGCTCGACCAGGAAGCTGATCGGGCTCGTCGGCGTCGACCGGATGCTACCGGTCTACGAGACCGCCGACCGCGCGCTCGAGCACCTCGTCGGCAGCGTCGTCCTGCGCAAGCTCGAGGGCGAGTAGCGGCCACGCCTCGCCGTGCCGCCTGGCGCGGAAGATTTTACGAAATTGCCCCGATCGCGTAGCTCTCTCGTTGCGTCTCCGCCGGTATCGTCGACCGCGAGGGAGGCGGGTTTGAACCCCTCCCTCAGAGGGTGGGGGGCCGCCTGCAGCCCTACCCGACGAGCTTGACGATCGCGGCCACGCCGACCGCGACGATCACGCCGCGCAGGGCGAGCGGCGGTAGGCGGCGGCCGACGTGGGCGCCGATCTGGCCGCCCGCGATCGAGCCTGCGGCGATCAGGACCGCGGCCCCCCAGGCGACGTGGGCGACGGCGATGAAGATCAGCGCGGCGACGAGGTTCGTCAGCATCGCGAGCACGTTCTTGACCGCGTTGATCCGCTGCAGCCGCTCGTTGAGCGTGATCCCGAGCATCGAGACGATGATGATCCCCTGCGCTGCGCCGAAATAGCCGCCGTAGACGCCGCACGCGAAGAGGCCGGCGAGGGTGAGCGGGCCGCCGTGCTCCGGTGCCGCGGCGCGCCTCGCGGCGAGCCGGCGCGAGAGGCGCGGCTGGACGAGGACGAGCACGAGCGCAATCCCGATGAAGATCGGCACGATCCGCTTGAACGCGCCCGCGGGCAGCTCGAGCAGCAGCACCGCGCCGACGATGCCGCCGAGCACCGACGCGATCGCGAGCCTGGTCGTCCGCGCGCGCTGCCCCTCGAGCTCGCGCCGGTAGCCGTAGACGCCCGAGAGCGAGCCGGGGACGAGCCCGATCGTGTTCGAGACGTTCGCGGTCACCGGCGCGTAGCCGAACGCGAGCAGCAGCGGAAACGTGATCAGCGTGCCGCTGCCGACCATCGCGTTGATCGCTCCGGCGGCGACGCCTCCCCCGGCGATCGCCAGAGCCTCGAGCACCCCCATACGAGGATCTTGCCTGCCGTTCCGGGCGCCTGCGGCTCGCACTCGTCTGCGCCGCCACCGGATCGAGGGGTGCGGCAGGACGATCGAAGAGAGTGGCCCCGGGTGGAATCGAACCACCGCGCGCAGCTTCGAAGGCTGCCGCTCTGTCCTCTGAGCTACGGGGCCTCGCCCGCCAATTGTGCCCGTTCTTAGCCGCGGCTTAGCTCGGGGCGGCAGACTGTGCGCGTGCGCAGGCTGCTACTCGCCCTCCTCGGCGCCGCCGTGCTCGCCCCGGTCGCCGCCGCCGCTGCGCCGCCGCGCGTCGACTTCGCGCGGCTGCCGGGCCTGCAGCAGGGCCCGCCGCCGTGGGACAACGGCACGCGGACGCTGCCGGGCCGGCTCCCGCACCTGCGCCTGGACGCGCTCTCGGAGGAGCAGCTCGCCTTCCACATCCACCAGCACCTCGACCTGTGGGTGAACGGCCGCAAGGTGACGGTGCCCGCGCAGATCGGCATCGACCTCTTCACCTTCCAGCCGTTCATCACCGAGCTGCACACCCACGACACGACGGGGATCATCCACGTCGAGTCGGCGAAGCGCGTGCCGTACACGCTCGGCCAGCTCTTCGGCGAGTGGGGCGTCCGGCTCGACGCGTCGCACGTCGGCCGCTACCGCGGCACCGTCCGCTGGTGGGTGAACGGGACGCGCCGCGACGGCGATCCCGCAAGTCTCGTGCTCGCGTCGCACCAGGAGATCGCGGTCGCGCTCGGCCGCAAGCCGGCGCACGTGCCGGGCGGGTACGCCTTCCCGCCCGGCGACTGAGCACGTCGAGGGGTGGCGGATGGGAGTCGAACCCACGACCACCGGGACCACAACCCGGGGCTCTACCAGCTGAGCTACCGCCACCGCGTAGCGGAGACAGGATAGCCGCGGTGAGCGCGGCCGCTTTCGCCCAGCTCTAACGACCGTTACGCTGTATTTACTGTGGTGGAGCGGAAGCTGACGGCGGTCGCGGATCCCGACCTGCGCGAGGCGCTCCTCTACGCGCGCGGTCGCGCCGACGCGTTCACCGCCGACGACGCCGCCGCAGCGCTCGGCGTCCACCGGAACGTCGCCCGTGCGCGGCTCGACCGGCTCGCGGACGCGGGCCTGCTCGAGGTCGCGCGCGCCCGCCGTAGCGGCCGCAGCGGCCCGGGCGCGGGCCGGCCGGCGAAGATCTACAGCGTCGCGCCCGAGACCGAGGCGATCCAGTTCCCCGACCGGCGTTACGAGGCGCTGTTCGGCCTGATGCTCGACCGGCTGCCGCACCGGGAGCTGCGCCGGGTCGGCGAGCGGTTCGGCCGCGAGCTCGCGGAGACGGCGGGCCTCGCGCAGGCCGCGAACGTCCGCCGCGGCCTCGAGCGCGTCTGCGCCGCCGTCCGCCTGCTCGGCTTCCAGGCGTCGGTCGAGGAGGTCGAGGGCGACCGCGCCGTGCTCGCGACGCCGACCTGCCCGCTGCGGCCGCTCGTGCTCGAGCGCCCGGAGGCGGCCGAGATCGACCGCGGCATGTGGGCGGGCCTCGTCGAGTGCGGCATCCGCGGCGTGCGCGCCGAGGAGGTGCTGTGCGAGACAGCGGACTGCCTCGACCACCACGCCTCCTGCCGCGTGCTGCTGCGCCTGCGGCTCGCCGAGGTTCAGGCCGCGAGCAACTCCGGCGCGACCGACAAACGGTAGGTCCGCCCTTCGCGGCGGACGAAGCCCTCGCGCTGCAGCTCGGCCAGCGCCCAGGTCACCGTCTCGCGTGCCGAGCCGACCATCTCGCCGAGCAGCTCGTGCGTCAGCGGCAGGTCGAGCCGGACGCCGTCGGGGCCGACGCGGCCGTGCGCCCGCGCGAGCTGCAGCAGCTTCTCGCGCACGCGGTCGGCGTGGCGCACGCTCGCGAACGCGGCCAGGCTCGCCTGGCGGTCGCGCAGCTCGATCTCGAGCGAGGCGAGGACGTCGCGCGCCGAGAACGAGGCCAGCTCGTCGTCGGCGACGAGCCGCAGCCGCGCCGCGGTCAGCGCCTCGATCCGCTCGTCGCCCGCCGGCGGCAAGAGCATCGACTCCGGCCCTGCGACCGCGAGCACCACGCGGCGGGACGCTCCCGGTCGCGCGCTCGTCAGCAGCACGAGCCCTTCCTCGACGACGAGCAGCGCCGCCCGCGGCAACCGCTCCCCGGAACGCCATGCACCCTCGGCAAGCTCGACGATCATCGCGTGCTCCTTTTCTAAAAACCGAGTGTAAGTTTTTAGATCATACGGTCTCGAGCGCGCTCTCGTCAAGCTGCTTCGACGAGCTCCTCGGGCAGCGCGCAGGGCAGGCTCAGCCGGCGGTCGCCTCGCCGTGCACCGACGCGCGACTGCGGTCGCGCCGGCCCTCGCAGAACTCCTCGATCATCTTCTCGTTGAAGGCCGGGATGTCGTCCGGCTTGCGGCTCGTGACGAGGCCGCGGTCGACCACGACCTCCGCGTCGACCCAGGTGCCGCCGGCGTTGCGGATGTCGGTCTGCAGCGTCGGCCAGGAGGTGAGCGTGCGGTCGCGGACGACGCCGGCCTCGACGAGCACCCACGGGCCGTGGCAGATGACGGCGGTCGGCTTGCCCTGCTCGACGAAGTCGCGGACCAGGCCGACGGCGTTCTCGTCGCCGCGCAGCTGGTCGGGGTTGCCGACGCCGCCCGGAACCATCAGGCAGTCGTAGTCGTCGACCGAGACCTCCTCGACCGTCCGGTCGACCTCGACCGCGGTCGCCGGCTCGAAGTGGTCGAAGCCCTGGATCTCGCCCGGGTGGATCGAGACGATCTCGACGTCGGCGCCCGCGCCCTCGAGCGCCTTCCGCGGCTCCTCGAGCTCGACGCGCTCGAACATGTCGGCCGCGAGGATCGCGACGCGCCTGCCCTTCAGCTTGTCGCCCATCGTCCTTCCTTTCGTCGCTTGCGCTTCCAGGGAGCGGTGCCGCGGCGGCGCCGTCCGTAAACGCCCGCAATCCGGCGGGGCGCCGGGTCCGTACTCCGGGGGAACGTCTTCGAAGAAAGGAGCACGATGCGAGGTCGACTGATCCGCTGGACGCTGCTGCTCGTCGTCGCCGCCGTCGCCGGATTCGGCGCCGCCCTGGCCGCGACCGCCTCGACGGGCGTCCACGGCGGCACGGTCAAGACGGCGAAGAGCGCCGACTTCGGCGCGGTGCTCGTCAGCTCGAGCGGGCGGACGCTGTACCGCTACACGCCCGACCGCAAGCGCGTCAACACCTGCACGAAGGTCGCGATCTGCGCGAAGTACTGGCCGCGGCTGCTCGTCAAGGCCGGCGCGAAGCCGACGGCCGGCGCCGGCGTCAAGGCGAGCCTGCTCGGCACGATCCCGGCGAGCGGGACGATGCGGCAGGTCACCTACGCCGGCTGGCCGTTGTACTTGTTCGCCGGCGACAGGAAGGCCGGCCAGACGAAGGGCCAGGGCTTCGACAAGCAGTGGTACGTCGTGAACGCCAAGGGCGCGCTCGTCAAGCACGCCGCGATGACGACGCCGGCGGCATCGTCGTCGTCCCCGTCGTACCCGCAGCCCGTGCCCGCGCCCACCACCACCGCCGCGGGCAGCGGCGGGGGCGGCGGCTGGGGCTGATCCCCGTCGGGGCGGCCGCGAGCTCGACGCGGCCGCCCCGGGGACCCCGTTTCAGCGCTCGCGGCGCGGCTTGCGGATCAGCCGCGGGACGAGGCCGAGTAAGCCTCGACCGTACGGGCCCGTCTGGAGGAAAGAAGCTCCATGCGCCCGGGAGGATTCGAACCTCCGACCCGCGGATTAGAAGTCCGCTGCTCTGTCCCCTGAGCTACGAGCGCCTGCGCGAAGCGTAGCCGGGGCTATCTGCGGACGCCGAAGTCGGTCGTGACGATCGTGACGTCGAGACCGTGGTAGGTGCCCGGCGCCGCGTGCACCTTGACCGCGGAGACGCCGATCTCGCGCCAGCGCGCCGTCAGCAGGTTCTTCCGGTGCTCCGGGCTGTGCATCCAGAGGTCGAGCGCGCCGGGCCCGTCGATGTCCGGTGAGGCCCAGAGCAGGTTCTCGCCGACCGACCAGTAGCCGTACCCCTTGTCGGTGTAGAAGCGATCGATGCGCTTCCAGAAGGCGGAGCCGTCGGCGGAGTCGTGCTCGAAGTAGCCGTCCTCGCCCATCTCCTCGGAGTGCTGCTGCGCGGCGGCGCTCAGCCGCGCCGAGAGCTTCAGGGGCACGAGCCCGTGCGCGCGGCGGACGGCGTTCACCTGCTGGAGGACGTCGGCGGCGAGCGGCGCGGAGACCGAGATCGAGACCGTGGCGGCCGGCGTCGCGGCGGCCGCGGGCGCTGGAGTGCCGGCCGAAGCGACCGTCGCGAGCGCCGCCGAGGCGGCGGTCGAGGCGAGCAGCGCGGCGGTTCCCCCCAGCACGAGGAAACCATCGGCATTTGAACTCGCAATTACATCGGCCGAAAGGAGGATTTATCCGGCCGAGAGGGCCTATTTTTACAACACGTACCGAACTAACTCGAAAGGGATGTTCCCGCGCCGGCGGGCGTCTCGAGCAACCGTGCCCGCCGGTGCCGGTGCCAGTCGACGAGCACGACCTGGATCGCGCCGGCGACGGGGATCGCCGCGAGCGCGCCGAGCACGCCGGCGACCTGCGCGCCGATCAGCACCGAGATCAGCACCGCGAGCGGCGAGAGCTGCACGGTCCGCCCGTAGACGAGCGGCTGCAGCACGTGGTTCTCGACCTGCTGGTAGACGACGAAGAAGACCGCGACGACGATCCCCGCCGTCAGCCCGTTCGCGGCGAACGCGATCAGCGTCACGATCACGGCCGCGATCGTCGCCCCGGCGAGCGGGATCAGGTCGAGCAGCGCGACGAGCAGCCCGAGCGCCACCGCGTAGGGGACGCCGACGGCGAAGAGCAGGATGCCCGAGGCGACCCCCGCGATCAGGCTGATCAGCAGGTTACCGGTCACGTAGCCGCCGACGGTGCGGTAGATGTCGTGGCCGACGGCCCGCCAGCGCGGCCGCTGTGCCTCCGGCAGGAGGCCGTAGAAGCGCTCGACCCAGGACGGCCCTTCGAGCAGCATGAACAGGGTCATGAAGATGATCGTCAGGATCGCCACGACCGCGGTCAGCACGCTCTTCGTCACCGCGAGCGCGGTGCCGGTGACGCCGAGGACGCGGCCCGCGCCGCCGGTCTTGATCGCGTGCCTGACCTTCTCGACGATGTGGTACTTCGTCTCGAGGAAGCCGAGCCGGCCGCGCCCGTGCGTCAGGTCGTGGACGTAGCCGGGAACGGCGTCCGAGAAGTGCGCCACCTGGTCGATCAGCGTCGGGATGAACGCCGCCGCGAGCCCGCCGACGACGACCAGCGCCGCGACGAACGCGATCCCGACCGCCGCGCCCCGGCGCCGTACCCAGTTCCGGTTCAGCCACTCGACGGCCGGGTTGAGCGCGAGCGCGAGGAAGAGCGCGACGAGCACCCACGAGATCACCTGCCGCGAGATCCAGAGCACGTAGAGCACGATCCCGACGCCGAGCAGCACGAGCAGCGCCGTCAGGATCGTGCGCGGGCGGAAGTGGACGAGCCGTTCCGGCGTCATCCACGCGAAGGATCGCCGAGGCGTCGGACGTTTATCCGCCCGCGCGCCGAGGGACGTCCCGCGCATGAGCCTGCGCAACGAGCCGGTCGAGCGGGCGGCGACCCTCCCCGACGGGCGCGAGCTGCTCGTCCGGGTCGGCGTTCCCGACGACCCGTACGTGTCGAAGCGCGAGCTCTCCACGGTCATGGCGGAGCTGTACGAGGGCGGTCGGGCGCTCGCCGTGGCGACCACGTTGCTCGAGCCCGACGAGGTAGGCGATGCACGCGAGCTGGCGCAGGAGATCGCGTCCCGGCTGGAGGAGGGGTCGATCGAGCCGACCGCGGCTGCGATCGAGCCGCTCGCCGACCGGACGCGAGGTTGAGCCCGGGGCGGAGCCCGTCCGTCCATCGGAGTACGATCCGGCGATGCGGTCGACGCTGGCCCGGGTCGCCTCGAACGAGGCCGCCTTCGCGGCCGCGAACGACTCGATCGCGGCGGTGGCGGCCGGGCTCGGCGAGCCGCTGCCGCTCGTCCCGTTCCTCTGCGAGTGCCCCGACCCGGCCTGCTGCGAGATCGCGCAGCTCTCGCTCGGCGAGTACGCGAGCCTGCGCCTGTTCGCCGACCGCTACCTCGTCTCGTGCACCTGTCGCGGCGGCGACGTCGCTGGCAGCGTGCTGCTCGAGCAGACCGAGCGCTACGCCGTGGTCGACCGGCCGCCGGCCGCCGGCTGAGCCGGGAGACACGCACCTGTGTGCTAAGTTGCGCCCATGCGTCTGCACATTTCCCTCGACGACCAGCTCGTGCGGGAGCTCGACCGCCGCATCGGCGCCCGCCGCCGCAGCTCCTTCATCGCGACCGCGGTCGCGCGGGCGCTCGACGACGAGCGGCGCTGGGAGCTGATCGAGGCCGCGCTCGGGACGATCCCGGACGAGGGCCACCCGTGGGATGACGACCCCGGGCGCTGGGTGCACGAGCAGCGGCGCGGCGACGCGCGTCGCCTCGGTTGACGTGGCCGGCGTCCTCCTCGACACGTCCGTCCTGATCGACCTGCTGCGCGGACGTCCCGGGGCGCTGGCGCACCTTCGGAGCCTGCGCGCGGCGGGCGACGTACCTCACGTATGTGCCGTGAATGTCGAGGAGGTCGCGCGCGGCCTCCGCGAGGCCGAGGACGGGGCAGCGCGCTCCCTCTTCGACGGGCTCAGGATCGTCCCGCTCGGGGCAACGGAGGGCTGGCGTGCCGGCGAGTGGCGGCGGAGCTTCGCCGGCCGCGGCCGCACCCTCGCTCAGGCCGACTGCCTGATCGCCGCCGCCGCGCTCGCGCTCGGCGGCAGGCTCGCCACGGGCAACCCGAAGGACTTCCCGATGCCTGAGCTCACGGTCGAGCACTGGCCCGCGGGCGAGTAGCGGGAGAGAGCGGGCGGCGGGAATCGAACCCGCGTAACCAGCTTGGAAGGCTGGGGCTCTACCGTTGAGCTACGCCCGCGTCGCGGCACCAAGAGTACCCTGCCCACGTGCACCCCTACGTCTGGGAGCCGAGCTGGGACGAGGGGCTCGCCACCGTCCTGCTCGCCGCCGGCTACCTGCTCGCGCTCCGCTTCTTCCCCGCCTCGCGCGCGCGGAAGCGCTGCTTCGCGGCGGCGATCGTCCTGCTCCTGCTCGCGTTCCAGACGCCGCTCGAGCGGATCTCGCTGCACTACCTGCTCGCCGGGCACCTGCTGCAGAACGTCGTGCTCGCCGAATGGACGCCGCTGCTCGCCGTGCTCGCCGTGCCGCCGGCGATGGCGGCGGCGATCGTGCGCCACCGCGTCCCTCGCATCCTCACGCACCCGCTCGTCGCGCTGCCGCTCTGGCTCGTCACCTACTACGTCTGGCACGCGCCGCCGGTCTACGACTTCGCGCTCCGGCACTCCGGCTCGCTGCTCCACGTCGAGCATCTGAGCTACTTCCTCACCGGCGCCGCGATGTGGTGGCCGGTCGTCCAGGACGCGCCGCGCGAGTGGTCGAGCGGCATCCGCGCCGGCTACGTCTTCGCCGGCTTCATGCTCGCGAGCCCGATCGGCCTGCTGATGGCGCTCGTCGGCCACGCCGTCTACACGTTCTACGCCTCGGCGCCCGAGCGGCTCTGGGGCCTCTCGATGCTGCAGGACCAGCAGATCGCCGGGCTGACGATGGCCGCGGAGCAGGCGGTCGTCTTCTTCTCCCTCTTCGCCTTCTACTTCTTCCGGTTCTTCGAGGAGGAGGGCGCCGTCCCGCGCCGCGTCACTTGAGGCAGTCGGTGACCTCGTTCAGCTCGGCGTCGGTCGGGTGCTGGCGCCAGAGCAGGACGACGTTCTTCTCGGTGTAGAGGACGTCGCTGATGCCGACGTTCTTCGCGTGGAAGCGGAGGTAGCCGTCGGTCGTGTTCTTCGCGTCGGCGGTGTCGTCGCCGAAGGAGATCGTCACGAAGTTGCCGTGACGCCCGTGCAGCCAGACGCGGAAGGTGCCGTCGGTCGCCGACTCGGCGACGAAGTCGCCCTTCGGCTCCGTGATCCGGACGCCGTCCTTCGCGAAGCAGCTGCGCGTCGAGCTCAGCGAGTAGTGCGGCGGCGAGCCGCAGCCGGCCAGCGCGACGGCGGCGAGCAGCGCGAGGAGAACGGCGACGGGGGTCCGCACGGGCGACAAGTGTAGGGACACGGATCGGACGATCGCACGATTAGTGTTAGGTCCGTGTCTGCAGACGAGGAACGGCTCGCCGCCTACGCGCGGCTCGCGGTGCGCGTCGGCGCCAACGTCCAGCCCGGCCAGCTCGTCGCGGTCAACGCCCTCGTCGAGCACGCGCCGCTCGTCCGCGCCGTCGCGCGCGAGGCCTACGCCGCCGGCGCGCGCTTCGTCGACGCCGGCTACCGCGACCAGCACGTCCGCCGGGCGCTGATCGAGTCGGCGCCGGAGGAGTCCCTGCGGTGGTCGCCGCCGTGGGCGGTCGCGCGCGCCCGCGCGCTCGGCGAGGAGGGCGCGGCGATCGTCTCGATCAGCGGCAACCCCGAGCCCGAGCTCTTCGCCGGCCTCGACGAGAGCCGGGTCGGCCGCGCGCGGATGCGCGAGCTCGCCGAGGCGACGCTGAAGCTCTCCGACGGGCTCACCAACTGGACGATCGTCGCCTACCCGAACGAGGGCTGGGCGCAGACCGTTTTCGGCGAGCCGGACGTCGAGCGGCTCTGGCAGGCGGTCGCGACCTGCGTCCGCCTCGACGAGCCCGACCCGACCGCGGCCTGGCAGCGGCACATCGACAAGCTCGAGGCGCGCGCGCAGGCGATGAACGAGCGCCGCTTCGACGCGCTCCGCTTCCGCGGCCCCGGCACCGACCTGACGATCGGCCTCTTCCCGGAGACGCGCTGGCAGGCGGCGCTCGACGAGGCGAACTCGGGGATCAAGCACGTGGCGAACATGCCGACCGAGGAGATCTTCGCGAGCCCCGACCCCGCCCGGACCGAAGGCGTCGTCCGCTCGACCCGGCCGCTGCAGATCGGCGGCACCGTCGTCCGCGGCCTCGAGATCCGCTTCGCGGGCGGTCGCGCGGTCGAGGTGAACGCCGAGTCCGGCGCCGAGGTGATGCGCGAGCACGCGAAGGCGGACGAAGGCGCCGCGCTGCTCGGCGAGGTCGCGCTCGTCGACGGCGAGTCGCGCGTCGGGCAGACCGGCCTCGTCTTCTTCGACACGCTGTTCGACGAGAACGCGACCTGTCACATCGCGCTCGGCGAGGGGATCTCGGCGTCGTACGAGGGCGATAGCACGGGCCGGCTCAACCGCTCCTCGATCCACACCGACTTCATGATCGGCGGCCCGGAGGTCGAGGTCGACGGCCTGACCGCCGAGCGCGAGGCGGTGCCGCTACTGCGCGACGACGTCTGGCAGCTCCGCTAGATGTCCTCTTCATGACCGGCGCGCGCGGCGCCGGTCGCCGGATCGACTACCCGCGCTCCGAGCTCGCGCTCCGGCACGGCGCCGGCGTCGAGGCGGCGACCGACTCGCCGCGGGAGGCCTACGCGCCGTTCTCGCACTGGCAGCCGCGCCGGCCCGGCGCGCTGCCGTTCTAGAGCTCGCGGTCGAGGACGACCTCGAGTCGCGGCCCCGGCCGCGCGCGCTCGAAGCGCAGGCGCGCCCGCTCGCCGTCCAGCTCGAGGACGCCGACCGTCGTCTCGAACCAGGGCCCGTCCGCGATCCGCCACTCGAACGGCGGCGCCTGCGCACCGGCGGCGCGGGCGAGCAGCCGGCCGAGCGCGCGCCCGGCCGCCGAGAGCGCGAAGCGCTGAGCACGCCGCTCCTTCGGCTCGAGCCGGTTCCGGAGCGGCGAGACGACGAGCTGTCGCACGCGCGGCAGCGTCGTCTCGGCGACGTAGGAGTAGTGGACGTCGCCCGAGAGCAGCAGCACCCGGCCCGGCGGCTCGAGCCCGGCGAGCAGCGCGGCGAGGCGGCGGAACGAGGCCTGGAACGACGGCCAGTGGTCGAGGTCGACGGCGCGGCGGACCCGCTCGCCGAGCCGCGCCGCGAGGCTCCCCCACGCCCCGGCGCAGACGCGCTCGTTCCAGCCCTGGAAGTCGTGGATGCCGCGGCCGAGCAGGTACGGGATCGAGGTCGCGAGCAGCAGGTGCTGCGTCTCGCGGCGGGCCTCCTCCTCGACGAACCGCCACTCGTCCTCGTCCAGCATCTCGCGGCGCCCGTGCTCGAGCACGCGGCCGGCGCGGGAGTCGATCACGACGAGCCGCGAGTGCCCGAGGTCGCGTGCGTAGCTCCAGCGCGCGCCGGTGTCGCTCTCGAGCTGGCGCTGCGCGAGCTCGCGCAGGAGCGGGAAGCCGTCGTCGGCGGCCCGCACCTTCGCGTAGAGCTCGTCCCCGGCGAGCGCCTGCGGCGAGAGGTTGCCGAGGTGCTGGTAGAGCCAGTAGGAGCTGAACGCGCCCGTCATCCGCTCGGCCCACCACGGCCTGCGGCGCATCTCGTGCACCCACGACTCGGAGATGTTCCAGTCGTCGGCGAGCTCGTGGTCGTCGAAGATCGTCGCCGTCGAGACCGTGGCGAGCAGGCGGCGGACGATCGGTTCGCTCCACGACTCGCGGTAGAGCATCGCGTACTCCTCGAAGTCGGCGGTCTCGGCGCCCGGCGGCCGGCTCGTGTCGCGGCGGGCGCGCGCGAAGGCACGCGTCCGCGGCGCCGCCTCGTCGACGTAGACCTGGTCGCCGAGGAGCAGGAGCAGGTGTGGCGGCGGCCCGTCGGCGAGCCGCAGCGCGTACGCGCGCAGCGCGTCGATCCCGACCCGCTCGTCCCAGTCCGCGTCGTGCGGCGCGGCGGCGCGGCAGGAGCCGAAGACGACGGTGACCGGGCGCTCGCGGTGCAGGGTGCGGATCCGCGGCCCCGGCTCGCCGTCGGGCGGCCAGGCGCGCTTCCCGTCGAGCGCGACCGCGTACTCGGTCGTCGTCCCCGGCTCGAGCCCCTCGACGAGGACGAGCGCGTAGTGGTGGCCGTGGACGTGGAAGCTCGAGGCGCGCGCGCCGAGCACCTCGACCTCGCACGGCGCGTCGGTCTCGACCCAGACGACGGCGTCCCGCTCGCCGACGTGGCGGAGCAGCGGGCCGAGGACGAGGGTTGCCACGACGAGCCGCTACCCCGCTTGGCTCCCGTCTACACGGGCGGGCAGAATGGCGGCCGTGCGCCGCGCCTCGCTCCTGTTGCTGCCGCTCGTCGGCCTGCTCGCCGCCTGCGGCGGAGGCGGCAGCGACTCGATCCCGCGGCTCGACTTCGGCTACGACGCCTCGGCGCCGCTCGGCTTCCGCGACGGCGGCGTCGCCTTCCACGCAGGCGGCATCGCGGTGCACGACGTCTCCTATGCGAGCGGCGGCCGTCGCGTCCCCGGCTATCTGATCGTCCCGGACGGCGCGAAGCGGCTGCCCGCGGTCGTCTTCGTCCACGGCTCGGGCGGCGACCGCCGCGAGCTCGCCGTCCCGGCGGCGGCGCTCGCCCAGCGGGGGCTCGTGACGCTGACGATCACCGAGCCGTCGGCGACGCCGCCGCCGCCGGCGTCGACGCGCTCCGGTGTGATCCGCCAGCAGCGGGACCTCGTCGTCGGCGACGTCGTCGCGACCCGCCGCGCCGTCCAGCTGCTCGGGACGCTGCCGTGGGTCGACCCGGGGCGGATCGGCTACCTCGGCTGGAGCGCCGGCGCCCGGCTCGGCGCCTTCGTCGGCGCCGCGGAGCCGCGGGTGAAGGCGCTCGTCCTCCTCTCCGGCGGCGCCGACCCGATCGCCGACTTCGTCGCGCACGCGCCGAAAGGCCTGCGCGACCAGGTGCGCACCGACCTCGGCAGCGTCGACCCGCTCCGCTACGTCGGCCGCGCGCACGGCGCGCTCCTGCTCGAGGACGGGACGAAGGACGAGGTCGTCCCGCACGAGGCGCTCCTGAACCTGGCGCACGCCGCGCCGAAAGGCACGACGCTCCGCTGGTACGAGGCCGGCCACGAGCTGACCGCGAAGGCGTACGCCGACGCGTTCGCGTGGCTGCAGCGCGAGCTCCGCTGATCGGGACGGCCAGATTCGAACTGGCGACTTCTCGCCCCCAAAGCGAGCGCTCTACCAGGCTGAGCTACGTCCCGTGCGGGACAGTGTAGGCGGCCGCCCGGGCGGGAACGGGAGACGCGATGCGCGCCGACCTCGCGCCCGGCAACGTCTTCCCCGACCTGCGGCTCCCCGAGCACACGGGCGAGGAGCTGACGCTCTCCGGGATCGCGGGCGCGCAGCCGCTCGTCCTCTGCTTCGTCCGCGGCTGGTGGTGCCCGAAGGAGCAGGTGCGGCTGCGCACGCTCGTCGACATGCAGGAGGAGCTGCAACGCGAGTACGGCCGCGTCGCCGTCGTCACCGTCGACCCGCCGTCCGTCAACGGCGCCTTCCGCGCCGGGCTCGGCGCCGGCTTCCCGTTCCTCTCCGACGAGGCGCGGCGCGTCGCGGCGGAGCTCGACCTGCTCGAGGAGACGGACGGCAAGCACCGGCCGTTCCTGCCGTTCACGTTCCTGCTCGACTCGCGGCGCGTCGTCCGCGGCGTCTGGTGCGGCTTCTGGTTCCGCGGCAACCCGACGCCGGAGGAGCTACGGCAGGGCCTGCGCGCGATCACGCGGGACGAGCAGCCGACCTTCGAGCCGCAGCGGGTCTGGCGCGAGGGAGCCGAGCCCACCGCCGAGCGGGTGTGGATCAAGGAGGACGACCAGGGGCGGGAGATCCAGCGCGGCCGGCACGAGGGGCCTGTCCCCGGGGTCGGCGAGCCGCTCGGCGGCGAGGGCGTCGACGGGCGGCCGTGGCTCGTCCACCGGGTCGAGGGGGACGAGCTGCATTTGCGGAAGGAAGGCGAGCCCGACCGGAGCCCGCTCGTCAGGCACCACGTGACGGCGCCGCGCTGACCGCGACCGCCTCCGGCGCGCGACGGCGGCGCGGCCGCCGGAGCGCGCGCGGCGTCGCCAGCCGCTCGAGCGCGAGGAAGAGCGCGAAGACGAGCGCCGACAGCGCCATCACGCAGAGCGAGGCGCCGAGCACGCCCGCGAGCCGGTAGCTCGCCTGGTTGACGATCACGTCGCCGAGGCCGCCGCCGCCGGCGACCGCGGCGATCGGCGCGGTCGCGACGACGGTGACGGCGGCGATCCGGACGCCGGCGAAGAGCAGCGGCACCGCGAGCGGCAGCTCGACGCGGCGGACGACCTGCGCGTGGCTCATCCCCATCCCGCGCGCCGCCTCGACCGCGTCCCGGTCGACGCCGGCGACCGACGAGTACCCGTTCGTCAGCAGCGGCCCGGCGGCGAGCACGGCGAGCGCGACCATGTTGTTGACGAAGCCGATCCCGAGCACGGTCAGGAAGGCGCCGATCAGGACGAGGCTCGGCAGCGCGCGGCCGACGATCGAGGCGCCGATCGCGAGCGTCGAGCCGCGGCGGAGGTGGCCGAGCACGATCCCGAGCGGCAGCGCGACGGCGAGCGCGATCCCGAGCGCGGCACCCGCCAGCTCGAGCTGCTCCGCCGCCTTCCCGAGCAGGAAGACCGGGTTGTCGCCGATGAAGCGGAACGCGTCGACGAACGTCCCAGGCCGGAAGACGTCGGCGATCATCCCGCGCGCACCTCCGCCTCCGGCTTCGGTGCGTGGGGGAAACCCTGTTTCCCCCACGTGCCCCCTTCTCGCCGACGCGCCTGCGGCGCGAC
>DASSSQ010000124.1:0-17038 GCA_035708405.1 Gaiellaceae bacterium
GCCGGGAAGTCCGGGAAGGTCGCGATGTCGTTGCCGAAGAGCGCCGACTCGTTCGTCAGCTGGCTGCCGGTGAGCTGCATGCCGTCGCCCGAGTCGCCGGCGAAGCGGACGATCACCTGCGAGAGCTGCTCGACGGGCTTCTCCACTCCTTCCTAGTTGTACCGCACCGCACGGCCGCGCGGTTGCCGGATTTCCCGTGCGGGTAGGAGCCGCGCCCATGGCTCGATTCGCCGCCGCTCTCGCGCTCCTCGCCGTCGCCGGCCTCGCCGGCTGCGGCGGCTCCGTCCACGTCTCGATCGGCAAGGGAACGCAGGTGAAGCTGACCGTGATCAAGCACGGCGCGGAGACGATCGCGCTCGTGCCGGTGCGGATCGACGGCAAGGGGCCGTACCCGTTCGCGCTCGACACGGGCGCGGCGACCTCGGCGATCGACACCGGGCTCGCGCGCAAGCTCGGCCTCGCGCGCGTCGGTCGGACGACGGTGAGCGGCGTGACGAAGACCTCGCGGGTGCCGCAGTACACGCTCCGGCACTGGTCGGCCGGCTCCGTCCAGCTCGGCGCGCGCAGGGTCGCCGGCGCCGACCTGATCCGCCAGCGCGGGCCGGGAATCGCCGGGCTGCTCGGCTCCGACGTCCTCTCGCGCTACCACTCGGTGACGATCGACTACGACGCCGGCGTGCTCGTGCTGCGTTGACGGCGGGTCAGCGGCGGCGCACCTTGATCGTGAGCGAGGCCTTGCGCCCGTAGGGGTCGACGGCGGCGAGGCGGAGGTGGTAGGTCGTCCCGGGGCGGAGGCGGCGCGCCGAGACGCGCAGGCGGAGCGGGAAGCCGCCGGGCGTGCGCTGGAGCGCCTGCACCGTCTTCGCCGTCCGGCCGTGCAGCCACCAGCCGAGACGGCTTCCCTGCTGCACGATCGGCACGCCGCCGAGGCTCGCGTACAGATGCGCCTGCGAGGCGACGCTGATACGCGTCGTGACGAGCAGGCTGCCGTCGGCGCGGCCGCGGATCCGCAGCGGCGCGACGCGCTTCAGCAGCGGCCGGCCGGCGGCGACCCGGCTCGGGTCTCCCCACTTGCCCGGCGCGAAGAGCGCGAAGGTGCCCGCGACGCGGGTGAGGACGTGCAGCGCGCCGGTCGCGTCGCGGTAGACGCCGGCCGATTGCCCCGCCGCGAGCGCCGCCGCCGTCAGCTGCGGCAGCGCCTGCCAGGTGCGGCCCGAGGCGAGGCCGGCGACCGCGTCGGCGGGCGCGGCGGCGTAACGGACGTCGACCGGCCAGGCGAGCGGCGCCGAGACGCCGAGCGCGAAGCCCGTCCCCGGGAGCGTCAGCTTGGGCGACCGCGTCGCGAGCGAGACCGTCGCCCCGACCGGCACCGCGCCCGGCTGCCAGGTCGCCGTCACCGCGCCGCCGGAGGTCGTCACCGCGCCGGCGGCGCCGGCCTGCGCGACGGCCGAGCCGACGACCGCGGGCGGCACCGGCGCCGCCGCGACGACCGCCGTCGGCGCCGAGCCCGCGCTGCGGGATCCGCCCTTCCCGGTCGCCGTGACGAGCAGCGAGATCGTCGCGCCGACGTCGCCCGGCGAGAGCGTGTAGGTCGGCGCCGTCGCGCCGGAGATCGCCGCGCAGTTGGCGCCGGCGGCGTCGCAGCGGCGCCACTGCAGCGCGAAGATCGTCGGCGATCCCGACCACGTTCCGACCGACGCCGAGAGCGCCTGACCGACCTGCGCCGTCCCCGCGATCGCCGGCGGCGCCGTCGCGGCCGGCGCGCCCGCGCCCGCCACGCCGCCGGTCGCCACGGCGAGCGTCGGCGCCGAGAAGGCCGTCGTCGCGCCGGACGCGTTCTGCGCCGTCACCGAGACGACGAGCGCATGGCCCGCGTCCGCCGCCGACGGCGTGTAGGACTCCGCGGTCGCGCCCGGGATCGCCACGCAGCCGCCGCCGGCCGCGTCGCAGCTCTGCCACTGGTAGGCGAACGAGATCGGGCGGCCGCCGTTCCAGGCGCCGGCCTTCGCCGCGACGAGCTTGCCGACCTGCGCCGCGCCGGCGACCGTCGGCGTCGCCGTCGCGCTCGGCGCCGCCGCCGGGAAGGACGGCACCGCGACCGAGGCGAGACTCGTCCCGGAGAAGCGGTCGCCGTCGACGCAACGGAGGAAGCCCGGGATCGTCTCGCAGTTCGTCCACTGCCAGAACGTCCACCCGGCTCCGGCCCAGTTGCCGGCGGGCACGGCGGGCGCCGACACCTTCCAGTGGGCGATCCAGAGCAGGTAGCCCTGCTGCGCGAAGGTCGCCGTGTCGGCGAGCGAGCGCTTCCAGAAGTTCGGCGAGAAGTAGACGACGGCCTTCGTGCCGGTGCGCGCCGTCACCTCGTCCAGCCACGCCTGCGTCCACTCGGTCAGCGCCGCCGGCGCGAGGCCGCCGGTCGTCTCGAGGTCGAGCGCGGGCGGCAGGTCGCCCGGTCGCAGGCCGGCGACGTCGACGTAGCGGTCGGCCTGCGCGACCGCGTTCGCGACGATCGCCGCGTCGCCGGTGCCGCCCGGCCGCGCGAAGTGGTAGGCGCCGGTGCGGATGCCGATCGTCGCCGCGCCGTCCCGGTTGATCGGGTAGGTCGGGTCGGTGATCGTCAGCCCCTCGGTCGCCTTCACGAAGGCGAACGAGTAGCCCGCGTTCGAGACGCGCAGCCAGTCGACGGTGCCGTTGTAGTGCGAGACGTCGGTGCCTTTCAGCTGCGCTCCGGCCGTCCCCGCCCAGACCAGCGCGGCGGCGAGGACGAGCAGCAGCGTCACCCGACGTGTCGACACGACCCCCAACGCCGACCGAGGGTACGCGCGGCGTATGAGGAAGCCGTTAAGGACGCTCTCAGTCGGCGAGCAGGACGAGCCCGTTGCCCGACGGGTCGCGGACGCGCGGGCCCTCCTCGATCTCCTCGACGTCCTGGCCGGACTCCTCGACGAGCGCGAGCAGCCGGTCGCGGTCGCCCGCCCGCGGCAGCACGATCGTCGCGTGGCGGAGCGCCGCCGAGCCCTCCGGCGGCGGCGAGGCGCCGCGGCTTTCCCACGTGTTCGCGCCGAGGTGGTGGTGGTAGCCGCCGGCGGCGAGGAACGCGGCCTCGCCGCCGTACTCCGCCTGCAGCTCGAAGCCGAGCAGGTCGCGGTAGAAGTCGAGCGCCGGCGGGATCTCGGCGACGCGCAGGTGGACGTGCCCCATCGTCGTGCCGCCGGGCAGCCCCTCGAAGTCCGCCGCCTGCGGGTCGTCGAGCTCGCCGAGCAGGTCGCGGGTGTCGAGCGGCAGCGTCGTCATCCGTCGCGCGACCTCGCCCTCCCAGCGCTCGCGCGGCCGGTCGGCGTAGATCTCGATCCCATGGCGGTCGGGGTCGGCGAGGTAGATCGCCTCGCTGACGAAGTGGTCGGAGAGCCCCTGCAGCGGCACCCGCTCGCGCGCGGCGTGCGCGAGGAAGCGGGCGAGGCTCTCGCGGTCCGGCACGAGCAGCGCGAAGTGGAAGAGGCCCGTGTGCCGGTCGGCGGGCGGCGCGCCCGGCTCCTCGTGCAGGACGAGCAGCTCGGTCTTGCCGGCGCCGAGCGAGGCGCGGCCGTCGCCCTCGTCCAGCACGTCCAGCCCGAGCGCCGAGCGGTACCAGTCGAGCGAGCGGGAGAGGTCGGAGACCGTCAGGTGGACGGGCCCCATGCGGGTGTCCGCCGGGATCACTCCGGCATTCTGCCGCTCAGGGAGCCGCCCGCAAACGCCCAGACGCAGAACGCGAGCCAGGGGACGCCGATCGTGTCCGTCTGGACGGAGAGGACGAGCACCGCGGCGAGCGACGCGGCGAGCCACGGCGAGCGGCGCGCGAGGCGCCAGAGCAGCAGCAGGTTCATCGCCACGAAGAGCGCGAGCCCGACGATGCCGGTGTCGACGCCGACCTCGGTGTAGGTCGACTCGCCGGCCTTCAGCTGGACGCGGAAGCGCTCGGCGGTCGAGCCGGCGTTGCCGAGGCCGTAGCCCTGCGGGTGGTCGGCGACCGCGCGCAGCCCCGCGCGCAGGCTCGCGAGGTGCTCGCGCGTCGAGGCGTCGTTCGTCGCAGACTGCGCGTTCGACGCCGCCTTCCTCGCCTGCGCGTGCTGGTAGCGGAGCTCGTTCGGCGTGAAGCGGGCGGCCGGCGCGACGTGCGCGAACGCCTGCGTGTAGCCGGCGGCGACCGCGATCGCGATCGCCGCCGCGATCACCGGCCAGGCGCGCCGCTGCGCGAGCGCGAGCACGACGAGCCCCGCCGCGAGCGCGATCCAGGTCGAGCGCGAGTACGTCCAGAGCAGGCCGGCCGCGCAGAGCGCCGCGAGCGGGATCGTCCACGCGCGCCGCCACGCCGCCGCCAGCAGCAGCGCGACGCAGAGCATGTACGCGGTCGCGAGCGGCGAGAGGAAGGTCGACACGAGCCGCCGCACCGGCCGGTCGTTCCCCGTGTTGTAGACGAAGTTCTGCGGCAGGCCGGAGAGGCCCTTGTACGGGAAGCCGAGCTGGTGCCGGTACCAGCCGACGGCGCCGGAGTGGAAGCGCCACCAGTCGAGCGAGACGAGGTACTCCTCCGCGAGCCCGAACGCGGCGACCGCGGCCGCGGCGGCGAGCAGCGTCCAGCCGACGTTGCGGGGGACGGGCCCCAGGCAGCGGCCGAGGAAGTACGCGCCGACGAAGAGCAGGTCGTGCCGCGCCCCGTGCGCGACCGCCGAGAGCCCGGCGCCGCCGCCGAGCGCGCCCTGCGGGATCAGGCCGTAGAGGACGACGACGGCGGCGAACGCGAGCGCGAGCGCGTCGACGGCGCCGAAGCGGAACGGCAGCTCCCGCCGACGCAGCGCCTGCAGCGCGTACCAGGCGAGCGCGACGGCGAGCAGCGCGTCCTTCCAGGCCTCGACGAGCGTCAGCGGCGTGCCGCGCAGCCCGGCGCGCCAGAGCGACGCCATCACGATGTTGTGCAGCGCGAGCCCGACGACGAAGACGACGAGGATCCAGAAGCGGCGCGGCACGGCGTCAGCGCTCCGGCCCGATCGCGGTCAGCGTCGCGCCGCGCGCGACGAGCCGCACCGGGTACGGGAAGAGCGAGCGGAAGGCGCGCGGGCCGAGCAGCTCGATCTCGTCCAGCGCGGGCGGCTGCCACGCGCGCGGCAGCCAGTGGACGAGCGGGTAGAGCGTGTGCACCTCGACCGGGAACCAGCGGTTCGGCGTCGTCACGAAGACGCGGCGCGCGACCCGGCAGAGCTCGTGGACGAACGCGCGCTGGTCGTCGCGCCCGCCGACGTGCTCGACGACCGCGTTCGAGAAGCCGAGCTCGAACTCGCCGTCTCCGAACGGCAGCTCGCGCCCGTCGGCGACGACGCGCCGCACCTGCGGGAACGCGGCGCCGAAGCGCTCGAGCTCGGTGATCCCGACCGCGGTGATCCGCTCCGGCCACGGGTACTCGGCCTCGAGGAAGTTGTCGGTGCCGTAGGTGCCGCCGTAGCCGGAGTCGGTGACGCCGAGGTCGAGCACCGAGGTCTCCGGGCCGGGCGCGCACGCGGCGAGGAAGAGGCGCAGCTTGCGCTCGCGGCTCCGGCGCGACGCGCGCGAGGCGATCGTCCTCAGCATCGGGGTGAGGGTACTCCGCCGTCCGGGTGATCTTGCTCGCACGGAACGCGATCTACCGTTGACGCGCGCGCGTGCCGACGGAAAGATGGAAGCCGGGTGGCTTCCGAAGCAGAATCCGCCGAGACGATCGGCGAGCGCCTCCGGCGACTGCGCCTCGAGCGGGGCCTCTCCCAGCGCGAGCTCTCGGCACGCGGCGTCTCCTACGCGTACATCTCCCGGATCGAGGCCGGCGCGCGGCGGCCGTCGGTGAAGGCGCTGCGGCTGCTGGCGCGGAAGCTCGGCGTCTCGGCCGAGTACCTGGAGACCGGATCCGACGTCCACGACTTCGAGCGTCGCGAGCTGCGGCTCGCAGACGCCGAGCTGCAGCTGAAGGTCGACGGCGACGCCGCCGGGGCCGAGCCGGTGCTCGAGGAGCTGCTGCGCGAGGCGCTCGTCGCGGGCGACGCGCCGGCGGCGACGCGCGCGCGGATCGCGCTCGGCCAGGCGGCCGCGGCGCGCGGCGAGCACGCGCGCGCGGTCGATCTGCTCGAGCAGGCGGTCGAGAGCGGGCTGCTCTCGCCGGTCGGCCGGCCCGACGTCTTCGAGAGCCTCGGCGCCGGTCTCGCCGCGCTCGGACAGCCGGAGCGCGCGGCCGCGCTCTACGAGCGGTGCCTGCGGGAGATCGAGGAGCAGGGCGGCGACGACGCGGGCTCGCTCCGCTTCGCGAGCCGGCTCGCGAGCGCGCTCGAGGACGCCGGCGACGCGAGCGGCGCCACGGGGGCGCTGCGGGCCGCGGTCGAGCGCACCGACCGGATCCTCGACCCGTACACGCGCGTCCGGCTCTACTGGTCGCTCGGCCGCGCCGCCGACGGCGACGGCCGGCACCAGCTCTCGCTCGCCTACTTCCGCCGCGCGCTCGGCGTGCTCGAGACGAGCGAGGACACGCGCGAGGTCGCGCGCGCGCACCTCGCCTGCGCGTGGATGCTGATCGAGAGCGGCGAGCTCGCCGACGCGGACTCGCACCTCGCGCAGGCGCAGGCGCTCTTCGGGCTGACGCCGTCGCAGGCCGACGCGATCGTCGCGGCGCGCTGCCGGGCCGAGCTCGCGCGGCGGCGCGGCGAGACCGGCGCGGCGATCTCGCACGCGCGCGACGCGATCGCGATCGCGGGCGACGCGCTGCCCGGCGAGCGCGGGAACGCCTGGCTCGCGATCGCCGAGACGCGCGCGGCGGAGGGCTCGATCGCGGAGGCCGAGCAGGCGTTCGCGGAGGCGGCGCACCTGCTCGACCAGCACGGCTCGACCCGCGACCGCGCGAGCTGCTACCGCGCCTGGAGCCGCCTGCTGCGCGGCGCCGGCCGCGAGGCGGAGGCGCTCGACGTCCTCGAGCGGGCGGCCGACTTCGCCGCCGACGTGCGCGCGCACAGCGACCGCTGATCCTCCGCGTATCGTCCGGGAAATGATCGAGGCAGAGCTCCGCCCGCGCGGGCCGTACTCGCTGCGGCTGACGACGCAGCTCGCGACCGACGCCTGCCGGCGCGCGCGCGACGGCGCCGTCACCGCCGTGCTGCCGGAGGGACGCGCCGTCGCCTGGCAGCGGTCGGACGGCGCCGTCTGCATCCGGTCGAGGAGCGAGGCGGCCGTCGAGCAGATGCGCTTCTGCCTCGCGCTCGACGACGACCATTCGGAGTTCCTGCGCCGCTTCCGCGACGACCCGCTGCTCGGCCGCGCGACCCACGAGCTGCGCGGGCTGCGGCCGCTGCGCGTGCCGACGGTCGCGCAGGCGCTCCTGCGCGCGGTCGCCGGGCAGCTGATCCAGTGGAAGGAGGCGCGGAACGTCGAGCGGCGCGTGATCCGCGCGGCGACCGAGCGCGAGCCGGACGGCCTGCACCGGCCCCCGACCGCGGCCGACCTCGCCGGCTTCTCGCCCGCCCAGCTCCGCCGGCACGGCCTCGGCACCCGCCGCGGCTCGGCGCTCGTCCGGCTCTGCCGCAGCCTCGACCTGGAGCGGCTGCGCGACGCGCCGTCGGCGGCGGTCGCGACGCGCCTCCTGCGCGAGCCGGGCCTCGGGCCGTGGTCGGTCGGGCTCGTCGCACTCGAGGGGCTCGGCCGCTACGACCTCGGACTCGCGCGCGACCTCGGGCTCGTCAAGCTGCTCTCGGCGGTCGAGGGGCGCTGGGTCGAGGCCGACGAGACGGACGCGCTGCTCGCGCCGTACGGCGAGTGGGCCGGCCTCGCGAGCGTCTACCTGCTGAAGGCGGCGGCGCGCGGTCTCGTCCCGGCTCCTAGACTGGCCGCATGACCCGGGTCGCCATTCTCGGCACCGGCAAGATCGGCGAGTCGCTGCTCGCCGGCCTGCTCAGCTCCGGCTGGACGGAGCTCGTCGTCACGGGGCGGCGGCAGGAGCGCGCCGACGAGCTGGCGGAGCGCTACGGCGTCGAGACGACGCTCTCGAACGCCGACGCGGCCCGCAGCGCCGGCGTCGTCGTGCTTGCGACGAAGCCGCAGGACCTGGACGCGCTGCTCGGCGAGGTCGGCGCGCTGCTGCGGCCGGAGCAGACCGTCCTCTCGGTCGCGGCCGCGATCCCGACCGCGGCGATCGAGCGCCGCATCCCCGACGGCGTGCCCGTCGTCCGCGCGATGCCGAACGCCCCGTCGACGGTGCACGAGGGCGTCGCCGGGATCTGCGCCGGCACGCACGCGACGGAGGCGAACCTCGCCGCGGCCGAGGAGGTGCTGCGCCACGTCGGCACCATCGTCCGCGTGCGCGAGGAGTACATGGATGCGATCACGGCCGTCTCCGGCTCCGGCCCCGCGTACTTCGCGCTGCTCGCCGAGGCGATGATCGAGGCCGGGATCCTGCTCGGGCTCTCGCGCGAGGTCTCGACCCAGCTCGTCGTCCAGACGATGTTCGGGACCGCGAAGCTCCTGCGCGACGAGCACCTGCACCCGGTCGAGCTGCGCGAGGCGGTCACCTCGCCCGGCGGCACCACGATCGTCGCGATCCGCGAGCTCGAGATCGCCGGCGTGCGCGCCGCGTTCCTGAACGCGATCCACGCGGCGATGGAGCGCTCGCGCGAGCTGGCGGCGGGGGGATCGTGATCCGCTTCGAGATCTGCGACGACGCCGAGGCGGCCGCGCGCGCGACCGCGCGGCTGCTCGCGGAGGCGGCGGAGGCCGGCGGCGACATCGCGCTCTCCGGCGGCTCGACTCCCGGCCGCTCCTACGAGCTCGCCGCCGCGGCCGACTGGAGCCGCGCCCGCGTCTGGTGGAACGACGACCGCTGCGTGCCGCCCGACGACGAGCGCTCGAACTACCGGCTCGTCGAGGAGACGCTCCTCGACCGGCTGGCCGCGCAGCCGGAGGTCCACCGCGTCCACGGCGAGCTGCCGGCCGAGGAGGCGGCGGCGGCCTACGACCGCGAGCTCGAGGGCGTCACGCTCGCGCTGACGCTGCAGGGGATCGGCCCCGACGGGCACACGTCCTCGCTCTTCCCCGGCTTTCCGTCGCTCGACGAGCGGGAGCGGCGCGCGCTCGCGACCCCCGCCGGCTTCGAGCCGTTCGTCGACCGCGTGACGATGACGATCCCGGTGCTGCGGGCCGCGCGCCTCGTCTGCTTCCTCGTCACCGGCGCCGACAAGGCGGAGATCGCCGCGCGCGCGCTCGCCGGCCCGGCCGACCCGGCGATCCCGTCGAGCCTCGTCCGGTCGGAGAGCGGCGAGACCGTCGCGATCCTCGACCGCGCCGCCGCCTCCGCGCTCGACCGCCGCTAGAGCGGGTTATCGTTCATCCATGGCGGCTCCTGGCTCGTCCACGGCCTCGACGTTCACGATCGAGCGTGCCGACCAGCTGAAGGCGCTCGGCCATCCGCTCAGGCTGAAGGTGCTGCAGGCGCTCGGCGAGACCGACCGTCCGCTCACCAACCGCGACCTCGCCGAGCAGATCGGCGTCGATCCCGGCCACCTGCACTTCCACGTCCGCATGCTCCACAAGGCCGGGCTGATCGAGCTGGCGGAGGGCGGCCGCGGCCGCGAGAAGCCGTACCGTCCGGTCGCGCCCCACCTGCGCGTGTCGCCGGAGTTCCGGGCCGCCGGGCTCGCGACCGAGCTGCAGGCGGCGATGCTGGAGGAGGTCGGTCGCGGCTGGTCCGCCTTCGGCACGAGCGGCGAGTTCCGCGCCGCGCAGCTGAACGTGCGCCTGCACGGCGACGTCGTCCGCGAGCTCCTGAACGAGCTGATCGAGAAGGCGACCGCGCTCGAGGACGAGAGCGAGGAGCTCTTGACGGTGACGGTGATCGCCCATCCGAAGACGGGCGCGCCGCCGACCGACGCGTGAGTCCGTAGGCGGACATCGTCCCGCGCGATCCCTGGCTGCCGTCCGCAACGCTGCGTCGCGTGGTCGCGGAGAGCGGAGCCGACGCGGGACTGCTCGAAGACCTCGCAGACGTCCGAGGCGCGCTCGTCGAAGACGTGTGACCCGCGCGGTCGCCGACACGTCCGTCTTCGTCGCCGGCGAGGCAGGACGGCCGCTCGGCGAGCTGCCGGACGAGATCGCGGTCTCCGTCGTCACTGCGGCCGAGCTGGAGCTGGGCGTACTCCGCGCGCGGGACCCGACCGCGCGTGCGCTGCGACTGGCGGCCCTTTCGCGTGTGCGCAGCGAGTACCCGTTGCTTCCGATCGACGAAGCGACCGCCTCCTGCTTCGCGAGGCTCGCCACCGAGGAGCTCGAGAGCGGACGCAGGCTTCGTCTCCACGACACGTGGATCGCCGCGACGGCGCTGCGCCACGGAGCCGCGGTGGTCACGCAGGACACGGACTTCGCAGCGTTCCGCGCCGTTCGCGTCCTCTACGTCTGAGGCGGCGGCAGCAGCGGCGACTCGAGCTCCGCGGCGAGGTCGCGGCGAGCGGCGAGCGCCTGCAGGACGAGCACCGTGTCCGCGACGGGCACGTCCTCGAGGTACGCCTCGCGTGTCTCGAAGGACGTGAGCACGTGCTCGACCGCCTCGACGTAGCCGACGAGGTCGTCGCCGGCGGCGATCATCCGCAGCGCGTCGGCGACGTCCTCCGGGAAGCCGTCGACGGCATGGATCGAGCGCGCGAGCGGGCGCGCCCGCGCGTAGTCCTCGAGCACGAGCAGCGCGAGCGCGGCGGCGTAGCGGCCGATCGGCGAGGGCGCCTCGGCGGTGCCGAGCTCGAGCGCCCAGCGCGCGTCGGCGGCGGCACCGTCCCAGTCGCCCGCCAGGATCCGCGCCTTGATCGCGCCGATCGGCCGGCCCCAGGCAGCCGGCGGCGCGCCATCGGAGCTCTCGCGCCAGCGGGTCGCGGCGCGATCGAACCACGCGCGCGCCTCCTCGTCGCGCCCGAGCATCAGCAGGCAGAGCGCGGCCGCGTTCGCCGCGTTGCCGAGCCGGGTGAGCTGCCGCTGCCGCGGGTCGCGCTCGTCCGGCAGCCGCGCCTCGCCGTCCCGGTAGCGTGCGGCCGCTGCTTCGTATCGTTCGTCGAAGCGCACGTGGCTAGTCTGGACCCGTGGCGCGGGAGATGCGAGAGGTGGTGTTCGTCGACGGCGTGCGCACGCCGTTCGGCCGCGCCGGAGAGAAGGGCGTCTACTGGCGCACGCGCGCCGACGACATGGCCGTCAAGGCCGTTCGCGAGCTGCTGCGCCGCAACCCGAGCCTGCCGCCGGAGCGGATCGGGGACGTCGTCTTCGCGGCGACGGCGCAGGTCGGCGACCAGGGCCTGACGCTCGGCCGCGACGTCGCGCTCCTCGCCGGCATCCCGGAGACGGTGCCCGGCCTCGCGCTCGACCGCATGTGCGCCGGCGCGCTCACCGCCGTCACCGTCGGCGCGGGCGAGATCGCGACCGGCGCCGCCGACGTCGTCCTCTGCGGCGGCGTCGAGCACATGGGCCGCCACCCGATGGGCGCCGAGGTCGACTTCAACCCGCGCTTCGTCAGCGAGCGGCTGATCGACGAGTCGGCCGCCTCGATGGGCCAGACCGCCGAGAACCTGCACGACGCCTTCCCCGAGCTGACGAAGGAGGACGCCGACGCGTTCGCCGTCCGCTCGCAGCGGCGCGCGGCGGCGGCCTGGCAGAACGGGATCATGCGCGAGACGGTCGTGCCGATGGCGGTCTTCACCGACTCCGGCTGGACGGTCGCCGAGCGCGACGAGTTCCTCCGCCCGGAGACGACGATCGACGCGCTCGCGAGGCTGCCGACGCCGTTCCGTCCGGGCGGCCGCGTCACCGCCGGCAACTCCGCCGGCCTCACCGACGGCGCCACCGCCGGCCTGCTCGCCTCCGAGCAGGCGGCGGACGAGCTCGGCCTCGCGAAGAAGCTGCGCCTCGTCTCCTACGCCTTCGCCGGCGTCGAGCCGCACCTGATGGGGCTCGGGCCTGTCCCCGCGACCGAGAAGGCGCTCGGGCTCGCGGGCCTCTCGCTCGACGAGATCGGCCTCTTCGAGCTGAACGAGCCGTTCGCCGTCCAGGTGCTGACCTGGTGCCGCGGCCTCGGCGTCGACCCCGAGGACGAGCGCCTGAACCCGTACGGCGGCGCGATCGCCTGCGGCCACCCGCTCGCCGCGACCGGCATCCGCCTGATCGCGCAGCTCGCCTACGGCATGCGCGAGCGCGGCGTCCGCTACGGCCTGACCGCGCTCTGCATCGGCATGGGCATGGGCGCCTGCGCGATCTGGGAGAACCCGGATGCCGACTGAGTTCAAGCTCCGTCGCGTCGGCCGGATCGCGATCCTGACCGTCGACAACGGCGAGGACCACACGAAGCCGACGACGCTCGACCTCGCCGCCTTCGACTCGCTCGGCCGCGCGCTCGACGAGCTCGAGGCGGAGCCGGTCGACGGCCTCCTCCTGACCGGCAAGCCCTTCGTCTTCTGCGCCGGCGCCGACATCGGCATGTTCGAGGCGGCACAGGGGCCGGAGGACGCGCTCGAAATCACGCGCCGCGGCCACGAGCAGCTCGCGAGGCTGCGGGCGCTCTCCTTCCCGACGGTCGCCGCGATCAACGGCGCCTGCCTCGGCGGCGGCGTCGAGCTCGCGCTCCACTGCGACGCGCGCACGATCGCCGCGAACGTCCGCCACTTCGCCTCGCCGGAGTGCTTCCTCGGGATCGTCCCCGGCTGGGGCGGCACGCAGCTGATCCCGCGGCTCGTCGGCGCCCGCACGGCCGTGCAGTTCGTGGTCGAGAACGCGATGGAGCGGAATCGGATGATCGAGGCGCGCACCGCGCACGAGCTCGGCTTCGCCGACCGCCTGCTCGAGCCGGTCGAGTTCGTCGACGAGTCGCTCGCCTACCTGCGCGAGCTCGTCGCCGACGGCTTCGCGCGCGAGGACGCCGACCTCTCCGACGCGGCCGAGGTCTGCCGCAAGGCGCGCGCGCGGCTCGACGGCTCGCTCTTCGGCGCCGCGCCGGCGCCCTACCGCGCGCTCGACCTGATCGAGGGCGCGGCCACGTGGTCGATCGAGGAGGGCTACCGGCAGGAAGAGGAGGCATCCGCCGAGCTCGGCCGGACGCGGCAGGCGGAGGCGTCGATCTACGCGTTCGGCCTGACGCAGTTCCGCGCCAAGCGGCCGCTCCCGCTCGAGGCGGAACCGTGTCGCATCCACAAGGTCGGGATCGTCGGCGCCGGCCTGATGGCGACGCAGATCGCGACGCAGATCCTCCGGCGGCTCGAGGTGCCGATCGTCATGCGCGACCTCTCGCAGGAGATCGTCGACCGCGCCGTCGCCGAGGTCGGCGCCGCGCAGAAGGGCCGGCGCGCCGGCTTCCTCGCCTCGATCGTCCAGGGCACGACCGGCTGGGAGGAGCTCGCCGACTGCGACCTCGTGCTCGAGGCCGTCTTCGAGGAGATGTCGGTCAAGCACGAGGTGCTGCGCGCGCTCGAGCCGGTCGTCCGCGAGGACTGCGCGATCGCCACGAACACCTCGTCGCTCTCGCTCGCCGGGATGGCGTCCGTGCTCGCGCGGCCGGAGCGCTTCGTCGGCATCCACTTCTTCAACCCGGTCGCCGTGATGCCGCTCGTCGAGCTCGGCCGCGCCGAGCGCACCGGCGACGAGGCGCTCGCGACCGCGGCCGCGCTCGTCCGCAAGCTGCGGAAGACGGCGGTGCTCGTCGCCGACGCGCCCGGCTTCGTCGTCAACCGCATGTTCGCGCGCATGAGCTCGGTGACGGGCGAGGCGCTCGACCACGGCACGCCGGGCGAGGTCGTCGACGAGTCGATGCTGCGGCTGGGGATGCCGATGGCGCCGTCCGTGCTCGTCCAGATGGTCGGGCCGAAGGTCGCGAACCACGTCCTGCACACGCTGCACGCGGCGTATCCGGATCGCTTCCGGCTCTCGGCGACGCTCGACGCGCTCGCCGCCGGCGAGGAGCCGGCGCCGACGGGGGACAGTCCCTCGACCTGGCAGGAGGTGCAGGCGGCGGTGCTCGAGGGGCTCGCCGACGAGGCCGCCCGCATGCTCGGCGAGGGCGTCGTCCCGGAGGCGGCCGACATCGACACGTGCATGATCCTCGGCGCCGGCTGGCCGTTCTGGCTCGGCGGGATCACGAAGTTCCTCGACCAGACGGGCGTCTCGGAGCGCGTCGCCGGCCGCACGCTCGGCCCGGCGGCGGCACGCGCGACCGCGTAGCGCGGCTCAGACCAGGACGACCGCGACGCGGCGGCGGGCAGCCCGTGCGAGGCGATGATCCGCCGTGACGAGCGGGCAGCCGAGCGCCTGCGCAAGCGCGACGTGGAACGCGTCGTAGGTCGAGACCGCCTGCCGCAGCGCCCACGCAGCCGCGATCAGGGGCTGCAGCTGGAAGCGGCGGAACGGCGCGCGCTCGAGCTCCGCGATCGCGTCCGCCGCGCGGCCGGCGTCGATCCCGCGGCCTCGTTCCAGCCGCCGGATCACCGAGAGCGCCTCCGCGTCGACGAGCTCGGCGGCGACGATCTCGGATGCCGCAGTCGCACGCCGGACGGCCTCGGACCTCGGTGTCGCGAGCAGCAGCTCGACGAGCGCCGAGGTGTCAACGACGATGGGCTGCGTCCAGCTCGTCGTCACGTTCGCGGCGGGATTCGCGGAGCGCGCCGACGACATCGACCTCCGCGACGGGCCGGCGCCGGGCGAGCTGCTCGAGCCACTCCCGCTGCGCGGGAAGAGGCGAACCGTGCCGCAGCAGCGGGCGGAGGTAGTCGACGATGATCGTTCTCAGACGGGCGGCGCGGCGGCTCGGCGATCTCATACGTGAAGGATGCACTCAGCCTTCGCGCGGCTGCCAGCGGAAGCCGCGCAGCGCGGCGAGCACGCCGACGATCCCCCACGCCGCGACGGCGCCGACCGCGCCCGGCTGCGACCAGATCGGCTTCCCGTCGAGCATGATCGCGCGCGCCAGCTGCGTGAAGTAGGTCAGCGGCAGCACGTCCGCGATCCCGCGCAGGAACCCCGGATAGCTGTGCGGCGAGAAGAACGTCCCGGAGATGATCGCCATCGGCAGATAGACGATGTTGATCACCGCCGACGAGCCCTCCGCCGAGCGCACCGCAGCCGTGATCGCGAGCCCGAGCGCGGCGAAGGTCGCGGCGCCGAGCAAGAGCGCCAGGATCAGCGAGCCGGGCAGGTCGGGGAAGCCGACGCCGAAGAGCAGCTTGCCGAGCACGACGATCAGCACCGCCTGGACCGCGAAGACGATCAGCGTCGAGCCGAGCACGGCGGCGATGTAGACGCCGGGCGGCAGCGGCGTCGAGCGGACGCGCTTGAGGATCCCGCTCTCGCGCCGGATCACGAGCGTGATCGCGAGCCCGGCGAACGCAGTCGCGGCGACGCCGTAGCCGATCATCCCCGCCTCCAGGTAGGCCGCGCCCCGGTAGCGGTGCTCGATCCGGTCGTTGCCGTAGATCGCGCCGAACATCAGGAAGAAGACGATCGGCAGCAGGAAGGTGAAGATCGCCGCCTCGCGGTTGCGCCAGAAGAGCAGCTGCTCGGTGCGCAGCTCGTGCAGGAAGAGCGTCACTCCGCGTCGCCTCCGGTCAGCTGCAGGTAGACGTCCTCGAGCGTCGGCCGCCGCACCTCGAGCCCGTCCAGCTCGCGGCCGGCGGCGACCGCCTCGGCCGTCAGCTCGTGCAGGACGCGCGTCGGCTCGCCGGTGCGCAGGACGACGACCTCGCCGTTGCGCCGGTAGCGGATCTCGGTCTCGACCTGGCCGCCGGTCAGCTCGGACGGGCGGCCGACCGTGACGATCTGCCCCTCGCGCAGCACGGCGACGCGGTCGGCGAGCTGCTCGGCCTCGTCGAGGTAGTGGGTCGTGAGCAGGATCGTCTTGCCGAGCCGGCGCAGGCCGCGCACGGTCTCCCACGCGTTGCGGCGCGCGGCCGGGTCGAAGCCGGTCGTCGGCTCGTCGAGGAAGATCAGGTCGGGGTCGCCGACGAGCGCGAGCCCGAGGTCGAGCCGCCGCTTCTGGCCGCCGGAGAGCGTGCGCACCTTCGCATCCGCCTTCTCCGCCAGGCCGACGAGCGCGATCACCTCGTCGACGTCGCGCGACCTCGCGTAGTAGCCGGCGAAGACGCGCAGGTGCTCGCGCGCGGTCAGGGCCGGGTAGAGCGACGACGACTGGAGCACGACGCCGACGCGCTCGCGGAACGCGACGCCGGCCTTCTCCGGGTCCTCGCCGAGCACCTCGACCTCGCCACCGGAGCGGCGCCGGTAGCCCTCGAGGATCTCGACGGTGGTCGTCTTGCCGGCGCCGTTCGGGCCGAGCAGGCCGAAGACCTCGCCGCTCTCGATCTCGAAGTCGATCCCGCGCACCGCCTCGTGCGAGCCGTAGGACTTGCGGAGCTCGCGGACGCGGATGGCGGTCACACGGCCAAATCTAGCCGCGCGATCCCGCCGGGCGGGAAGGGAGGCTCGGCGCCGCCGGCGAGCGCGGCGGCGATGCGGCCGCAGTCCGGCTGGTGGCCGACGCAGACGACGACGGCGCCGCGGCCGTCGACTGCGGCGAGCAGCTCCGCGTCGCCGGCGCCCGGCGCGAGCAGGTCGGTCGGCTCGGCCGTGACGCCAGCCGCCTTCGCGATCGCCTCCGCGGTCTCCCGCGCGCGCAGGAGCGGGCTCGTCAGGACGGCGTCGACCCGCGCCTCGCCGGCCAGCCGCTCGCCGAGCCGGCGCGCCGACTCGCGCCCCGCCGGCGTCAGCGGCCGCAGCTCGTCCGGCTGCCCGGGCGCCGCCTCCGCGTGGCGGACGAGGTAGACGCGCATGCCCCGAATCTAGTCGAGGTCAGCGCGCGACGAAGACGCTCACGCGGTCCGGCGAGACGGCGTAGACGCTGCGGCCGGTCGTCGCGACGCCGGTCGCGCGGCGGAGCGTCGCGGCGCCGAGCCGCCGCAGGTCGCGGTCGAGGACCGCCACGCCGTCCCGGTCGGCGACGTAGACGCGGCCCGGCGCGACGGCGAGCCCGAACGCGAGCGGCAGC